>CAYWZF010000007.1:0-61662 GCA_964461555.1 uncultured Robiginitalea sp. | reverse complement strand
AAGGGACCCACCGCGCCGGACATTTTGACGGGGTGGGCACGATCGTAGAAGCCCTGCTCCGGCTTATAATGCCAGACCGCGCCTACTTCGGCGAAAAGGATTACCAGCAGCTGCAAATCATCCGAAAACTGGTTCGGTTGCGCGACATCCCGGTCGAAATCGTGCCCTGCCCCATCGTGCGCGAGGCCGACGGCCTGGCCATGAGCTCCCGAAACAAGCGTCTTTCGGAGGCACTCCGGAAGAAGGCCCCTTTCATCCGCCAATCCCTGGGGCTGGCACAGTCGCAGTTTGGCACGAAAAGTGTTTCAGAAATCAGGCAAATGGTGCAGGAGGCATTTGAGGGTGAACCCGACTTTGAACTCGAGTATTTTGAAATCGCCGACGCCTTTACCCTGCAACCTGCCAAACGCAAGCAGAAAGAAAAAAAATACCGGGCCTTTGTGGCAGCCTACCTCGGCGGAGTGCGGCTGATCGACAACATCGCCCTGAATTAAGTATCTTTGCCCCATGTTAATCGAAGTTGTCAAGTCGAAAATACACCGCGTACGGGTTACGGGTGCCGATCTGAATTACATCGGTTCCGTTACCATAGACGAAGACCTGATGGATGCTGCCAACCTGGTCCACGGAGAAAAGGTCCAGATCGTAAACAACAACAACGGGGAGCGACTGGAGACCTATGCCATCCCCGGCCCGAGGGGAAGCGGGGAGCTCACCCTGAACGGGGCGGCAGCCCGCAAGGTGGCCGTCGGGGATATCCTCATCCTGATCGCCTATGCCTGGATGGAGGTGGAGGAGGCCAGGCGTTTCAACCCTGCCCTGGTATTCCCCAACGAAGCGACCAACCTGCTCGACTGACCTTGAACGCCCCCCTCAAAAAAGCGCTGAAGGTCGGGATCCCCATAGCCCTCGGGGTATTCCTGATCTGGTATTCCTACAACATGACCTCGCCCGAAGACCGGCAGGTCATTTTGCGCTATATCAGGGAGGCAGACCTTTTCTGGGTTAGCCTGTCGGTGGCTATCGGGATTCTGAGCCACATTTCCCGGGCCGTGCGCTGGAACTACCTGCTGGAGCCGCTGGGATACCGGCCCAGGCTCCGAAACAACATCCTGATCATTTTGATGGCGTACCTGGCCAACCTGGGCATTCCCCGCTCGGGAGAATTCCTGCGGGCGACGGCCCTGGCCACCTACGAAGGGGTCCCCTTCCAGAAAGGCTTCGGCACCATCGTCACCGAACGGGTGGTCGACCTGATCATGCTGCTCCTGATCATCGTGCTGGCCCTGTTTTCCCAGACCGACATCATTCTGGGTTTCCTGTCCGAAAAGGGGCTCGGGCTCACGGGCAGCGCCCTGCTGCTGCTCGGCGGAATCGGGGGCCTGTACGTCTTCCGCGCCTTCCTGCGCCGGTCAGATACCCGGTTCGCCCACAAGCTGCGCACCTTTGTCAGGGGCCTGCTGGAAGGGGTGCTGAGCATTTTCAAGATCCGCCGGAAATGGGCATTCCTGGGGCACACCTTCCTGATCTGGGGCTGCTACGTGGCCATGTTCTGGGTGATCAAATTCACGGTGCCCGACACCCTGGGGCTCGATTTCGGCCAGCTGCTGGTCGGGTTTGTGGCCGGGGCCTTTGCCATGACGGCCACCCCGGGGGGCCTGGGCCTCTACCCCATAGCCGTGAGCCAGTCCCTGGCGCTGTTCGGGATCCCCTCCACTTCGGGGGACGCTTTCGGGTGGATCATGTGGATTGCACAGACCCTGATGGTCTTCGTCTTCGGTGCAATATCTTTCCTGCTGCTGCCGTTATGGAACAGGAATCGGTAGCGATTCTCCCAAAAACCCGCTTATGAAACCATTCCTGTACGGGATGATTGCCCTGTTCTGGGCCTTCCCCGCCGGCGCCCAGGTCAAGCAAGAAATCTTTGAATCGTTCAAGCTGCAGGAGCGCCGCCAAGTTCAATACTATATCCCGGAAGACTACAGCCCGGACAAGTTATATCCGCTGGTCGTGGTACTCGACGCCGAAAGGCTTTTTGACCAGGTAGTGGCCACCTCCAGGTATTACAGCAAATACCAGGGGATGCCCCAGGTGCTCATCGTGGGGATCGGCCAGGAAGATGGAGACCTGCGGTGGGAAGACTGCGCCTTCGAACCCGATACCGGCCTGCCCACCGACAAGGGCAAGCAATTCTACGAATTCCTCGGCCTGGAGATCATCCCCTACATGGTAAGCGCCTACCGGGTGGCCCCCTTCAAGATGTTCATCGGCTATGACATCACAGCCAACTTCGGGAATTTCTACCTCTTCAAGGAGTCTTCCCTGTTCAATGCCTACGTGAGCATTTCCCCCCTGCTGGCCCCCGAGATGGAATCGCGGGTGGCAGCCCGCCTCTCTGAACTGGGCGGCCCCCTCTTCTACCACCTGATTGCCGAAGGGGTCCCCAGTGAAGACAACGCCCGCGTTGCGGCGCTCGATGCCAACCTGAAGAAGCTCGACAAAGAAGGCCTGTACTACTTTTACGACCGGTACGAAACCGCCAACGACATTTCGATCGCCACCTACGGGATCGGCAAGGCCTGGGACCGTACCTTCGAGATGTTCAAGCCCATCAGCCCCAAGGAATACCGCGAGAAGGTGCTGACCACCGAAGAACCGGTTTACGCCTATCTGGAAAACAAATACGAGATGATCAACACCCTGTTCGGCTTTCGCAAAAGGGTGGAATTGAACGATATCATGGCCATCTACGCAGGCATCCGCAAAAAACAGGACTACGCCTCCCTGAAACCCCTCTCCGACCTCTGCAAGCAGGAATTCCCCGAAACCATGCTCGGGTTTTATTTCGAAGGGGAATACTACGAACAGACCGGTGACCCCAAAAAAGCCCTCAGGACCTTTGAAAAGGCCTTTGGCATGCAGGAAATCGACTTCCTGACCAAGGAAATGGCGCTGGAAAAAATGGACGCCCTCAAAGCTGATTTCGGATACTGATCTTCGGGCAGAAGACCTTTCTCAAAACCCGAAATGACCACTTCCCCGCTTGGTTATTCGGACGGCCGGGGCTATCTTTAGCCCCCTGAGCCCGTCTCGCTATGGCCAAGACCAAAACCGCCTATTTCTGCCAGAACTGCGGCGCCCAATACGCCAAATGGGCGGGGCAGTGCCCTTCGTGCAAAGAGTGGAACACCCTGGTAGAAGAGGTCCTTGAAAAACCTTCCAGGGCCGATTGGAAAACGGAAGCCTCGCCTGTGCGGGCAGCACGGCCCATGCGCCTGAGTGAGATCAGGCCTGACGAGCAGCCGCGCATCCCCAGTGGCGACCCCGAACTCGACCGGGTGCTGGGAGGGGGTATCGTCCCCGGTTCCCTCGTCCTGATCGGGGGCGAACCCGGCATCGGGAAAAGCACCCTGCTGTTGCAGCTCGCCCTGAACCTGCCCCTGAAAACCCTTTACGTATCGGGCGAAGAGAGCCAGCAGCAGATCGCCATGCGGGCCCAGCGGGTTCGGCCAGAGGCCGACTCCTGCTTCCTCCTGACAGAGACCAACACCAGCCGGATCTTCAAACAGGTAGAGGCGCTGGAGCCCGACCTGCTGATCGTGGATTCGATCCAGACCCTGCATTCCGATTACCTGGAGGCCGGGGCCGGGAGCATTTCTCAGATACGGGAATGCACGGCCGAACTCATCAAATTCGCCAAGGAAACACATACCCCGGTTTTGCTGATCGGGCATATCACCAAAGACGGGAGCATCGCCGGGCCCAAAGTTCTGGAGCATATGGTAGACACGGTCTTGCAGTTTGAAGGCGACCGCAACCACCTCTTCCGGATCATCCGCGCCCTGAAGAACCGGTTTGGCTCCACGGCCGAACTGGGGATCTACGAAATGAAGGGCGACGGCCTGCACGCAGTGGCCAACCCGTCTGAGCTCCTGATCTCCCAGCACCCGGAACCCCTGAGCGGCACTGCCGTGGCGGCCACCCTGGAGGGGATGCGCCCCCTCCTGATCGAGATCCAGGCCCTGGTGAGCTCGGCCGTGTACGGTACCCCCCAGCGGTCGGCGACCGGCTTCCCGGCCCGGAGGCTCAACATGCTGCTGGCGGTTCTTGAGAAAAGGGCCGGCTTCAGGCTGGCTGCCAAGGATGTTTTCCTCAATGTTACGGGCGGCATCCAGGTAGACGACCCGGCCATTGACCTGGCGGTGCTGGCTTCCATCCTCTCGAGCAATGCCGACATCCCGGTGCCCAAAGATGTGTGCTTCGCCGCCGAAGTCGGGCTGGCAGGCGAGATCAGGTCGGTGCCCCGCATCGACCAGCGCATCGGCGAGGCCGAAAAGCTCGGGTTCTCAACCATCTATGTGGCTGCCAACACGTCCCTTCCGGCCAAAAAGACGGCTATTGAGGTGCGGAAGGTGGGGAAGGTGGAAGATTTGGTCAGGGACCTGTTCGGGTAGCCAATGTGCTGATGTGCTAATGTGCTAATGTGTAAATGTGATAATTTTCGGGAATGTCGACCGCACGGATTGTATCCCGATAGCCATCGGGACGCGCTATCGGGTAATGTGGCAATTAGGGCATTAACCGGGAAGTAAATGAAAACGTTGTCCTTTTTGGCCCCAACCTGAGTCGACCGCACGGATTACAAATCCGCGCGATCAAGTTACAAATCCGCGCGAGCAGGTTCTTCAAATTTTCAAATCCCCGATTGTCTAATAACCTAATTCGCTAATTGTCAAATTCGCTAATTAGCTAATTCCCTAAGGGGCCGGATTCGGAAACCGGTTGTGCACGGCCTCGATCTCCCTCAAAATATGCTCATCCAGCTCCAGGTCAATGCTGGAGATGTTCTCCTTCAATTGCTCCATGCTGGTGGCCCCGATGATATTCGCCGTCAGAAAGGGGCGGCTGTTCACAAAGGCCAGGGCCATGCGGGCCAGGCTCAGGCCATGGCGCTCGGCGATTTCCTTGTAGGCCGCGGTGGCGGCCACGGCGGTGTCTCCGCTGTAGCGCTGGTAATTCGGGAACAGGGTAATTCGGGCCTTTTCGGGTTGCTGCCCGCCCAGGTACTTGCCGCTCAGGGTGCCGAAGCCCAGGGGCGAATAGGCCAGCAGGCCAATGCGCGAGCGGTGTGCAATCTCGGCCAGCCCCACCTCGAACTGCCGGTTCAGCAGGCTGTACGGGTTCTGGATCGTGATCATCCGGGGCAGGTTTTGGTGTACTTTGGCCTCTTCCAGAAAGCGCATCACCCCCCAGGGGGTCTCATTGGAAAGCCCCACATGGCGGATCTTTCCCTGATTTATCAGCTCCCCCAGGGTTTCGAGCACCTGGTGGATATTGTCTTCCCAGTGGTCTTTGGGGTCGTGCCTGTACCCCCGCTTTCCGAAGTAATTGGTGGAACGCTCAGGCCAGTGGAGCTGGTAGAGGTCAATGTAGTCAGTCTGCAGCCTTTTGAGGCTCGATTCAACGGCCTCGGCGAGCGATTCGGGCCGGTACCCTTCTGTGCGGATGAATTTGGTGAAGGGGGCAGGGCCCACGATCTTGGAAGCCAGCACAATTTCATCCCGCTTCCCGGTCTTGCGGAACCAGTTCCCGATGATCTTTTCGGTATGGGAATGGAAATCAGGGTGGGCAGGAATGGGATACAACTCGGCCGTATCGAAAAAATTGATCCCCTGCTCCAGGGCGTAGTCCATCTGGGCATGCGCTTCCGCCTCTGTATTCTGCCGGCCCCAGGTCATGGTGCCCAGGCAGATTTTGCTCACTTCTAAGTCGGTATGGGGCAAGGTGGTGTATTCCATAAATTTCAGGAGGGTTTGGGTTACTCACTCAGTTCGAGCAAAATGGGGCAATGATCGCTGTGTTTGGCCTCAGGCAGGATTACCGACCGCTTCAGGCGGTTTTCAAGGGGCTGGCTCACCATGCCGTAGTCGAGCCGCCAGCCCTTGTTCTTGGCGCGGGCCCCGGCCCGGTAGGTCCACCAGGTATAGTGGTGCGGGTCTGGGTTGAAATACCGGAAGCTGTCGATAAACCCGCTGTCGATGAAGCGGCCGAGCCATTCGCGTTCGACGGGCAAAAAGCCGGAAACGTTTTTGTTGCGCACCGGGTCGTGGATGTCGATCGGGCGGTGGCAGATGTTGTAATCGCCGCAGATCACCAGTTCGGGTTTTACCTCCAGGAGCCGGTTGACGTATTCCTGGAAGTCGGCCATATACTGAAGCTTGTGGTCGAGCCGGTCGATGTTGGTGCCCGAGGGCAGGTACAGGCTCATCACGGAAACCCCGCCAAAATCGGCCCTCAGGTTGCGGCCTTCCACGTCCATATACCCGATGCCGGTGCCGTATTCCACATGGTCGGGCTTTTGGCGCGACAAGATGGCCACCCCGCTGTATCCTTTCTTTTCGGCGGGGAACCAGAAATGGTGCGCGTACCCGGCCTTTTCAAAGAGGGAAAGGTCGAGCTGCTCTTCCCGGGCCTTGATCTCCTGCAGGCAGATCAGGTCGGGGTCTGCCTGTTTCAGCCAGGTGAGGAACCCCTTCCCCAGGGCCGCCCTGATGCCGTTTACATTGTAAGAGGCTATTCTCAAATCAAAAATTTGTCGCAAAAATACGCAATGAGATTCAGCTGCTGAAACCCGGGCCATCGTCGCGGAAGGCCGATCCACCCCGGCAGGCCTTTCCGGGATGCTTTTAATGGCCCCCCAACCCCGGGAAATCGTTCGCAGGAGGTATCTTTGCGGCACAAGCAGTTCTGATGAAGAAACTCATACCCGTATGGCTGATGGGAATCCTGGCCGGCGTGGCCCAGGAACCGGCCCAGGTGCGCGATTCGGTGGTGGGGCTCGAAGAGGTGGTGCTCGAAGCCCAGCGGGCCGGGGAGTCTCCCCTGGGCCTGGTCGCCTCTGAAGTGGTCACCGAGCAGGCCCTGGCCCTGCAGAACCCCATCGACTTTGCCGGGGCCCTGAACCAGGTGCCCGGGGTTTATTTCCTCTCGGGCGCCCTGAATACCAACCGCATCACCATTCGCGGGGTGGGGGCGCGCACGGGGTTCGGCACCAACAAGCTGCGCATGTACTACAACGACATCCCCGTAACCGACGGCTCTGGGTTTTCGACCCTGGAGGCCTTCGACCTGGAAGACCTCGGGAGCATCAGGGTGGTCAAGGGCCCGAAATCGGGATCGTACGGGGCTGCCCTGGGCGGGGCCCTGCTGCTCCGGTCCGATCCGAAGAAGGAAAGCGGGGCCCTGCTCCGCAACCGGATGAGCGCCGGCTCGTACGGCCTGTTCAAGAACAACCTCAGCCTGGCCTTCCGCGACGACGCCCTTAGCGGGGAGGTGCGCTACAACCGGCTCACTACCCAGGGGTACCGCGAAAACAATGCCTTCGACCGCGACGGGCTGTTGCTTAACCTGGGGTGGGAAGCCTCCGAAAGCCACCGGCTCAACCTGCTGGCCCAATACATCGACTACCGGGCCGAGATCCCGAGCTCCCTGGGCCGGACCGCCTATGAAACGGACCCTACGCAGGCCGCCTTTACCTGGGCACAGGCCAAAGGGTACGAAGACAATAAATACACCCTGGTGGGGTTTTCAGACCGCATCTCTTTGGGGGGGGGCTTCGAAAACACGAGCAGCGTTTTTTTGACCTACCTCGACCATTACGAACCCCGGCCGTTCAACATCCTGGATGAATACACCTTTGGGTATGGGTTCAGGTCGGTCTTCCGGGGCCGGCTCGGGCAGGGGCAGCGGGCACCCGAAGCCGAGCTGGGCGGGGAGTATTACCGCGACCGGTATGCCTGGGCCACCTATGAGAACCTGTATCAGGACAACGACGGGAACGGCAGCCTGCAGGGAGACCTCCTGAGCCGGAACCAGGAATACCGCCGCCAGCTGTACCTGTTCGGAAGCCTGGAGTGGGCAATTTCCGAACCCTTCCGGGTACGCGGGGGGCTGGCCCTGAACCATACGCGCTACGATTTCCGGGACCTACTCAACACAGGCGATGCCAATCGCTCGGCCCGTCGGAATTTCGACCCGATTTTGCTGCCGAGCCTCGATGTGCGCTACAGCTGGGGCAATGGCTCCTTCGCCTACCTGAACCTGAGCCGCGGGTTCAGCAACCCCAGCCTGGAAGAATCCCTGAACCCGGATGGCCTGGTCAACCCGGAGATCGGGCAGGAAAAAGGCATGAATTACGAACTGGGCGGCAGCCTGGTGGTGCCGCAGGCCCGGTTGTTGCTGACCGGGGCCCTGTACCTCATGGAGATCAACGACCTGCTGGTTGCCGACCGGGTGGGCGAAGATCAGTACATCGGCCGCAATGCCGGAAGTACGAGCCACCGGGGCCTGGAACTTAGCCTGGAATACAGGCAGCCGCTGGGCACTGCCGCCGAAGTCATCCCATTTCTTTCCTATACGCTGAACGACGCCATATTCAGGGAATTCATCGATGACGGAATGGATTATTCCGGGAACCCGCTTACCGGGGTGCCTCGCAGCCGGGTCTATGCGGGGCTGCGCGTGAGGGGAAGCGCGGGCTGGTACTGGAACGGCAGCTACCAGTACGTCGACCCCATCCCCCTGACCGACAGCAATACCCTCTCAAGCGACGCCTATCAGCTGGTGAATATGCAGGTCGGTTACCGGCGACAGCTTTCAACCCGCCTGCACGCAAGCCTCGAACTGGGGGTCAACAACCTGTTCGACACCCTGTACGCCAGTTCGGTGCTCATCAATGCCGTTGGGTTCGGGGGGGCAGAACCGCGGTATTACTACCCGGGCAACGGGCGGAACATGTACCTGGGGTTGCTGCTGCTCTACGACCTTTAGAGCGCCTCCATCCGCAGCAGCCACTGCTTCATGTCTACCTCTTCGTGGATGCGGGCAGACAGGCTGGTGACCGGCACGCGTACCTGCTCCATGCTGTCGCGGTACCTGAGGGTCACGGTCTGGTCTTCGAGGGTCTGATGGTCAACGGTGATGCAGAGGGGGGTGCCAATGGCATCCTGCCGGCGGTAGCGCCGCCCTACGGCATCTTTGTCGTCGTACTGGACGATAAAATCCCATTTGAGGTCGTCGACGATCTGCTGGGCGAGCTCGGGAAGGCCATCGCGCTTGATCAGCGGCAGCACGGCGGCCTTGACCGGGGCCAAAACGGCCGGCAGCCTGAGTACCGTGCGGGTGCTGCCGTCTTCGAGGGTTTCTTCCTGCAGGGCATGTGAAAACACCGCCAGGAACATCCGGTCGAGCCCGATGGAGGTCTCGATCACATAGGGCACGTAGTGCTCATCGAGCTCGGGGTCGAAATACTGCAGTTTCTTCCCGGAATACTTTTCGTGATTGCCCAGGTCGAAATCGGTCCGGGAGTGGATCCCCTCGAGCTCCTTGAAGCCGAACGGGAAGCGAAACTCGATATCGGCCGCCGCGTCGGCGTAGTGGGCAAGCTTCTCATGGTCGTGAAAACGGTAATTTTCGGCAGGGATCCCCAGGGACAGGTGCCATTTGAGGCGGGCCTCCTTCCAGTATTCGTACCACTGCTTCTGCTGGCCGGGGCGGATGAAGAACTGCATCTCCATCTGTTCGAATTCGCGCATGCGGAAAATGAACTGCCGGGCCACGATCTCGTTGCGAAAGGCTTTGCCCACCTGGGCAATGCCAAAGGGGATCTTCATGCGGCCCGACTTCTGCACGTTCAGGAAATTCACGAAGATGCCCTGGGCGGTTTCGGGACGCAGGTACAGGTCCATGGCCGAGTCGGCGCTGGCCCCCAGCTTGGTGCCGAACATCAGGTTGAATTGCTTGACCTCGGTCCAGTTGCGGCTGCCCGAAACCGGGCAAACGATTTCCAGTTCTTCGATCAGGGCCTTGACGTCGGCCAGGTCTTCTTTCTCGAGGGAACGGGCCAGGCGTTTCAGAATGGCGTCGCCCTGCTCCCGGTACTCCCGAACCCGCGGGTTGGTATCGAGGAACTGCTGCCGGTCGAAAGCCTCCCCGAACCGCTTGGCGGCCTTGGCCACCTCCTTGTCGATCTTGGCTTCTATCTTGGCGACGTGGTCTTCTACCAGCACGTCGGCACGGTAGCGTTTCTTGGAATCCTTGTTGTCGATCAGGGGGTCATTGAAGGCGTCAACGTGGCCTGAGGCCTTCCAGGTGGTGGGGTGCATGAAGATTGCCGCGTCGATGCCCACGATGTTCCCGTGGAGCTGCACCATGGCCTTCCACCAGTATTCCCTTATGTTCCGCTTGAGTTCGGCCCCGTTCTGGGCGTAATCGTAAACGGCGCTCAGCCCGTCGTATATTTCGCTCGACTGGACCACATACCCATACTCCTTGGCATGGGATACGACCCGTTTAAAATCATCTTCTTGGTTTGCCATTGGGCAAAAATAGAATATTCGGGGAAAATTCGGGGCCCTTATTTCAACTCGAACTCGGCCGTCGCCAGCAGGCGTTCATCCTCAAAGACATTGAGGGTATAGATGCCGGCTCCAAGGGTCCCTTCGGGCACGGAGATAAAATCACACACGTTCAGTTCGTCGCCCATAAAGAGGAGCTCCACCTTTTTGCTATACACGTTCCCATTGACGGAAAGGATGTTGGCATTGTCTTCGATGACCCGCATGTCGGGGCCCAGGAACTGCAGGTAGATCACCTTCTCCTCGGCATTCGTGTTCGGATTGCCTGCCACGGTGACGCAGCCCCTCAATTTCTCGATGGTGGAGGCCTTGTTGGTGCGGATGGGCCGGCCGCTTCGCATGCGGAACCCGCTGCCTTCGGGGTTGTTGAGCTGGAGGTAGCTTTTGCGGCGGAGCTCCCGGCTGAGCTCGCGGTTCTTCTCGCGAAGCTGGGCCTCGGCCTCTGCCAGGGTATTGCTGCGCCCCCGGAGCTCTTCGAGCATTTTCCGGGTCTCCTCGTATTTGTCTGCCAGCAGGGTGTTGTTATACTGCAGGTTATTGTTCCGGAGCTTCAGGGAATCGTACCGTGCTTCCATTTTGCGGAGTTCCGCCCGATATTCGCGCAGCTTGGCAATGTTGAAGTTCAGCCGGCCGACCGAATCGAGGAGTTGCTGCACGCGCTCGCGGCTGTCTGTGAGCTCGATCTCATTCACCTCGTTCAGGGCCGAGAGGCGGTCTACCTCGGCGCTCATCAGGGTCAGGTCTTTGACCAGCAGGCTTCGCTCCTTCTCCAGGTACCCGATTTGGGTCTGCGACTGGGCGTAGCTGTAGTAAAAGGCGATAAGGATCCCCACGATTACCGCGACCAGGGCTGCAAACACAATTTTATAATTGAATCTATTGTCTTGAAAATCCATCGGGTCGGGGGTCCTAACAGGGAAATGGGTGTTTGGTCAGAATTGATGTATTGTAAGTTACCAAAAGTACTAAATGATCTAGACTCCTTCCTCGTACCTGCCCTGTGTTTTGGATGTAATGCTCACTTATATCGGGGAGAGCGCATCCTGTGCGCATTTTGTCGAAATGAATTGCCCCTTACCGATACCCATCTTGAGGTAAACAGCCCGGCCGACCGCCTTTTTTACGGCCAGCGGGCCGTGGCAAAGGCCGCTGCCCTGCTCTATTTCGAAACGGGAGGAACTGTGCAGCGCCTGATCCATCACCTCAAGTACAGGGGGCAGGAAAGTATCGGGGACTGGCTCGGAGACTGGTATGGGAGGGTTTTGCAATCGGAAAAGGCACTGGGGGAGATCGACTGGGTACTCCCCGTTCCGCTGCATGCCCGGAAAAAGCGGCATCGGGGTTACAACCAATGCGATCGCTTCGGTCGCCGCATCGCGGCCCACCTTAATGCACGGTATTCCGGCCAAATGCTGCTGAGGAGGCGGCACCGGCGCACCCAGACCTCCAAAGACCGCTGGATGCGACAGGAAAGCATCAGGGGCGCCTTTTACGTGCCCCGCCCGGGCCTGCTCGAAGGGGCCCGGATTCTCCTGGTAGACGATGTGATCACCACAGGGGCCACCCTCCAGGCCTGCTGCGAGGCGCTGGGCGCCATACCCGGCGTCAGGATCTCAATTGCCGCCATGGCCCTGGTTCCCTCCCATCAATTCCCAAATTAGTTGTTTCTTTGTGGGCAACAACGTGGCTTATGAAGATCGTCCGCCGTTTGCTGGCCGCCCTTTTCGCGCTTTGCATGGTGCTGGCCCTGAGCCAATGCGGCCGCCGGGGCACCCCGAGCGGGGGCCCGAAAGACGAAACCCCTCCTGTTTTGTTGCGGGCAGAGCCCCCCAACCGGAGCACCGGTTTCAGGGCCGACCGCATCCGCCTCTATTTTGACGAGTACATACGGCTTCAGAATACCGAGAAGCAACTCATCATTTCCCCTCCCCTCAAATACCCGCCCGAGATCAGCCCGATGGGGGGAGCCAGCAAATACCTGGAGATCAAATTTGCCGACACCCTGCTTGAGAACACCACCTACACCCTGAATTTCGGCCAGAGCGTGGTCGACAACAACGAGGGGAACCCGTACAACTTCCTGACCTATGTTTTCTCAACCGGGGATTTCATCGATTCCCTGAGCCTGAGCGGCGTGGTGGCCGACGGCTTCAACCGCAAGGCAGATGCGTTCATCAGCGTGATGCTGTACGAGATTGACAGCTCCTTTACCGATTCGGTGGTCTTGAAGAAGCCCCCCTATTACATGACCAATACCCTCGACAGCGCGGTGATTTTCAGGCTCGAAAACCTGAAAGCGGGGCATTACAGGCTCATCGCCCTCAAGGATGAAGGGAAAAACAACGTCTTTGACCCCAATGCCGACAAGATCGGCTTTGCAGAAGACACCATCGTGCTTCCCACCGAGGCTACCTACAAGCTCCGCCTTTTCAAGGAAATCCCGAAATACAGCGTACGCCCGCCCACTTATGCGGCCGCCAACAAGGTCTTGTTCGGGTACCTTGGAGAAGAGGCGCCTGAGATCGAGCTCCTGACCCCCCTGCCCGACAGCGTGCGCACCCTGGTGGCCCCGGTGTACGGGAAAGACAGCCTGAATTTCTGGTTTACGCCCTGGCAACCCGATTCCATGCAGTTTGCCCTCAGGCAACCCGGGAATCCACAACGTATCGATACCTTCACGGTGAAACCCCTGCAGATAAAGCCCGATTCCCTGATGCTGAGCTGGGCCCCGCGCAACGAAATGGTACCGGGCGATTCCCTGTTCCTCTCCACGAGCATCCCCCTGGTGAGCGCCGACACGGCCTTTATGAGCCTGGTCGACCAGGATACCCTGGCCGTGCCTTACCGGATTCGGCTCGACAGCCTGGAAAGCCGGGTCCTTTTTGATTTTCCCAAAACGGCGGAACAATCCTATACCCTGCAAATGCTGCCCGGGGCAGTCACCGACTTTTTTGGGGGCACGAATGACACGTTGATCACGCGCTGGAGGGTGGGGGCCCCAACCGATTTCGGCGTGCTGAAGTTCTCCCTTCAGGGCGCGCTGCGCTTCCCGCTGATCGTGGAATTAACCGACAACCGCGAAAACACGGTTCGGAGGCTTTCCCTGTCTGAGCCGCAGGAGATCGAATTCAACTGGCTGAAGCCCGATACCTACCGGGTGCGCATCATTTTCGACGATAACCGCAACGGGCGCTGGGACCCTGGGAATTTCCTCGGGAAGGTGCAGCCCGAAGAGGTCGTCTATTACCCGGCCCCCATCGAGATACGGGCCAACTGGGAAAAGGTGGAGACCTTTACCATCCGGGAGTAAAGGCATCCCGGTCATCCAGGAAGCGGAGTTTGGATCGGGTTTCTTCCAGGTGGTGCCGGGAAAGACGCACCCGCAGTACTTCCTCTTTTCCTGAAAAAGCCAGGGCTGTACCCAGGCAGTCATAGGCGGCACTGTGGCCCGGGTACCGGTGTTTGTTCGGGTCGCTTCCCAGGCGGTTCACCCCCAGCGCGTAGGCCATGTTCTCGATCGCCCGGGCACGCAGCAGGGTGTCCCAGGCCGAGATGCGCACCTCGGGCCAGTTGGCCACATAGATCAGCACGTCATACGGATCGGCATAGCGGCTCCACACCGGGAACCTGAGATCGTAGCAGATCAGGGGGCAGAAGGTGAACCCGCGGAAAGGGACCAGCAACCTCTGGGTGCCCCGCGTATAGACCCGGTCTTCCCCGGCCAGGGTAAAGGTATGCCGCTTGTCATAGGTGGCATAGGCCCCGTCGGGCATCATGAACACGAGCCGGTTCCTGTAGGTTTCCCCCTCGGGCCATACCAGGCTGCCGACCAGGGCTGCATCGGTCTGACGGGCCCATTCGCGCATCCAGTCGAGGGTACGCAGGGCCTCTGCTTTTGCAATATTTTCAGGTGCCATGGTGAAGCCGGTCGTGAACATCTCCGGTAAAACGACCAGGTCTGCCTGCCCCGACAATGGAGACAGGTAAGAGGCGAGGTGATTGCGGTTTGCATCGGGGTCTTCCCAGTGCAGCATGGTTTGTAC
The DNA here is from genome assembly GCA_964461555.1 of uncultured Robiginitalea sp. Lineage (GTDB taxonomy): Bacteria > Bacteroidota > Bacteroidia > Flavobacteriales > Flavobacteriaceae > Robiginitalea. The sequence goes on along the minus strand of CAYWZF010000007.1, from coordinate 47,204 downwards.
CAGGGCTACTTCCATAGTAAAACAGGCTATTGGGTTGCTTCCAGCAGGGAGATCAATTCGGAAAGTCCCTGATCCCGGGCGTGGTCGAGGGCTGTCTTGCCCTGGGCATCGCTGGCCGAGGCATCGGCCCCTGCTTCCAGAAGCAGACGGGCAATCTCAGGCCGGTTGAAGGTCACTGAGAAGATCAGGCAGGTGCCGCCCATGCCGTTACGGGCATTCACATCGGCCCCGGCCCCGATCAGGAGGCGCGCCATTTCTTCGTACCCCTTGAAACAGACCCCCATCAGGGCCGTATTGCCCGAGCCGTCCATTTCATTGACAGGGGTCCCCTGCTCGAGCAGCAATCGGACCAGGTCGAGGTGGTTGTAATAGGCCGCCAGGATCAGGGGGGTGGAACCCCGTGCGTCGCGTGCGGTTGCCAGGCCGGGTTGGGCCTGGAGGCTTTGCCGTACACCGTCCAGGTCACCTGCCCTAATCTGGTCGAAAAATTGGGTGCTGTCCATGTCTATAAAAGTAGCAATAAAAGGAAGACCGATACGAAATGACCTGTCTTTTATTGCCCCCTGCCCATAGCAAAAGAGCCCTGTCTCACACACCCCCTGGCGCCCCGGGGTCATGGAGGCCGGGGGTAAAATCGCCAGGGGCCTGACGGGGGAGGTTTTGGGTGCCATTCCCGCCGCTGTCATTGTAGATCTGCCATTCATCGGGGTCAAAGACAGGATTGGACCTTTGAATGGCGGCCCGGCGTTCAGCCCCCCCGTCTTCGAATTCGTGTGCCGTACCCGAGCCGTCTGTACCCGGCACCCCGAAAATATCGGCAACTTCCCCGAAAGGGTTCATCAGCACAATGGTATCGTCCCCGTTCGAATCAGCCGGGCCATTGATCCGGATCGACACGTCGGGCGCCTTCCCATACACCGCCTGAAAGGCCTCGGGCCTGGCAGAAAAAACCAGGGTCGAACGGGGCAGTATGACCAGGCCGTCGAGGTTGACCGGGGCCCCGGCCACGGGGTTGTCATTGGTGTGGCGCAACAAACTCCACCCCCTCAGGTTCACGGCCTCGTCTCCTGCGTTGTACAGCTCAAGGAAACGCGCATCCGGTTCATTGTCGGGGTCGGCGAGTTCGGAAATAAACACCCGGTCTGACCGCACTGGGGGAAAGAGCTCGGCGCAGGATGGGTTCCGGAAATCGAGGTCTGACGCCCGGCTTATCAGCAGCCGGAAATTACCGCGCTTCCCGAGCAGGATGCCCGTGGCCGACCCGCTGCCCCCGGGGAGCCTGCGGGCCTGAAAATCGGAATAGCCGCTGTTTACCAGGTCGATGCGCCTTCCCGGGCAATCTTCCAGCGGCACCAGGGTCTCGGCTTCGGGGGCCGCAAACAGCGAATCGGCATAACTCCCGGAAACCTCCAGGTCCTCGAGGCGAAGGAGGGTATGCACCCAATCTTCCCGAAGCGAATCCAGGGATACCCTCCTGGGCAAGGGTTCGCCCCCCGGCTCACAGGCCAGGGCCAGGTGCTCCAGGGTAGCCAGGGCCGGCAGCCGATCCAGGACGGCATTCCCGAAAATATCGCGCTTGCTGCCCAGGGCAAAGCCCGCATCCTGCCTGCCCAGGCAAAGTCCTTTGAGGTCGACCCGCACCCGCGAACCGGGTGGGAACCGCGCTTCTGTCTCAAGCAGGTCCGTTTTCAGCTCGAGGCCAAAGGAAGGGTTGGCCAGCCTGTCTTGCAGGTAGATGCTTCCAAAGATATTCCCTTCCGCATCGGAAGAGACGACAAACCCTTCCAGTACCTGGTCGAGGGTGATCTCTGCCACCTCGCCCCGATACATGGAGAACAATTGCTCAAAACCGACAAGCCTTCCGGCATCGGCATCGCATTTTCCGTCGGCCGGGGCCGGTTCTTCATCCGTTGCACAGGCCCACAGGCAAATAGTCAAAAAACAGGCCACCTCTCTGGCCAGGTTCCAATTTTTCATACTTAAAAACTCCAGGATAGGTTTAAAAAATAAGTGCGTCCGGTCCCGTACCAGTACCGGGGCCCGAAAGACGGATGCCCGCTGCGGGTATCTTCCTCCAGCCCTGAAAAGGTGGCGAGCCGCCCCTGCTGGTACCCCCCGGTGCGGCTGATCTGATCAAACAGGTTGTTGAAGCCTGCAAAAACGCTGACATAATGCCGCCCTTTCAACCAGGACTTCCCCATGCTCAGGTTCAACAGGTAAGAGGCAGGCAGGGGCCCCTGGGCGCGGTAGGCTTCCAGGGCGCCGGGCCCGGCAGCCGGGTCTGGCTCTCCGGTGCCGGGCAACAGATCAAATCCCCTGGCATGGCGCAGCACCGCCAGGTCTTCATAGGAGTTGCCCAGGTAGTTGGCCCGAAGGTCGAGCCACCAAAACCGCGGGTCCCTGTACGATAAGCCGACAGACCAGGCAACCTCAGGGCCCCTGCCCAGATGGTAGCCGTCGAGGCGGGGCGCCCCCAGGTCGAGCACCCCGTTGCCGGGGAGGGAGTGCAAGCCCCGGTCACCGGGATAATAATAGAGCCAGGTTCGCGGCTCGCCCGAATAGGTATAAGCCCCTGCGGCCGCCGAGAGCGTCAGGGCCAGGGAGGGGTTGACCCGGAATTCCAGGCCTGCTTCCACCCCGCGGTGCAGGGATGCTATGCCGCCCGTGGCTTCCCGCATGAAGGCTTCCCCGTACCCTGTTTCTGCAAAGTAGGAGCGCAGCGACCGGCCTCCTGCCATACGAAGGTAGTACCCCGTAAGGCGCCCTTTCAGCCAGGGGTATCGAAAAAACAGGTCCATCGACCCGCCCGTGGCCGTTTCGGGGCCATCCAGGGGAAAGGGCGTGCTGTTTTCCCTGGCGTCTGCGAAGGTGTCCCTGAGCAACGGGGGCCGGGTCAGGTGGCCCCAATGCCAGTAAACCCATTGATGGCCCGAAAGCCGGTACCCAAGCCCGGCCTTGAACCCGAGCTGGCCGAAGGAAAGCACCCTGGGCGCGGCCGCTGCCGGGTCGGGGTAGCGCTGGTTCCTGAAGAAGCCCTCCCGCCCGTAACGGGCGCTTCCGTATCTGACAGACCCCCCCGCCTCCCAGCGCCCCTGCTGCCAGCGGGCCTGAAGAAAGCCTTCCCAGGCCCGGGCGCTCAGGCTGTAATGGTACCCGATCCGGTCACCAGCTTGCTTTTGGGCGGGCCCGTCGAGGTCGTTCGAAGTGCCGTTGAAAGGGTCGCGGTCTTCGTGGTAGTCTGCTCCGAGCAGGTCGAGGAGGCGCCCGGCGAAACCGAGGTCTTCGACCGAATAGCCCAGGGCTGCCTGAACCGAGAGGCGCATTGGGAAGCGGTAGGAGAATGTGGTCCTTACGTGCATGCGTTTGCCCCGCTGTTCGTCCCCATACTGCAGGTATGCCGCCTTCCCGCCCTGCTCAAGGGTATGGTTGGTGCGGTAGAGGGCTTCCCAGTCAATTTGGGGAGATGCCCGGAAGGAATTGGCAGAAAGGGTCGTATTGTAATAATTGGCCCCCAACGGACTGTTGAAATAAAAGGAGGGCAGGTTGCGGTAGTAAGACGGATCAGGGTTCGGTGCCCCGAAGGAAGCCAGGCGGCTGCGCATCTGCACCCCCCACTGGGCCCCTGCGGCAATGGCCCATGCCAGCCGTGGCTTCTGCTGGGTGAACAGAAACAGGAGCAAGGGCTCTGCCTCAAACCGCTCCCGTGCGCTGCGTACCTTGCCTTTGTACCACCCCCAGTGCGGGTTGTAGCGGTTTCCCATAAGGCCTGCCACTTCTTCGGTGAGGGGGGCGCTCAACCCCCGGCGCGTACGGCTCCAGGCCCCGGCCAAAACCAGGGAATTCGCCCGGTCAGGATGCCACTCGAGGGCGGCATAGCCCGCCTGGGAACTGAAGGGCGTGCCAGAGATATACCCGGTTGTACCCACCCGGTTCGCGAACGACAGGAGCAGGCCCAGCCCCTTTGGGCCAACCCCCGTATTGTACGTGGCCATCTGTCGCAACTGGTAGCTCCTGTTCCCGAAGGAAGCAGTCAGGCGGGCCCCGGGCCGCAGGGCCGAAGGAGCGGCCCTGATCGCGGCAGCACCCAGCAGGCCGCCAAATGCCGTATTGGAAAAGGCCCACCCGAAACCCGGCTCGGTGTGGCGCCCGATATCGGTCAGGCCCGCCCAGCTGCTCCAGGAGGGCCGGCCATCATAGGCCCGGTTCATCGGGACCCCGTTCAGGTAAACTGCCGTTTCGCGGCTGTCAAGGCCCCGTATCCTGAAAAACCCGGCGCTGAAATCGAAGGCCGCCCGGCTGAGGAAAAGGTCGCGCCCGGCCTGCAGCAGGGGCATGCCAGGGTCGGGCTCCCCTTCCTCGTCTGACACCTGCAGGCTCTGGGCCCCCGCCTCCCAGTCTTCTTCCCGGGCTGGTTCGGGCTGCATCCAGAGGTCTCCCAAATGCAATGTATCGCGCGACATCGGGCCCAGGGGAAAAGTACGGGTGAGGTATCCGGTGCCCGAGCAAACAAGTACCATGCTGTCGCCCGAAGCGGCCAGCCCGAAACGCCCTTCGGCATCGGTAAACGCGATTTGCGACCGAAATCCTTCGACCCCCACCGACATCCCGGGCAGGGGTTCCCGGCTGTGCACATCCCGGAGCCGGCCTGTGACATGGCGCTGCTGGGCGCAAACGGCGCCCGTGAAGAGGGCGCAGAGCAGGGGGCAAAAGAAAAAGGGGTTGGGGCGCATCCGAAGTGGGGGTTGTATCCTTTTCTCCGGCAAGGATAATCCCCGGGACTGCATGCGCCTTGCAACCTGTGACGGTAGGTTTGCAACATGCTGAAAAAACGGATCATTGCCTGTTGCATCCTCTGGGCGGGCGTGGCGGGCTGCCACAAACCCGGGCTGGAAGGGCCCGAAAAAATATTGGGGAGCGGGCCGTACGAAATCAGGACCATTGCCTTTTACAATGTCGAAAACCTCTTCGATACGGTGAACGATTCCCTGGTTGACGACGACGACCGCACCCCAGGGGGCAGGGACGCCTGGACCCCCGATCGCTACCAGCTCAAACTGCAGCACATCGCCCGGGTCCTTTCCGGCATCGGGCGGGAGGAGGCCCGTCGCCCCCCCGACCTGATCGGGCTTTGCGAGGTCGAAAACCGGGGTGTGCTGAACGACCTGTTGGGGCAGGAAGCGCTCAGGGGGGTGGGCTACGGGGTCGTCCATTTCGACTCCCCCGATCTCAGGGGCATCGATGTGGCCCTGCTGTACAATAGGAGTGCCTTTACGGTGCTGGAAAGCCAGAGCCGGCGACTGCTCTTGCGGGATGAGAAGAACCGCGTGAGGACCACCCGCGACCAGTTGGTCGTTTACGGGGCCCTCGACGGGGAAGCCCTCTATGTATCGGTAAACCACTGGCCTTCGCGCAGCGGGGGGCAAATGCAGAGTGAACCCCTGCGACGGCAGGCGGCCGCCCTGCAGCGCAGCATCCTCGACTCTGTTTTGCGCAGCGACCCGGGAGCCCGCTTTGTTTCCATGGGCGATTACAACGACGACCCCACCGACCTCAGCCTGCGATACGGGCTCGGCACCCGCCGCGAACCCGACAGCCTGCCTTCCTATCTCTTCTACAACCCCATGGAAGCCCTCTTTGCCTCAGGCTCGGGCACCCTGGCGTATCAGGACCGCTGGAGCCTGTTTGACCAGATCCTGTTCAACGGCAACTGGTACCCGAGGGGGGAGGGTTTCGCCTTCTGGAAAGCCAGGGTGTACCACCCGGACTACCTCAAAACCCAGGAAGGGCCCTATACGGGATACCCGTACCGCACCTATGCAGGGGGCACGTACCAGGGTGGGTACAGCGACCACTTCCCGGTCTATGCCTATCTCATTCGGAAATCGGATTGACCGCGCCTACTGCGGCAAGCTCAGGCGGATATTCCGCCACCTGACCTTGATGCCGCCCCCGTCGTGGATTTGCAGGGCGATGGAGCCTTCGCCGGCCCCGATCTTCTCGTCGGTGAGCGTGACCATCTCGGTGCCGTTGAGCCAGGAGGTGAGCGTATCGCCCGACATGCGGATCTTCAGGGTATTCCACTCTCCCATTTTCACATCGGGCTTTCCGGCTTCGGGCTTGATGAGCCAGCCCCTGCCATAAGATTCGTACACCCCACCCGTGTCGTGCCCGGGGGGTGCGACTTCGACCTGCCACCCAGACACCTTGGTGCCCTCTACGGTAGACCTTACGAAGACGCCGCTGTTGCCGTCGGCTTCCTGCTGGAATTCGAGGGTAAGCTCAAAATCCTTGTAGTGTTCGTTGGTGGCCAGGTACCCGTACCCCTTGTCGGGGCCGCTCTCGCAGACAAGCAGGCCATCTTCCACGTACCATTTCTCAGTGCCGTATACGGTCCAGCCATTGAGGTCAGACCCATTGAAGAGTTCAATTTCCTGTGCGCTGAGCAGGCCTCCGGCCAGCATCAGCAGAGAAAAGATCCAGTTTTTCATTGACTTATAAGATTAACTTAACCAGGTGCCCCAGGGAATGCGGCTCAGCAGCAGCAGCAGGCCCAGGCCGTAAAAGATGCTGATAGCCCTGAACTTCTTGTTGCCTTCCATGAATTTCTTGTGCCGCGACCAGCCGATGGTGATCAGCACCACCGCCACGATATTGATCAGCGGGTGCTCAAGGGCCAGCAGGCGCGCCTCGGCATTCATTCCGCCCATTCCCAACCGGCTGATGGCCTGCAGGCCATTGGGCGACAGGAAATACAGGACCAGCCCCACCAGTAGCTGCAGGTGGCTTATGATTAGCGCAAAAAGGCTGATGCGGAAGTCCCTTTCGAGGGTGAACATGCGCTTGCCAGAAAGGCCGGTCAGGGCGTTCACCACGGCGACCACAAGTATGGCCAGCGCAACGTAGGCCAGGTAGGAATGGACATTCAGTACTATTTCCATAGGGGTGGGTTTTCCGGTAAAGGTATCATTTTTTGAAATAAAAAAACCCCGGCACCAGGGCCGGGGTTTAAACCAGAATCCGCTAAGGATGCTTAGAAGTTGTAGCGCACACTCAGATTCCAGGTGCGTCCCCATCCAAAGAACCCAAAGTTGGAGGTGGCAATACCCTGGTAGGTATCGTCTCCCGGGTTGGCAAAGTTGGCTGACGTCAGCTCGGAAAGGTAAATCTTGTGGAGCGCGTTGTTGATGTTGCCCCGGAAGGTCAGGTTGGCGTTGCTTTTGAGCTTCCAGACATACGTGGCGCCCAGGTCAAGCAGGCCGTAGCTCGGCAGCTCGAGGTTTTCCTTGATGGCCCCCACGTCGGCGTAGAGGTTGTCGTAGTAACGGTAATCGGCGTCGAACGACAGGTCAGGGGTTACTGTGTAGTCAAATCCCAGCCCGGCAGTGAACTGGGCGGCGTCGCCTACTTTTCCTCCGTCTACGTCTTCGGTAGTTTCCGAAATGATGTTCCGGTCTTCATCGCGCACGATGGTAACCACATCCCCGTTATATACCCAGTTGCCCACGGAGAGGAAACCACGCAGCCTCAGGTCGGCGTTCACGCGGGAACGGAAGTCGAGTTCCACCCCGGAATGCACTTGCTCGGTGCCGTAGTTGGAGGTGAACTGCTCCTGGTCGTTCACGATGGTCGAGGAGGTAACCACCCGGTCTTTCCAGGAGGTGCGGTACACGTTCACATTGGCTGAGAAGCGATCCAGGCGCAGGCCGTATCCGGCTTCGAGGCCAAAGATTTTCTCGTTCTGGGTGAGCGGGTTCACCTCGTTGCGGAAGTTCAGGTAAATGTTGTCGTGGTAGGGTTGCCGTGAGTAGTACCCGGTGTTGAAATAAACCGAGTTGCGGGCATCGATGTTGTAGTTGGCACCGGCCTTCACGTTGAACCCGCCATTGACCACTTTTTCGGACTCTTCATTGGCCTCGTCGTACTGGTAGCGGTCCCAGCGGATGTGAGACTGGCTGGAGAGCGACCCCTGGAAAAAGGCTGAGAAATCATTGGTTGCGTACTCGATCTGGCTGAAGAGGCCTCCGTACTGGATGCGCTCGTCGTAATCCCAGGCATAGCGCTCGCCTACATCGGCGAAGCTCGAGAGGGCACTCCAGGGATTTGCCTCAAAGGTTGAGGTGATCTGGTTATTCGGGATCTGTACATTGTTGCCGTCAAAGAAGTAATCAGCTCCCAGCAGATCGATGATCTGGCGGAAGTGCGTCCCCTTGTACGAGCGGAGGTCGAAACCTACGTTCCACTCCAGGTTGTCTGAAAGCTGATAATTCAGGTTCGAAACCAGGCCGTACCAGGCGTGGTTGTTCACGGAAGCGCGCAGGGCATAGGTGGCAGAACCATCGGGGCTGGCCAGGTTGTTGGCCTCGATGGCGTCCCAGTTGATATAGCCGTCAGGATGACGTACCCGACTTCCGACGTTCCCGGTTCCCCCGCCCCGGCCCCAGGAGGCATACAGCACGGTGGAGAGTTGCATGTCACTGTTGAATTCGTGGTCCCAGTTCAGGTTGGCAACCGGCTTGTGGTAGTAGTTGCGGCGCTCAGAGAGGTATTCCCCGTTGAGGTAGCCGTAGTTGTTGTTGTATTTGCGGCCGTAGGTCTGGTAATCAGAAATCCGCTTGGTGAAGTTCTGGTCGTGCCACTGGGGCGCGCCGGTGATCAGGAAGTTGAACAGGTTCTTGTCGTCGGGGCGGTACCCGAGCGAGATGAAGTAGTTCTGTCCCTGGCCGCGGCTGCCCTCGTTGTAGCCGTTCCCCTGCCAGTGGCTCAGCATGACGCTGGTGCCAAAGCCCTTTTCGCCGATCCCGGTGTTATAGGCAACGGTTCCTTTATAGTAGCTGTCGTTGGCCATGCCATAGTGTACGAAGCCACCTTCCTGCATTTCGGTGGCCTTGGTCACAAAGTTCACCGTACCACCTACCGAAGAGATAGCCAGCTTGGAAGACCCAAGGCCGCGCTGAATCTGGATCCCATTGGCAATATCAGCCATACCGGACCAGTTAGACCAGTACATAAGGCCGTCCTCCATTCCGTTAATGGGCTGGCCGTTGAGCAGAAATGCCGTGTTGTCCTGGCCAAAACCGCGGACCGCAATGCGGGAATCGCCATAACCCCCGGCCTGGCCGGCGACGTACACAGATGGGGTATTAACCAGGGTCATGGTGATATCCTGGGTCCCGATTTTTTCCTGGATCTCCCTTGCCGGGATCGTAGACACCGCGATGGGGGTCTCCCGGTCCCGGGCCAGGTCAATAATGCCGGTTCCAACCACCACCACGCCCTCAAGTTCTTCAGCCTCAGGCATCAGGGCAATAGATCCAAGGTTTGACGAACCGGAAAAGGATACTTCTTTTGAATGGTATCCGATATAGGAGATTACGAGTATGCCGCTTTCCTGGTCAAGCTGGATGGTGAAATTGCCATCGAAGTCGGTGGCTACCCCGGTCCGGGTTCCTTTCAGTACCACGCTGGCCGCCGGCAAGGGCCCACCGATTTCCCCGTCGGTGACCGTTCCGGTTACAGTAACCTGGGAAAAGGCCCAAAAGCCTGAAAGGGTCAGCACAATGGTCAAGATTAAATTTTTCATTTCCGTGTTATTTAGGTTTGAAATTGTGGTGCAAAAGTGAAGCAGAATGCCCACTTTGGCATTAAGGGAATGTTAAATTGTCCACTGCAAATTTAACGCAAAAAACGCTATAAATAACCTGAATTACAGCAACTTGGAGTTAATGCTAAAGTGTTGCTGATTTGGTAAATTATTTCTTAAAAAAATGTAAAAGACGATGTGTTGACGAATCGTGTTTTGCGATTTCTTCGCCCTCCAGATCGCGGAGAATGGCAGAGGCGAGCTGTTTTCCGAGCTCTACGCCCCACTGGTCGTAGCTGAAGATGTTCCACACCACGCCCTGCACGAAGATCTTGTGTTCGTAAAGGGCGACCAGCGCCCCCAGGCTGCGGGGGGTAAGCCGCTCGATTAGCAAGGTGTTGGTGGGCTTGCTGCCTTCAAAGACCTTAAAGGGGAGAAGGGCTTCGAGGTCAGGGCCTGACAGGCCCTGCCGGCTGAGTTCTTCCCTGACTGCAGAGGCGCTTTTTCCGTACATCAGGGCCTCGGTCTGGGCAAAGAAATTGGCCATGAGCTTCAGGTGGTGGTCGCGGTCGCCGTGCAGGGAATGCTTAAAGCCGATGAAATCGGCCGGGATGAGCTTGGTGCCCTGGTGGATCAGCTGGAAAAAGGCATGCTGGGAGTTGGTGCCTGGCTCCCCCCATATAATGGTGCCAGTCTGGTAGCCCACCCGTTGCCCGCTGCGGTCGACGCTTTTCCCGTTGCTTTCCATGATGCCCTGCTGCAGGTAGGCCGGAAGGCGATGCAGGTATTGGGTGTAGGGGATGATGGCCTCGGTCTCAGCTCCGTGGAAGTTGTTGTACCAGATGCTCAGAAGGGCCAGCATTACCGGGATATTCCCGGCATACGGGGCCGTCCGGAAGTGCTCGTCCATTTCCCGGGCCCCTTCCAGGAGCGCTTCGAAGTGGTCAAAACCAACCGCCAGGGCAATGGATAGCCCCACGGCGCTCCAGAGCGAAAACCGCCCCCCTACCCAGTCCCACATCGGGAATACATGCTCCCGGGCAATGCCGAACTCCGCTATTTTCTCGGTATTGGTCGAAACCGCCGCAAAATGCAGGGCAATCGCCCCGGGATTGGCGTGCTGGAGGAACCATTTTTTGGCTGTCAGGGCGTTGGAAAGGGTCTCCTGGGTGGTAAAGGTCTTGGAAACCACCACGAACAGGGTGGTTTCTGGGTCGAGCAGCTTCAGCGCTTCGTGCACGTGATCGCCGTCTACATTGCTCACAAAGTGCACCCCGAGGTGGTTGCCATAAAACTTCAGGGCTTCGGCCACCATGGCCGGCCCCAGGTCAGACCCGCCGATGCCGATATTGACCACATCGGTAAAGGGCTTGCCGGTAAAGCCTTTCTTGGCCCCGCCGATCACTGCCTCCGAGAAGGCCCGCATCTGCGCCTTGACCTGCTTTACCTCTGGCAAGACATCTGCCCCGTCTACCCAAATGGGGGCTGCACTGCCCGCGCGCAAGGCCGTATGGAGCACGGCCCGGCCTTCGGTTTCGTTGATCAGGTCCCCTTCGAAATATTTCCGAATGGCGTCTTTCAGGCCGGCTTCTTCGGCCAGTGACAGCAAGAGCTCGCGCGTTTTATCAGTAATGCGGTTCTTCGAATAGTCAACCAGAAAATCATTCCACTGAATGCTGAAGCGCCTTGCCCGATCGGGGTCGGCCTCAAAATGTTCCCTGATGGGTATATGTTGGATTTGCTGGTAGTGTTCCCGGAGTTGATTCCATGCCTGGGTAGTAGTCGGGTCAATTTTCGCTAAGGGCATGTTCAGGTTGGTTGAAAGTTATCAGATCTTCCGTCTCTGCGCCTGCCGGGGCATCAAGCGGAATGCAGTCGAGTTGTTCCTTCAGCGGGCCAATTTGCCGGAAGTAGGCCGGCTGCAAATCTTCGGCCAGGGGTTCAGCCGCCGGCAGCTCTTCCCTAAGGGGGTCTACCTGCCGTCCGTTTTTCCAGAACCGGTAACACACGTGCGGGCCGCCCGTGTTGCCGGTCATCCCGATCCAGCCAATTACGTCGCCCTGGCGCACGTAGTCGCCCTTCTTCACGTTTTGGGCCTTCATGTGCAGGTATTGGGTGCTGTACGTTTCGTTGTGCCTGATTTTTACGTATTTCCCGTTTCCGCCTCTTCGGGTAGATTCGGTAACCACTCCGTCGGCCGTTGCCAGGATTGGCGTGCCAATGGGGGCCGCGTAATCGGTACCCTTATGGGGCCGTACCTTGTAGCCGTAATACTTAATCCGGCGCTTGAGGTTGTAGCGTGAAGAGAGCCTCCCAAACTGAATCGGCATCCTGAGAAAGGTACTGCGCAGGTTCTCGGCCGTTTCGTCGTAGTATTCGGTGATGTCAAGGGAATCGTTGCGGTAGGCAAAGGCGTAAAACGGTTTGCCCTTGTGTTCGAAATAGGCTGCCTTGATCGGGCCCGTTCCGGCATAGATGCTATCCTGAATATACTTCTCATCGAAAATGATGCGGAACTTGTCTCCAGCATCCAACTTCGAAAAGTCGATGCTCCAGGCGTATATCTGCGACAATTCCAGGGTCATCCTGTAGTCGACACCCTGCTTATCGATAACCTGGGAAAGCGACCCGCCCTGTGGGATAATCCCGGAAGCCTCCCTTTCAATCCGGCGGATTTTCTTTTTATTCTTATAGGCCACCACCGAATCCCTGAAATCTATTACCGTGTAATTAATAGGGTCTTCCTGGTAGATAAACACCTGGGCCGCCTCGGCTGTGTCTTTCGATTTGAGGATCAGGTAGGGCTTGCCCACCCTTATGCGGCGCACGTCGAAGGTGTCTTTGAACCGCTCGGCAACCAGGGCAATCTTCGGATACTCCACCTTGTTTTTGATCATAAGCTCCCCGAAACTGTCGCCGTTGCGCACCGTATCGGCCACCACCGTAAAATCGTTGAAGTTAAAGCCGTATTCAAGGCGGGGGGTTACCTCTGCCAGGAGCTCTTCGCCCGCCACGGTTTCTGCGTTCCGCGAATCGGCAGCGGAGTCTTTACAGGCCGCTGCAAGGAATGCCAACACAAATATGCCCCAGAATGTACGCATCATGAATTATCTGTGTTTTTCGGGGTTCAGCTGGTGCTCCACCCATTGCTTTCCCCAGTTTGCCAATGTTTCCGGCTCGTGCGCCTCCGGAAAAAATACGATTTTCTGGAAGCCCGGCGGAAGATACGACTTCCAGTTGGTTCCTCCGGTGGCCTCCAGGGTTTCCTTATCCTTGCTCAGGTAGCGGTATGCCGACCCCATATGCATCAGGGGCCAATTGACATTCGCGTTCAGGTCCATTTTTTGTAACGCCTCCCGGAGCGCTTTAGTATCGCGTTGCCCCGCCGGCAAATTTAAGAATTTATGGTAGATGGTGTTTCCGGCCACTTCCCGGGCAATCCGGATGAAGCGCGGGGTATACCTGTATTCGAATTGTTTCAGGGTCAGGGTCTTTTCGCCTGTCTTCACATCGGTCGCCCCTTTCTTCCAGTAGATATGTTCATACAAGACCTCGATGGGGTCCTGTGAAGAGAACCGGTCGCGCTCGGAAGGATGCACCAGCAATTCGAGCGGGGTCGAGTAGATCTCGATCATCCGGAACTGGGCCGACTGGAAACCGCTTGACGGGAGCAGGGCCATGCGAAACTGCAGGAACTGTTCCCGGTCCATGCCCCTGACCATAATGCCGAAAGAAGAGATCAGAGCTTTGTAGTAATTGTTGATCCGCTCTACCTTTTCGATGAAAATATCCAGTTCCTGCGACTTGTCGTCAACGATCTGTTTCTGCTCATGCAGGATGAGCTTGAAATACAGCTCGGTGATCTGGTGGTACATGATGAAAATCTCCTCATCGGGGAAATGGGTGCGGGGCACCTGCAGGCTCAACAGGGTGTCGAGGTGGATATAGTCCCAGTAAGTCAGGTACCGCTGGTGGAGCAGGCCGTCTAGGTAGGAGCTCAGGTCCTGCCCGGAATCCTTGTATTTGGCTTCCAGTTTACGGATCTGTGAATCGATGCGCTCCTTCTTGTCCATAGGGCCGGTTAGTCCATGATGATCTTGAACTGGTTGCGGAGGCTGTTATAGCCCTCCAGGTCTGCCTTGATGGAACCGACCATCAGATCTGCCTCGATCCGGATGGGAATCTTGTTCCTGTCGTTAGACACCCACAAAGATAAACTTTCCTGCTCTTTAAATACCCGGCCCGATTGCACATAGGGGCGGAACTTGAGGCATTCCACCTTCCCGAACTTGGTTTTGAGCACTTCCTTGCCCAGGTATTTCAGGCGGAATTTGAAGATGCCGTCGTCGTCGTACAACAGGTCGAGCTCAATGGATTTTCCCTCGACCAGCTGGTCGGCCTCATAATTCCGGCGGAGGTAGTAAAAAGCAGAAATCAGGTCCTGAATCGACCCCATGGTGTCAAAGTGCATCTTTCGCTGCGCCTCCTTGTCGTGCAAAACGGCCCGCTTCGCCTCGTGGTCGAACCGAATCTCAATGTCTTTGGTATACCCGCCTTCGTCTATCTTGCGGATAAAGCGGTAGGGTTTCCCGTCTTCTTTGCCGAAATAGCTTTCGTAGGTGTCGTCGACCTTGAAGAAAAGGCTTGCGAACCCGGTGGTCTGGCCCCTGCCCACCACGTGGTAAACCGGTATGCCGCCCATGTTTTCTTCGGTCAGGTGCAGGGTGGCGTAACTGGCGTTGAGGATGCCGTAGTGGATTCGGAATTTCAGCCACTCCCCAGCCTTAAAGGGCGGCGGAATCTTGCGCCAGTCGGATGCCTCCTGGGGTTGGGCCAGGCCTGCCGCCATCCAGAGGAGGCTGAAAACGAACAGGGTTTTTAATAAGTTCATCGTGGCAAATTTCATCAAAAATACGTAAGAAAGACCCCTGCAGATCGTAATTCTCCTTAGCTAAAACAATTTTTATTCCAAAGTATTGCCCCCTGTCGGCCTGGCATGGAGCCTGCGGGCCGGCGGCATAAAAAAAGCCCCGATCGGGCGACCGGGGCTTTTCCTAAATAACCAACCAAACTTTAAATTATGAAAAACCAATACTTAAAGTTATAAGGGAACCACCCCTTATGCCATCAAAATTAGGGTAAGCCAGCGGCTCCTCCCCCATATTTAACGTACTTTAACTCGGGCCTTAACAATACTTTATCGTTTTGGGCCGGAATTTTTAGAAAACCCTAAGATTACAGGGTCCCCCGGGCCTGCTGCTCCCGTTCGATCGATTCGAAAAGGGCCTTGAAATTCCCCTTGCCAAATGATTTGGCCCCCTTCCGCTGGATGATCTCGATGAAAAGGGTGGGGCGGTCGAGGATCGGCTTGGTGAATATCTGCAACAAGTACCCTTCGTCATCGCGGTCAATGAGTACCCCGAGGTCCCTGAGCGGGGCGAGTTCCTCGTCAATTTCGCCCACGCGGTCGAGTACATCCTCGTAATAGGCAGCCGGAACGGTCAGGAATTCAACCCCCCGGTCGCGCAATGCCGAAACCGTTTCGATGATGTTGTCGGTGGCAAGGGCGAGATGCTGCACCCCCGCCCCGTTGTAGAACTCGATATATTCTTCGATCTGCGACTTCTTGCGCCCTTCGGCCGGTTCGTTGATGGGGAATTTGATGCGCCCGTTCCCATTGCTCATCACCTTGCTCATCAGGGCAGTGTACTCGGTGGAAATATCCTTGTCGTCAAAGGAAACCAACTGGGCAAAACCCATCACCCTGGCGTAAAATTCGCACCATTTGTTCATCTCATTCCACCCCACGTTGCCCACCATGTGGTCGATGTACTTGAGGCCTGTGGAAGCTGGCCGGTAATGCGGGTTCCAGGCGCGGAACCCGGGCATAAAGGGGCCGTTGTAGGCCGAGCGCTCCACAAAGACGTGAACGGTTTCGCCATAGGTGTGTATGCCCGACAAAACCACCGTGCCCATCTCGTCTGAGAGTTCCCTGGGCTCCATATAGGGCTCGGCGCCGCGCTTCACGGTTTCCTCAAAGCTTTTACGGGCATCATCTACCCAGAGGGCGACCACCTTCACCCCGTCTCCGTGCCGGTCGATGTGGCGGTTGATGTCCCCGCCCGGTTTGAGGGGAGAGGTGAGCACCAGGCGAATCTTGTCTTGCTGCAAGACATAGGAAACCCGGTCTTTCTGCCCTGTCTCAAGGCCGGCATAGGCCAGGGGCTGAAAGCCCCAGGCAGACATATAGTAATGGGCAGCCTGTTTGGCGTTGCCCACATAGAGTTCAACATGGTCTGTGCCGAGCAGGGGCAGGAAATCTGCGGCGGCCGGCACTTCTTTGGGAAGGTGCAGGGAGGTGTTATCTGTAAGTGGCATGTGATTCGGTTTAAGGGTTGAAGAAACTACGTGCAACCGGGCCTTTGGCCCGGGAAGGGTGACGGGCGATCCGGAATCGCTTTACCACATGGCCCTGAGGTGCGAACTGATATGGAATGAAGTACCAGTCATCTTTGGCTTTGTACAAATATCGTAAAAATACCTGTTCGCTCGTGGGGGATAGCCGGGGCAAAGCCCTAGAACCAGAAGCCCACGCTGAAGAAAAAGCCCCGCTGGTTGCTTTCGGGGCTCCATGCGTACAGTACCTGCACCGGCCCGAAAAAGGATTCCCAACCATACCCAAAGCCATAGCCGGAATAATCGGGGGCGGTAAACCATTCGCCCGTCCGGAACAAATCGTCGGCCACATTGGCAAAGTTGGCTGCAAACAACAGGTGGTTTTTGGGCATCCATTCCCAGTCTGCCCGCCCGTAGGCCTTCACATAGCTGTTGCCGGGCAGGGAGAGGAAGTCGTACCCGACAAAGGGGACAAAGTTATTGATCAGGCTCCCCCCGAAGCCGCCCAGCACAAAGTCCATGGAAGTGACGGGCGAGGTGCCCAGCTTGAAGCCGCCTTCGGTTTCCAGGTTCATGCTCAGGGTTCCGGCAATGGGAAAAGCCGCCCCCATCCTTGCCTTGGCTACCGAGAATTCCTCGAAATTATCGTTGAAGTCAGAAGACAGGAGGTAGAGGTGGAAGTCTCCGTCGAAATAAAGCCCGCGCGTGGGGAAGTAGCGGTCGTCATAGGTGTCGAGGGTGAGGGTTCCGTAGGCACTGCCGAAATGGCTTTTTTCGAAGAAGGTGCGGCGCTCGGCCGGGTCAACCGCCACTATCCCGTTGTCGGCGTCGATCTGGCTCAGGGTCTCTGTACTGTATTGCAAATATTTGTGCTCCAACCCGAGGCTGAAGGCAAACTCTTCCCGCAAAACGGTCTGGACATAGATCTGGTTGGTAAGGTCAGATACGTCGAGGTCAATGCTGCGGATATTATCATCTTCAGGAAGCCTGAAATTGGAACGGATCAGGTTGTACTCAATATTCTGGTTGAACCTGTTGAAACGCGAGTTCAGCCCAAAACTCCAATAGAAACCCTTATCGACATAGTACTGGGCGTTGTAACGGATGTTATCCCCGAGAATCATGTCGAAAGAAGCCACATCGTCATCAAAAAGCAAATGTTTTCGGGTCAGGTTGATCAGGGCCGCGCTTTTGTACAGGTCATCGTAGTGGACGCCGATGCGGATGAACGAGCGCGTAGGGTTCTCCTGAAGCTTTAAAACCAGGTCCTGGCCCAGGCCATTCGACTGCAGCTTGTAGCGGATCGTCTTGAAGTTGCCGGTGGCCGCCAGGTTGCTGATCCCCTGTTGCAGCCTGTTGAAGGGCACTTTCTGGCCCGGGTCAAATCGGAGCTTCCCTTTCACATAGCCCCGGCTGTAGTTGTTGTTTCCCTCCAGCAGCAGCCGGTTAACGACAATGGAGTCTACAAGGGGCAGAAAGGGGCGCGGGGGCGGCTTGCGGCTCTGGCGGGCGGCGGCCTGCTGCAGGGCACCCAGCTGCTTGCGGGCAGCCTCGGCTCCCGCGGCGATGATGGTATCGCGCTTGTCAAAATCAATGACGGAATACTGGTCGATTTCGGGCTTGATGTATATATCGGTCTTCCCGGCCTTTTCCAGCATATCGCGCACCGTCCGGTAATTGTTGATCTGGAGCAGGATTTCGGTGGCCGACAATAAGTCTTCGCGGCTGCGAAGGCCGTGCTGCACGTCAACCCCTATGATCAGGTCGGCTCCCCGGGCCTTTACCTCATCTACCGGATAATTATTGAGCACCCCCCCGTCGATCAGGATGCGGCCATCCACTTCAGCCGGTTCAAAGAGGGATGGCAGGGTGCCGCTGGCCATGATGGCCTCGGGCAGGTACCCCTTGTCGAGCAGGATTTCTTCCCCCGTCTCCACATCGGTGGCCATGCAGAAAAAAGGAACGGGCAGTTTGCTGAAATCGTGGATGTCCCTTACGTGGTAAAGTGTCCGGACCAGTTCGTTGTAGATGTTCTGCCCTCCTGAAATGGCCGGCGGAACGGAAACCCGGAAGCCGGTGAAGGGCAGGGTCAGCGCATAGCGTTCCGAATCTTCCTTCTCGTAAAACGTCTTCGCGCTCCGGGGCAGGTAATCCTGGATGAGATTTGAAAAATCGGTTTGGGTAAAGAGGGAGTCGAGCTCGCGGGCCGAATAACCAGAGGCGTAAAGCGCCCCCACTATGGCCCCCATGCTCGTGCCCCCTATGAAGTCGAGCCGAACCCCCGATTCCTCGATCACCTTCAGGGCCCCGATATGGGCCATTCCCTTGGCCCCGCCCCCGCTGAGCACCAGCCCGACCCTGAAGTCTTCAACCCGGGTGGTATCCTGCCCGAAAGCCTGGCAGAAAACACCAAACAGGAGGGTTGTAAGCACGGTCAGACGCATGTGGTGAAGTTACTTCATTCACGCAAACTTTCATAAACTTTCCGGGCCTTTGAGGGCCCGATCGCCTCGGTGAGCGCTTCGAGGCTGGCCTCGCGCACCCGCTTTACCGATTTGAACCGGCGAAGGAGCTCCCGGGCCGTCTGTTCCCCAATACCGTCGATCCCCTCCAGGGCAGAGCTGATGGCGGCCTTGCTCCGCCTGTTGCGGTGGTGCGCAATGCCGAACCGGTGGGCCTCGTTGCGCAGCTGCTGGATTACCCTGAGCGATTCGGACTTCTTGTCGAGGTACAGGGGAATGGGGTCTTCGGGAAAATAGATCTCTTCGAGCCGCTTGGCAATGCCGATTATCGCAATTTTGCCGCGCAACCCCAGTTGTTCCAGGCTTTTGAGGGCAGCAGACAGCTGCCCCTTCCCCCCGTCGATCACGATAAGCTGCGGGAGCGGCTCACCCTGGTCAAGCATGCGCCGGTAACGGCGGAAGACGACCTCTTCCATAGAGGCAAAGTCGTCGGGGCCCTCCACCGTTTTGATGTTGAAGTGCCGGTATTCCTTTTTGGCTGGCTTGCCGTCGCGGAAGACCACGCAGGCCGAAACGGGGTTTGAACCCTGAATGTTCGAGTTGTCAAAGCACTCGATATGGCGGGGTTCAGCTGAGAGGCGCAAGTCCTTTTTCATCTGCTCCATCAGCCTCCTGACGTGGCGGTCGGGGTCGGTAATGCGGATCTGCTTGAAGCGCTCCTGCCGGTAAAGGCGGGCATTGTGCTCCGAAAGGGAGATGATCTTTTTCTTGTCGCCCTGTTTGGGCACCGTGACCCGGATCTCCTCCGGAAGGGGCACAGGGAAGGGCAGGTACACCTCCCTGGAGGCAGATTCAAAACGCTCGCGCAGGCCCAACACGGCCAGGGAAAGGAGTTCCTCATCGGTTTCCTCGAGTTTTTTCCTGATCTCAAGGGTGTGCGACCGCACCACCAGGCCATGGGAAATCTGCATGTAGTTCACATAGGCATGGGTAGGGTCAGAGACGATGGAAAAGACATCCACATCGCTGATGCCCGGGTGCACCACGGCTGACTTGGCCTGGTAATTTTCGAGGATGTCTATTTTCTCCTTGATCTGCTGGGCCTCTTCAAAGCGCATTTCCCCGGCCAGCTGGTGCATGCGGTGCCGGAAGTACCGAAGCGAGCTGCCGAAGTTCCCTTTTACGATTTCGCGAATGTCGCCTACGGCGCGGTTGTAGGAGGCCTCGTCTTGCAGGCCCTCGCACGGCCCCAGGCAATTCCCCAGGTGGTATTCCAGGCAGCGTTTGTATTTGCCGGTTTGTATCTTCTCTTCCGAAAGGTCGAAATTACAGGTCCTGAGCGGGTAGACGCTTTTAATGAGGTCGAGCAGGGTGCGCACCGTCCGCATCTGCGTGTAGGGCCCGTAGTACTCCGACCCGTCGCGGATCCGCTTGCGGGTCGGGAAGATGCGGGGGAAGCGCTCATTTTTGATGCAGAGCCAGGGATAGGTTTTGTCGTCCCGCAAAAGCACGTTGTAGCGGGGCTGGTGTTCCTTGATCAGGTTGTTCTCGAGCAACAGGGCGTCTGACTCGGTGGAAACCACGATGTGCCTGATGGTGCGTATCTTCCGCACAAGCACCCGCGTTTTTCCGCTGTCGTGGGTCTTGGCGAAATAGGAGCTGACCCGCTTTTTCAGGTTTTTGGCCTTCCCTACGTAAAGCATTTTTCCGTCGGCATCAAAAAACTGGTAAACCCCCGGGCTGTCGGGCAGGGTTTTCAGTTGGATATCGATGGGAAGCAGCTCCATATTAGACCTTTCCCTGCAAAGATATGATTACACAGGCAATCGCCATCGGCCCGGGAGGCAATCCGGCCGGGGGCCCGGCCACCCGGTGCACCCTTCGCGGTGCTGCAAGGGTTTTGCAGGGCAGGGCTTTACTTTTATCCCCATGATAAGTTCCCGCTGCATTGACCGGATAAGGGTTAAACTTTTCCCAAATGTGTGCATTTCATCGATATTTTGATACCGTTGAACATTTGGTTTACCATTTTTTTACTTACATTTAAAACCAGTAATAGGGCATTATTTTTATGGACAATTATCTCATCACGCTGGGAATGTACCTGATTCTGATGCTCTTTTTCAAGGTCTACTTTGCTGTTTCGGCAAAGGACTAGCACGATTAAATGCGCCACATCCCACTCTAAGCGTTTAATCGGCTTGCGATGTTGAAAAAGGAGCTTCGATTAGACTACCTGCGCTTCAGACAAGAACTTACCGAAGAAGGCCTCTCGGAGGCCAGCAAGCGTATTGCGGACAACTGCCAGCAACTGCCGTTGTGGGATAAAACCCTGTTCCATATTTTCTTGTCGGTACGCGAAAAACGGGAGGCAGACACCTCTTTCCTGATCGCCCTGCTCCGCGAAAGGGGCAAACAAATCGCCGTGCCAAAAATGGCTTCAGGCGGCTCCCTGAAACACCTGCTCCTTACCGATACCACCCCGGTCAGCCCGAACCGATGGGGCATCCCCGAACCCGCAGAAGGGGAAGAGGTAATGCCAGAAGCCATTGATGTGGTATTCGTGCCCCTGCTCGCTTTCGATGAAAAGGGGTATCGGGTAGGATACGGAGGCGGGTACTACGACCGCTTCCTGAGCCAGTGCCGGGAAGACGTGGTTACGGTGGGCCTCTCCTTCTTCGGCCCGGTGCGGGAGATCTCCGACCTGCACCCGGGGGATGTGCCGCTCAGGTATGTGGTTTGCCCCGAACGGGTCTACGCGTTCTGAGGGTCCGGTTTGGCAAAGGCCTTCTTGTTGAAGACCAGCAATATGCCCACCCCCGTGCTGATCGCCGTGTCGGCAATGTTGAACACCGGGGCAAAAAAGCGGAAGGCCTCCCCGCCCACCCAGGGCATCCATTCGGGCCACTGGCTGTCGATGATCGGGAAATAGAGCATGTCTACCACCTTGCCGTAAAACAGGCCGTCGTACGGCTCCTGGGCCAAAAAGGTGGCAACCTGTCCGTAGCTGTG
The DNA here is from genome assembly GCA_964461555.1 of uncultured Robiginitalea sp. Taxonomy (GTDB): domain Bacteria; phylum Bacteroidota; class Bacteroidia; order Flavobacteriales; family Flavobacteriaceae; genus Robiginitalea. The sequence goes on along the minus strand of CAYWZF010000007.1, from coordinate 25,754 downwards.
GTCGAAGACCAGGCCGTAGAAAAGAGAATCGATGATATTGCCGACTGCCCCTGCAAAAATTAGGCTTACTGCCGCCACGAGCGTGGCGTTGGCATGCTTCCTGAGGATGTCCCAGAGCCAGTAGCCGATGCCCCCGATCGCCAGCACCCTGAAGAGGGTGAGGAACAGCTTGGCCCTGCGCTCCGAAAGCGGGAGCAAATCGCTTAGCTTGGTGCCCCAGGCCGCCCCTTCGTTTTCGATGAAATATATTTTGAACCAGGAAAAAACCTCCACCGATTCCTCGAGCTGAAAATGGGTCTTTACATAGATCTTGCTGATTTGATCGGCCAGTAAGACCGCAAAGACAAGGAAGAGGGATTTCTTGGGTTGCATCCGGGAGATTTAACAGCGGCAAAAATAGGGATTAAATCGAAATTCGTAACCCCCCCGGAAAGAGGTCAGGGCAGGCGGCTCACGCGGATGTCTCCCCTTGTGCTCCGGAAAACGAATTCGGGGTCTCCGGGCGGGATGTTCTCCAATTGCACCTTTCCGTATCGGGAATGGGCCTCGACAACCCCCCTGCCAATCAGGGCCGTGATCGGGGCCGAAGCTGTGGTCACCTCGGTGCGCTCGGCAACATGGGCCAACAGGCACCCCCCTTCTGCGATGTGGATCTTCAGGTCGCGGAAGGTGCCGGCCGTTTCGACCCGGCAGCTGCCGGCGGCCAGCGAGACCCGCTGGTAAAGGGGCAAGACCACCCTAAGTTTTACAGAAAGTACCTTGTGGGCGCTCAGCTTGTCGTTCGGCACCTGGAAGCCGGGCACAAAGCCCGTACTGATGCGCAGGGTGTTGCCGAGGGTTTCGGTGACCACCATCACCTCGCTCTGGTACTCCCCTTCCATCTCTGCCTCCACGAGCACTTCCCGGGTTTGAGCCGTCTCAAGGCTGATTTGGAAACACTGAGACCCGTCTACCACCACCGACTCAACCGACGGGTCGAGGAGGGTCTTTTGCACGCGCTTCTGGCCCTGCAGGCCGGCCGCGGAAAGCAGGGCTGCCAGCAGGATGGCCCCGGGCAGGGAGCCAAAAAAACGCCCCGGAGGGCGTTTTGAGTTATTTTTGCATGTTTTTCGCCTCAATGCTCAGGGTGGCATGCGGAACCAGTTTCAACCGTTCCTTGTTGATCAGTTTCCCGGTAACCCGGCAAATCCCATAAGTCTTGTTTTCAATGCGCATCAGCGCGTTCTTCAGGTCGCGGATAAATTTCTCCTGCCTGATGGCGAGCTGGGTGTTGGCCTCTTTGCTCATGGTTTCGGACCCCTCCTCAAAAGCCTTGAAGGTAGGGGAAGTATCGTCAGTGCCGTTATTTCCGTCATTCATATAGGAGCTTTTCAGCAAATCCAGGTCATTCCGTGCCTTTTCGATCTTCTGCTCAATGAGTACCCTGAATTCTTCCAGTTCCTTATCTGAGTATCGGATTTTGATATCTTCTGCCATAATCTTGAATCTTAATGTTTTTGAATGCGCAATCTGGTATTAATCTCATCAAATGCAATCTCTGTGCCATCTTCCAGCTTTTCCGCAAATTGCAGGTCTGCTGTAAGGGTTTCAGATTTAATATACTGCAAATTACTTTTTACGGCATTTTCTACCGTTTCGTCCTTTAACATCTTTATGTCGATTTTGTCAGTCACCTCAAAGCCGGAGTCTTTGCGCAGGTTCTGAATCCGGTTTACCAGCTCCCGGGCAATCCCTTCGTTCCTCAGGTCGTCGTCAATGGTGATATCCAGGGCGACGGTAATGGGCCCGGAAGAGGCAACCAGCCATCCTTCAATGTCTTGCGAGGTGATCTCAACATCTTGTAACTGTAAGTTAATGCTTTTAGTATCCAACTTCAGCACAATTTCGCCCTCCTGCTCTATTTTCTGGATGTCAGCCTGCCCCAGGGCCCCGACGGCCGCCGTGATGGCTTTCATGTCGCTGCCGTATTTGGGGCCAAGGACCTTGAAGTTGGGTTTGATGCGTTTCACCAAAATATCGGAGGCGTCGTCGAGCAGCTCGACCTCCTTCACGTTCACCTCTGAACGGATCAGGTCGGCCACCGACTCGATCTCACGGCGCTGTGCAGCGTCAAGCACGGGGATCATCACCTTTTTCAGGGGTTGCCGTACTTTGATCTTTTCCTTTTGGCGGATTGATAGGACCAGGGACGAGATGGTCTGGGCTTTTTCCATGCGCCGTTCGAGCGCAGCGTCGATGCGGACAGGGTCGCCTTCGGGAAAATCAGCCAGGTGCACGCTTTCTGGGGCTTCCAGGCCGGTACCCCCGGTCAGGTCGCGATAGAGCTGCTCCATGTAGAAGGGGGCGATGGGGGCCCCGAGCTCTGCCACGGTCTTCAGGCAGGTAAAGAGCGTCTGGTAGGCCGAGACCTTGTCGGGCCCGTAGTCGCCCTTCCAGAAACGGCGGCGGCAAAGCCGCACATACCAGTTGCTCAGGTTTTCCTGCACAAAGTCAGAGATGGCCCGGGCTGCCCGGGTCGGCTCGTAGTCGGCATAGGCAGCATCTACCCGTCCGATCAGGCTGTTGAGCTCCGACAAGATCCACCGGTCGATTTCGGGCCTGTCGGCCATGGGCACTTCAGGCTCGCTGTAGGCAAAGCCGTCGATATTCGCGTAAAGCGCGAAGAAGGCATAGGTGTTGTACAAGGTGCCGAAGAACTTCCTGCGCACCTCGGCAACCCCTTCAATATCGAATTTCAGGTTGTCCCACGGATTGGCGTTGGAGATCAGGTACCAGCGCGTGGCGTCAGCCCCGTAGGTGCGCATGGTTTCAAAAGGGTCCACGGCATTCCCGAGCCGTTTCGACATTTTCTTGCCGTCTTTGTCGAGCACCAGGCCGTTGGAGACCACGTTCCGGTAGGCGATGGAGTCGAAGACGAGGGTGCCGATGGCGTGGAGGGTATAGAACCACCCCCGCGTCTGATCGACCCCTTCTGCAATGAAATCGGCCGGGAAGGCAGCCCCCGAATCGATTAGCTCCCTGTTTTCGAACGGGTAGTGCCACTGGGCATAGGGCATGGAGCCGCTGTCGAACCAAACGTCGATCAGGTCGGCTTCCCGGTACATGGGCTTGCCTGAAGGGGAAACCAGCACAATGCGGTCAACCACATTCTTATGCAGGTCTACCGTCTCATAATTGGCCTCCGACATATCTCCGGGCACGAACTTTTCAAACAGGTCGGCTTCCATAAAGCCGGCCCGCACCGATTCGGCCATGGCCTCCTTGAGCTCGGCCACCGAGCCGATAATGCGCTCTTCGCGCCCGTCCTCGCTGCGCCAGATGGGCAGGGGGATGCCCCAATAGCGCGAACGCGACAGGTTCCAGTCGTTGGCAGAAGCCAGCCAGTTGCCAAAACGCCCTTCTCCAGTGGCTTTGGGTTTCCAGTTGATCTCCTTGTTGAGCTCGAACATGCGGTCGCGCACCTCGGTCACCTTGATAAACCAGGAATCGAGGGGGTAATAAAGCACCGGCTTGTCGGTGCGCCAGCAGTTGGGGTAGCTGTGGGTGTATTTTTCGACCTTGAAGGCCTTGTTCTCTTCCTTCAGGCGGATGGCAATCTCCACGTCGACCGAGCGCTCAGGGGCCTTCCCGTCTTCGTAATACTCGTTCTTCACGTATTTCCCCGCTAAATCGCCCATCTCAGGCCTGAAGCGCCCCTGCAGGTCTACCAGGGGCACCGGGTTGCCGTTTTCGTCCAGCACCAGCATGGGGGGCACGGGGGGGTCGGCGGCCAGGGCCGCCTGCATGTCGTCGGCCCCGAAAGTGGGGGCCGTGTGCACGATGCCCGTCCCGTCTTCTGTGGTGACGAAATCGCCCCCGATCACCCGGAAGGCATTCTCGGGATGCTCATACGGCAGGGCGTAATCGAGCAACTGCCGGTAGCGGATGCCGAGCAGCTGCTCCCCTTTGAATTCCCGCAGCACGCGGTAGGGGATTTTCTTGTTCTCGGGCCCGTAAGTCGGCCAGGCCTCCCCGTGCGGCACTTCCACGAACTTGCCGCCGAACTGGAGCGGGACCAGCGCCTTGGCCAATATCACCTTGGCGGGCTGGTAGGTATACTGGTTGTAGGTTTCGACCAGTACGTAATCGATGGCCGGCCCGACGGTCAGGGCTGTGTTGGAGGGAAGGGTCCAGGGGGTGGTGGTCCATGCCAGCAGGCAGATGGCACCCGCTTCTTCTTTCAGGAAATCGGGAAGGGTTTCCCGGATGGCCTCGAACTGGGCCGTTACGGTGGTGTCGGTCACGTCCTGGTAGGTGCCGGGCTGGTTGAGCTCGTGGGAGCTCAGCCCGGTCCCGGCCTTGGGCGAATACGGCTGTATGGTGTATCCCTTGTACAGGAGCCCTTTCTCGTAGATCTGCTTAAGCAGCCACCAGACGGTCTCCATATATTTCGGCTTGTAGGTGATGTACGGGTCGTCCATGTCTACCCAGTAGCCGATGCGTTCGGTCAGGTCGTTCCAGGCGTCGGTATACCGCATCACGGCCTTCTTGCAGGCCTCGTTGTACTCCTCCACTGAAATCCTGACGCCGATGTCTTCCTTGGTGATGCCAAGCTCCTTTTCGACCCCCAGTTCCACCGGCAGCCCGTGGGTATCCCAACCGGCTTTCCGCTTAACCTGGAAACCCTTCATGGTCTTGTACCGGGGAAAAATATCCTTGATGGTCCGGGAGATCACGTGGTGGATGCCCGGCATGCCATTGGCTGAAGGAGGCCCTTCGTAAAAGACAAAGGGCGCCCCCCCTTCCCTGATGGCGATGCTCTGCTCGAAGATCTTTTCGGATTTCCAGAACCGGAGGATATCTTCAGCCACCTGGGGCAGGTCCAATTGCGGGTACTCCCTGAACTTTTTATGACGCCTGGACATTCGGGTCGATTTATTAAAGTGCGCAAAATTAATGATTTTACCTAAAAACCGAGCCCTCTTTGGCCCGAAAAGTCCTGAGCAGGAGATGGTCGGCCCCTGCCTTCAAAACAATCCACTCTGTAAATGCCGTTTGATCCCTTCCAGCCGGCCGCTTTAGGGGTCACGGCCACTGTCGCCGTTCAGGCGAAGACCGTATCGAGCACAGCGAGCGAACGGGGTTCGCGGAAGCCGGGCAGGTGGATGGCGTAATAGGTGATCAGGGCCTGCAGTATTTCACGGCGCTGCCCCTGGGTAAGCCTGACCTGGGCCATGCTGTCAAATCCGGTCTCCAGAAAACGGGTGAACAGCTCCAGCACCTCCCCCCCCAGCACCGGGTAGCGTGCCGGCTCCTGTACAAACGCCCCCTCCCCAAGGTCGAAAAATGGCGCCCCCGAACTGTCAGGGTCAGGATAGAACCCCAGGTAGCGCGACAACCCGATCAGGAAACGGATGTGGAAGTTGGCCACCTGCTCATGGTGGTCGAGCCACTGCAGGGCGCTTTCGAGGTAGCTGAAGAGGGCCGGGTCGGGTTCTTCTTCCCGGATGCTCTGGGCGAGGATTTCCGACAGGAAAAGGGCCAGGGTGCTCTTGCGGATATCGGCATGCACGGTCTGATAGGGAAAAGCAATGGCCGCTTCGCGCAGGTACCCCAGCTTTCCCGACCTCGAAGGGCTGCCCACGATCTCCAGCTGGGTCAGGGGCTGGAAGTGCCCCGCCCGGAAAGGCCCTTTTTTGCGACCCAGGATGCCTTTGATGAGGTAGGCCTGCAGCCCTCCCTCGCGGGTAAACAACCGCACGATCAGGCTGCTATCCCCGTATTTCAGGGAGGAAATGACAATGGCTTTGGACGCGAGAGGCATATGGCGGGGGTTGGTTTTCAAAGATAGCCGAAAAAAAAGCTCCCCCGGGGCCGGGAGAGCTTCTTTGCGATACGCCTGGAAAGGGATTAAACCACGCCCTGGGCGAGCATGGCGTCGGCTACCTTGACAAAGCCGGCAATGTTGGCCCCCTTGACGTAATTGCAATATCCGCCTTCTTCCATTCCGTAATTGAGGCAGGCGTTGTGAATATTCGACATGATGCCCTGCAGGCGCTGGTCCACTTCTTCGCGGGTCCAGCTGATGCGGAGGGAGTTTTGAGACATCTCAAGCCCGGAGGTGGCCACTCCCCCTGCATTGGAGGCCTTGCCGGGGGCAAAAAGGATGCGGGCCTCCTGGAAGGCATGGATGGCTGCCGGAGTCGAGGGCATATTGGCCCCCTCGGCCACGCAGAGGCACCCATTCTTGATCAGGGCCCTGGCATCGTCTCCATCGAGTTCGTTCTGGGTGGCGCAGGGCAGGGCGATATCGCAGGCTACTCCCCAGGGGGTCTGTCCCTTGTGGAAGCTGGCTCCCGGATATTTCCCGACGTATTCCGAAATCCGGCCGCGGCGGTTGTTCTTCAGGTCCATAACAAAGGCGAGCTTCTCGGCGTCAATCCCATCCTTGTCGTAAATGTACCCGCCTGAATCAGAGAGGGTCAGCACCTTGCCCCCCAGCTGGATCACTTTCTCGGCAGCGTACTGGGCCACGTTGCCCGAACCGGAGACCACCACCTTCTTGCCTTCGACATCCATGCCACGGGTGGCCAGCATGCTCTGGGCAAAATAGACGGTGCCGTAGCCCGTAGCCTCGGGCCGGATGAGGGAACCTCCCCAGGAAAGGCCCTTCCCGGTGAGTACCCCGGTAAACTCGTTCCGGATTTTTTTGTACATCCCGAACAGGTAGCCGATCTCACGGGCGCCCACCCCGATGTCGCCGGCAGGCACATCGGTATTGGGGCCGATGTGGCGGCAGAGTTCGGTCATGAAGGCATGGCAGAAGCGCATCACCTCGTCGTCTGACTTGCCTTTCGGGTCAAAATCGGAACCCCCCTTGCCGCCCCCCATGGGGAGGGTGGTGAGGCTGTTCTTGAAAACCTGCTCAAAAGCCAGGAATTTGAGGATGCTCGCATTGACCGAAGGGTGGAAGCGCAACCCGCCCTTGTAGGGGCCGATGGCAGAGTTCATCTGGATGCGGTAGCCGCGGTTTACGTGGATCTCGCCCCGGTCATCTACCCAGGCCACCCTGAAAGAAATGAGCCGTTCGGGCTCTACCATGCGCAACAGAATATTCTTCCCGCTGTAAATTTCGTGCTGGGCGATGTACGGGATTACCGTTTCAGCCACTTCCTGTACGGCCTGGAGAAATTCCGGTTCATGGCCGTTGCGGACCTTCACTTCCTCCATGAAGGCATCGATTTTTTGCTGTATATCGGACATAGGTTTTGGGTGTCGGATTATTGATTTAAAAATATTGCCGCAAAATTATATGTTTTCCATAATTCTGCCGCTCCGATTTTGAAAATATGACAAATATTGTTGTGATCTTCCCCCCGGGCGGTGTCAGTTGCCCGTGCTGTGCGCCGCAGCGAGCCCGCGGTCGAGGTCTTCGATGAGGTCTTCGGCATCTTCAATGCCCACGCTCAGGCGGATCAGCCCATCGATCACGCCGCTCCTGGCGCGTTCCTCTGCGGGGATGCTCGCATGGGTCATGCTCGCCGGGTGCCCGGCAAGGCTTTCCACCCCGCCCAGGGATTCGGCCAGGGTGAACACCTGCAGGGCGCTCACCAGGGCAGTGGCATCGCGGTAGCGGGCCCCCTTGGGGATAAACGAGAGCATGCCCCCGAAATCGCGCATTTGGCTTTTGGCCAGCCCATGGCCCGGGTGGTCGGGCAGGCCCGGCCAGAAAACCTTTTCCACCCCGGGGTGTCGCGAGAGGAATTCCGCGACCGCCCGGCCGTTTTCGCAATGGCGCTGCATGCGCACGTGCAGCGTCTTGATGCCCCGCAGCACCAGGTAGCTGTCCATGGGGCCCAGCACGGCCCCACAGGCATTCTGGAGGAAGGAAAGCCGTTCCGCGAGTTCGCGGTCTTTCACTACCAGCGCCCCTGCCACCACATCGCTGTGGCCCCCGAGGTATTTTGTGGCCGAGTGCATCACGATGTCGGCCCCCAGGTCGAGGGGCTTCTGCAGGTACGGGGTGGCAAAGGTGTTGTCGACCGCAAGCAGCACGCCCCGCCTTTTCGCTTCGGCGGCAATGGCGCCGATATCCAGGATATTCATCATGGGGTTTGTCGGGGTTTCGAGCCAGATGAGCCGCGTTTGGGGGGCCAGCACCCCGGCAAGCCGCCCCGGTGCGGTGAGGTCTTCGAAGCGGAACGCAATCCCCAGGGGCTCAAAAACACGTCGGAAAAGGCGGTAGCTGCCCCCGTAGAGATCACGGTTGGCCAGCACCTCGTCGCCGGGGCGGAGCAATTTGAGCACTGCATCGATGGCGGCAAGCCCGCTGGAGAAGGCCAGGCCGGAATCGCCGTTCTCGATGCTGGCCAGGGCTGCCTCTAGGGCGTGTCGCGTCGGGTTGCCGCTGCGGGAATATTCATACCCTTTGTGCTCGCCCGGGGCCGACTGGGCATAAGTGGAGGTAAGGTACACCGGGGGCATCACGGCGCCGTATGCGGCGTCGGGATACTGCCCGCCGTGGATGGTGAGGGAATTAAAGCGGAGGTCCTTTTTCATCGGGTAGGGGTTGCGGTTACCGCAAAGCTACCGAACTCGGGGGTCGGAACCAATACGCTGCGGGCCTGTTGGCCTAAAATCCGCAGTGGCGACACGGGGGCAAAAATCATCCCCGGAAATTGTACTTTTGGGGCGAATCAATCCAGACTGGCATGTATCGGAAGTTGCTTTTACTACTTGCCCTGGCCTTTTGGGCGTGCCAGGGGGAAAATCGTACGGAATGGCACCCGAGGGAATACCTGGGCCCGGTCTGCGAAGCCTGCCCCTCCGTCAGGGTCGCCATTCCCGAGGCCGATGAAACCACCGCCCTGGGGCGGGGGGTGAACCGGGCCCTGCGGGAGGAGGTGATCGAATTGCTCGATTACGATGAAACCCGAAGCGCTGCCGGCATTGCCGAGGCAATTGCGGCTTTCGGGTCAGGATATGAGGAACTGCGCCGGCAATTCCCCGATGAGGCCATAGGCTGGGAAGCCGACATCGAAGGACAGATCACTTTTGAAGACGACCGCCTGCTCACCCTGAAACTTGAATCCTATATCTTTACGGGGGGTGCCCATGGCCTGTCGACCCTCCGTTATTTGAATTTTGACAAAAAGACCGGGGAAGAGCTGGACAATGAGCAGCTCTTCACAGATGTGAAGGCCCTTGAAAACCTGGCCGAAAAGGCATTCCGGGAGGCCAAGGGAATCCCTGCGGGAGCGGGCATCAACGACACCGGTTTCATGTTTGAGGAAGATCGCTTCACCCTTCCTGAAAATATGGGCTTTACCCCCCAGGGCCTGGAGTTGCTCTACAACCCCTATGAGGTCGCCTCCTATGCAGATGGCCGGATCAGCCTGGTACTGCCCATGGAGCAAATCACCCCCCTGCTGTCGCCCCGGCTGCAACCCAGGCAGGGGTCGTAAATATGAACTTCGCCAGCCGGGCCCGGCACCCGAAGGCGGAAAACCCGGTTCGTCCATGAAAAAGATCTACCACCTGAGCAGCTGTGATACCTGCCGCCGCATTATAAGGGAAATCGCCCCCGGGGCCGGCACGGTGTTTCAAGACATCGGCACAAATCCCGTCAGCGCCGAACAACTTGAAGAAATGCATGCGCTGGCCGGCTCCTACGAAGCCCTCCTCAACAAACGCGCCCGCCTCTACGCCGAACGGGGGCTGAAAGACCAGGCCCTGGAGGAGTCAGACTACCGGCGGTTGCTGCTGGAACACTACACCTTCCTGAAACGGCCGGTGGTGCTGGCCGGCGGGCAGATCTTTATCGGGAATTCCCCAAAAACCGTTTCTGCCGCCAAAGAAGCCATCCACCTTTGAACCGCCGCACCCTCGCCATATTAGCCGCCTCGGCGGCAACCACCATCTACGGCCTGAACCACACCATTGCCAAGGGGGTCATGCCCCATTACATACAGGCTTTCGGGTTCATTTTGCTCAGGGTGGGCGGGGCGACCCTGCTTTTCTGGCTCATCTCCTTCATGGGCCCCCGGCAGACGATCGAGAAAAGGGACTGGCTGCGCCTGCTGGTCTGTTCCTTTTTCGGGATGGTGATCAACATGCTGTCTTTCTTCAGGGGACTGGAGCTGTCGACCCCGGTGAACAGCGCCATTCTGGTGACCGTAACGCCCATCATCGTGGCTGTGCTGTCGTTCTTCCTGATCAGGGAACGCCTGACGCGCCCACGGCTCCTGGGGATTGTACTCGGCTTCTCAGGGGCCCTGGCCCTGGTCTTGATGAACAAGCCCCAGGGGATGAATGCGCCCAACATCCCGCTCGGGAATGCCCTCTTCATCCTGAATGCCACCTGTTACGGCACCTACCTCATCCTTGCCAAAAAGCTGACCGAGAAATACCACCCCTTCGTGCTGATGCGGTGGTTGTTTACCCTGGCCCTGCTGATGAACCTGCCGATTACCCTGCCCGAATTCCTGGAGGTGGAGTGGGCTTCCATCCCGGCTGAAGGGTTGTGGGCCATGGCCTTCGTGGTGGTGGGGACCACCTTCATGACCTACCTGTTCAACGTGTTTGCCCTGACCCAGCTCAAGGCCTCGACCCTGAGCGTTTTTATCTATGCCCAGCCGATCATCGGCATAGCCTATGCCCTAATCACGGGTCGCGACACCTTTGGCTGGCTCGACCTGTGCGCTACCCTGCTCGTCTTTGCGGGGGTCTACCTGGCCAGCCGCAGGCCTAGGCCAGGGGTTTCGGGTGCCTGACGTTGCGGCGGGTATCCTGCCGGGTGAGCACCCGGAACCCTTCCGCTTTTTTGAGCTTTTCAAAAATTTCCAGGAATTCGGGAGGCAGAGGCGCCAGGGAGCGCCTGTTCAGGTCGATCCAGCCCCCCAAAATCTCGCAGTGGGCAAGGTTCCTGCCGGCCTCGTCGTAGAAATCGTGGTGGAATTCAAAGAACATGCCATCGGTGCTCAGGCCCGTGAGCTCGAGGGAAACCCGAACCGTCTGCCCCGGAAGTATCTCTTTGAAGTAGTGCATATGCTCAGAAAACACCACGGGGCCCAGGTGGTGGCTGACCAGGGAGGCATGGGTAATCCCGTGCTGGTAAAAAAAGGACATGCGCGTATGGCTCATGAAATTGATATAGGCACTGTTGGCCAGGTGGCGGTTCGCATCCAGGTCGCTCCAGCGGACTTCAAAGGCTTTCAGGTACATGGGCCGCGTATTTCAGGACCCCTAAAATTACAGCATTTATCACACTGCCCGGGCTTCCCGATTATTTAATCCGTATTTTTAGGGCAGATCCGATGAGTATGGGAGAAAAAGCACCCTTTATAGACCGCCTGAGCCTGCCCGTGGTGGCAGCGCCTATGTTCCTGATTTCCAATCCCGAGCTGGTTATCGCCTGTTGCACCAGCGGCATCGTGGGCACCTTTCCGGCCCTGAACCAGCGCAGCAGCGAGGGCTTCGAGGCCTGGCTGGTGCAAATCCGGGAGGCCCTCGACGCCTATGAGGCACGAACCGGGAAGCCGGCCGCCCCTTTTGGGGTCAACCTTATTGTGCACCCCACCAATCCGAGGCTCGAGGCCGACCTTAAATTGTGCATGAAGCACCGTGTGCCCCTGATCATCACTTCCCTCGGGGCGGTATCGCAACTGGTCGATGCGGTGCACAGCTACGGGGGCCTGGTCTTTCACGATATCATCAAGAAGCGCCATGCCCAGAAGGCAGCCGAAGCAGGGGTCGACGGGCTGATCCTGGTTTCAGCCGGGGCCGGGGGCCACGGCGGCACCCAGAACCCCATGAGCCTGGTCAGCGAAGTGCGGTCGTTCTTCGACAAGACCATTTTGCTGTCAGGCTGCATCAGCACAGGAAGGGATATCGCTTCTGCCCTGCAGATGGGCGCCGACCTGGCCTATATGGGCACCCGCTTTATCAACACGGCTGAAAGTGAGGCCCCGGAAGCCTACAAAAAAATGATCATAGAGGCCGGGGCGAGCGATATTGTCTACACGGCAGCGATATCAGGGGTGCACGCCAATTTTTTGGCCCAAAGCCTCCAGGCCGCGGGCATTACGGCAGAAGACCTGAAAAAGGACACCAAGATTGACTTCGGCAAGGAGCTCGACACCGAAGCCAAAGCCTGGAAGACCATCTGGTCGGCCGGGCAGGGGGTGGCGACCATTAAGGATACGCTGCCCGTGGCCACTCTGGTAGACCGCCTGAGAAAAGAATTCGTCGAAGCCCTCAGGGAGCAGGCTTCCAGACTGGAACACTTCAGCTAAACTCCTCCCCTTGTACGTCAAAAGGAACTTAGGCATCATCCCCGTACTGCTGGGGACCTGGAAAGAGCTCGTGTTTTTCGTCCTCTGGAGCACCTTTGTCTTTTTTCTATACTACTATCAGGGTGTGACCTACATTTCACTGGCCATCGAACCCTTAAGCATTATTGGCATTGCTGTTTCGTTTTATCTCGGCTTCAAGAACAGCCAGAGTTACGACCGATTTTGGGAAGCGCGCAAAATATGGGGCGCCATCGTAAATTATTCAAGGACGTGGGCAACCCAGGTGCTAAGCTTTGTGGGTGATTCCCCCGAAGACCAGCGTATCTTGATCTACCGGCACCTTGGCTGGATCAACGCCCTGCGGGTGCAGCTCAGGCAACCAACCCCTTTTTCGCTGAAACAAAGCAAAAGCCTTAAAAGATTCATTGAATCCTATGAGGCTTATGGCCCGGTTGCGGAAGTCATCGAGCCCTTTATCTCGCCTGGAGAGCTGAAGGCCCTGGAAAACCGGAAGAACGTCGCCACCCATCTCATGAAGAACCAGGGCCTGCATCTGAAGGAGTTGATGAAGGACGGTAAAATCAGCGAATTCCAAAACCTCATGCTGCAGAAGGTGATCGAGGAAAACTACAACTTTCAGGGGGCTTGCGAGCGCATCAAGAATACCCCGTTTCCGCGCCAATACGCCTATTTCGGGACGATTTTCGCCTGGATCTTCGTATTGCTGCTGCCCTTTGGCCTGCTGAACGCCTTTAATGAGGAATTCGGGAAGCTCCCTTCCTCTGGCAAAGTCTGGATGGAAACTGCGGCCATTTTCCTGTCTGTGCTCATCTCCTGGATTTTTATCACCATCGACAGGGTGGCCCGCGCCAGCGAAGACCCCTTTGAAGGCCGGTTCAATGACGTGCCCATGACCTCCATATGCCGTACCATCGAAATCGACCTTCGCGACATGCTCGATGAACAGCCCCTTCCGGAAAAGGTGGAGCCCATAAACAACATTCTCTACTGATGCCACAGGTAATTCCGTTTTACAAGCCCGGCGCGCTGTTCCGCAACGGACATGTTTCTACCATTTATTCGGCCGTATTCCGGAAAGTGCCACTTCCCGCACAAATCAGGGAACGGCTCGAACTTTCGGACGGAGATTTCCTGGACCTCGACTGGACCCATGGCGCTACCCCCTCCCGCCGGGTTGTAGTGCTGCTGCACGGCCTGGAAGGCAATGCACAGCGGCCTTATATGCTGGGCAGCGTCCGCATTTTTTCCGAAGCCGGGTTTGATGTCTGCGCGGTAAACCTGAGGGGGTGCAGCGGGGAACCCAACCGGCTTTACCGTTCGTACCATTCGGGCGCGACCGAAGACCTGAAAGAGGTACTGCAACACCTTGAACGCAACTATGCCTATGACCAGGTATTCCTCAAAGGCTTTAGCCTCGGGGGCAACCTGATCCTCAAGTACCTGGGCGAAAACCCGGCTGCAGCTGAAAGGATCAGGGCGGCCATAGCCATCTCGGTGCCCTGCGACCTGCACGATTCGCTGCGACAGCTCAACCTTCCTGAAAACCGGATCTATGCGCGGCGCTTTCTGGTAAACCTGAGGGGCAAACTCCGCGCCAAGCAAAAGTTGTTCCCCGAACAGATCACCGACCAGATGATCGAAGGAGTACGCACCCTGAAGGATTTTGACGACCTCTATACCAGCCGGGCCCACGGGTTTGCCGATGCCCTTGACTATTACCGCAGGTGCAGCTGCCTGCCCCTGCTGGGGGAAATCTCAGTGCCAACCCTGCTCATCAACGCCGAAAACGACAGCTTTCTGGGGCCTGACTGCTATCCGGCAATAGCAGGGGAAGAAAACCCGCACCTCTTCTTTGAACGCCCGGCCCATGGAGGGCACGTGGGGTTTGTACAGCCAGGGGGTTACTATTACAACGAAGTGCGCGCAATTCAATTTGCAGGGCAACATTCATAAAGGCCTAATGCGTATATTAGCAATCTGAATTAAATCGATACCCATTTACATAAGACCCATGAGAAAGTTATTCGTACTTGGCGCCGCCGCCCTTTTCCTGGCCGGTTGCGGTGAAAAGAAAGAGGAAAAAAAGGAAGAAGGCTTTGAAATGAGCCGCACCAAGAAAGAAGCGCCCGCGGCAGAAACCAAATCGGATGGGGTCCCCGTAGATCTCAGCAACAAAGGGGTCGGGCCCATTACCTCGGTCGAATTCGGTTCAGAAATCGATGAGGCTCTGGCCGCCCTGGGCGAAAGCAAGTTCAGCACCATCTGCGTGGCCTGCCATCAGATGAACCAGCGGATGATCGGCCCGGCCCTGGCCGGTGTTTACGAGCGGCGCAGCCCGGAATGGGTCATGAATATGATCCTGAACCCCGACAGGATGCTCAAAGAAGACCCCATCGCCAAAGCCCTATTCGAAGAGTACAACGGGGCCATCATGCTCAACCAGAATCTGTCTGAAGAAGACGCCAGGGCCATTGCGGAATACCTGCGCAAGTTCTGAGGGGGGCGCTGCCGGCAAATACTGTGTGAACGATTCCGGGGCCCCGCTGTGGGGCCCCTTTTTTATACCTGATACCATGAGAAAAGTAGTTTTTTGGGGGGCGGCTACCCTGCTGTCTGGCCTGCTGGGGTGCGGGCCCGACAAAACACAACAGCCGGTCGGGTTAGTCTCTCCCGGGGGCTCCAACCGTATTGATATCTACCTGGATGCCGGGGGGCGCCCGGGGTACCGGGTACTCCACAACGAAGCCGTTGTGATCGACAGTTCAGGCCTCGGCTTTGAATTCCAGGGCCAGCCCGCCCTTATGGGGGGCCTGGAACTGGTTTC
Source organism: uncultured Robiginitalea sp. (assembly GCA_964461555.1). Lineage (GTDB taxonomy): Bacteria > Bacteroidota > Bacteroidia > Flavobacteriales > Flavobacteriaceae > Robiginitalea. Next base: position 10,637 of record CAYWZF010000007.1, on the reverse strand, counting down.
CCAAAAAGGAAGCACAGGCGACGAGACCTGGGAAATGCCCTGGGGCGAGCAGCGCACGGTGCGCAACCACTACAACGAGACCGAGCTGGTTCTGCGCGAAAAAGAAACCCCCGGGCGGGAACTGGCCCTCCGGTTCCGGGCCTACGACGACGGGGTGGCTTTCCGCTACGAGTTCCTGCCTCAGGCCGGTGTCGACAGCCTGACCATCACGGCCGAAAATTCTGAATTCCGCCTGACCGGCGACCATATGGCCTGGTGGACCCCCGGCGACTGGGATATCTATGAACACCTCTACCAGACCACCCGGGTATCGGGCATAGACGCCCTCTCACGGCGGAACCACCCAAACCTGGCAGCCACCTATATCCCCGAAAATGCCGTAAACACCCCGGTAACCCTGCGCACCGACCAAGGCATCCACCTCAGCTTCCACGAAGCCGACCTTACCGATTACGCCGGAATGACCCTCCGCGTCGATAATGACGCGCTCACCTTCACCAGCGCCCTGGTGGGCTCAGACCGCACGGGCTACAAGGTAAAGCGCGCCCTGCCCTTCCACACCCCCTGGCGCACGGTGCAGATCGGCGACCGGGCCGGAGACCTGATCGAATCCCGACTGATCGAAAACCTCAACGAGCCGAACAAGCTGGGAGATGTCTCCTGGTTCACCCCCATGAAATACGTCGGCATCTGGTGGGAAATGCACCTGGGCCTCTCTACCTGGGACATGGAAGCCACCCAGGACATGAACACCTTCTCGACCCTGGGCAAGGAGCAGACCAGCAGCAAGCACGGCGCCACTACCGCAAACGCCAAACGGTATATCGATTTTGCGGCCGCCAACGGGATGAAAGGCCTGCTGGTAGAGGGCTGGAATACCGGGTGGGACCACTGGATCGGCTTTGAAGACCGGGAGGGGGTTTTCGATTTCATCACTCCCTACCCCGACTACGACCTGAAGGAGGTGGTGCGGTACGGACGGGAAAAAGGGGTGGAGCTGATCATGCACCACGAGACTTCGGCTGCCCCCCGTACCTATGAGCAACAGCTCGATACGGCCTACCGGCTCATGAAATCGCTCGGGATCCATTCGGTCAAAACCGGGTATGTAGGCAAGATCATCCCGAAAGGGGAATACCACCACGGGCAGTGGATGGTCAACCACTACCGGAAGGTGCTCGAAACGGCCGCCAAATATGACATTGCCATAAACGCCCACGAACCCATCAAGGGCACCGGGCTCCGGCGTACCTACCCGAATGCCATCGCGCGCGAAGGCCTGAGGGGGCAGGAATTCAACGCCTGGGCTACCGATGGCGGCAACCCGCCGGAGCACATCCCCCTGGTTGCCTTTACCCGGATGCTGTCAGGACCCATCGATTTTACGCCAGGGGTTTTCGACATCGGCCTGCCCACCAAGCCCGACAACCAGATCAATACCACCCTGGCCCAGCAACTGGCCCTGTACGTGGTGATCTACAGCCCCATCCAAATGGCCTGTGACCTGCCTGAAAACTACGAGGGCCAGCCTGGCCTGCAGTTCATCAGGGATGTCGGGGTAGACTGGGAACAGACCGTGGTGCTCGACGGGGAAGTAGGCGATTTTGTGGCTATCGCCCGCGAAGAGCGGAAAACCGGGAACTGGTTCGCCGGTGCCGTGACAGATGAGAACGCCCGCGACCTGGAAGTGGATTTCTCATTCCTGCCCGCTGGCCAGACCTTCAGGGCCACTTTCTACAAAGACGGGGAAGGGGCCCATTACCGCGACAACCCCAAAGCCCTCGCCATCGAAACGGCCCCTGTAACTTCCGAAAGCCGCATGACCTTTCACCTGGCACCGGGAGGGGGCCTCGCCATCAGCCTGATGCGGGAATAACCCTCTTGAGGGACGTTTTGGACCCCGAATAAACCGCCCGCTTCCTCTTCAGGAAGCGGGCGGTTTTCTATCGCATTGACCAACAGGGCTATTAAGGCCGGGCGGGCGTGGGCACTTTACCCGCGTTTCAGGCAGGCCGCCCTGCTGAAATTTCAAAATGCCGGCAACAGGAGCGCTTAAGAGGGAAGATGTGGGTTCACAGGTCTGTGGTTTGGTCTTGAATTGGATGGTAAAATTTGCATGCCCTATTTTCAAAGGGCTGTTTGACACGGCTTTGGCTCAATTCCTTTTTGAGTAATTTTGCCCCCAAAAGCCAAACGTTGAAAAAAGCGATCCGTTTTGCAGTACTGGGAGGGGGTAGCTGGGCTACGGCCCTGGTGAAAATGCTGTGCGAGAACCTGCCCCAGGTGACCTGGTACATGCGCAGCGCCGAAGCTGTCGATTATATTGCCCGGGAAGGGCACAATCCCAATTACCTGAGCTCGGTGGAATTCGATGTCTCGAAGCTGCGCCTTACCTCCGACATCAATGAAGCCGTTCAGCAGGCCGACCTGCTGATCTTTGCCATTCCCTCGGCGTTCCTCGAATCGGAACTGGCCAAGCTGCACACCTCCCTCGAAGGCAAGGTGATCTTCTCGGCCATCAAGGGGATCGTACCCGAAAGCGGTCGCATCGTAGGGGAGCACTTCCATGAAAAATACAACCTCCCGTATCGCGATATCGGGGTCATTACCGGGCCCTGCCATGCCGAAGAAGTCGCCCTGGAACGCCTGTCGTACCTGACCATCGCCTGTTCAGACAAGGGCAAGGCCAGCAGGGTGGCAGAAGCCCTGAGCAGCTCCTATATCAAGGCCAAGGTCTCCTCAGACATTATCGGCACCGAATACGCGGCCATGCTAAAGAACATCTACGCCATCGCCGCCGGAATTGCCCACGGACTGGGTTATGGCGACAACTTCCAGTCGGTGCTCATGAGCAACGCCATCCGCGAGATGAAGCGCTATGTGAAGCGGCTGTACAACATCGACCGGAACATCAACCATTCGGCCTATCTGGGCGACTTGCTGGTAACCGGGTATTCCACTTTCAGCCGCAACCGCATGTTCGGGAACATGATCGGGAAGGGGTACACCGTCAAGAGCGCCATGATGGAGATGAGCATGGTTGCCGAAGGCTACTACGCCGCCCGGAGTGCCTACCAGATCAAGCAAAACTTCAAAAAAGAAGTAAAGACCCCCATCATCGATGCCGTTTACAGGGTGCTGTATGAGAACCGGAACGCCAAAAAGGTGTTTGCCGAACTGGCCGATGAGATGAGTTAATCGGCCATGTGCTCCGGGTCGAAGTCGGAATGGAGGCTGATGGCCTCTTCCAGCTCGCTGACCCAGGCCTCAACCTGCCCCCTGCCGGCCCCGAGCCGGGCAGCACAGGCCTCTGCCGCAGGTTGCAGGTATTTCTTCACGGTGCCGATATCAAAATACAGCCTGCCGGTGCGCCTTATGAAAAAATCGGCCGGGCTGGTCACCATTTCATGCGACATCCCGAATTCGAGCTCGGCCCTGAGCAGGCGCCATGCAGGGTCGGCATCGGGGTGGGCATCGAAGAGCGAGAGGATCTGGTCGGTCTGCGCGCCGTAGGTGGTGACCAGTTCCCAGGCGTGACCAATACCAAAGCCGAAGGGTTCGAGCCGGGCACCTACTTTTTTGGCATACGCCTTTACCCCTGCGAAATCGGGGAAGTCATTCCCGCAAAGCGGGATGCGATCGGTGCGGCACGGCCCCAGGGTGCGGCCCGATTCCCCGAGCTGCCTGGCCACCCGGTTCACGGCCCGCTCGGCCATCTTGCGATAGCCGGTGAGCTTTCCCCCGGCAATGGAAATCATGCCGGTATCAGAGGTGAATATTTCATCTTTCCGTGACATTTCGGAGGCTGATTTGCCCTCTTCGTGGATAAGGGGTCGCAGCCCGGCCCAGGACGATTCAATATCTGCCAGCTCGAGCTCAATGGAAGGGAACATGTGGTTCACGGCCGCCACCAGGTAGACCGCATCGGCCAGGTCGGTGCGTACCGCATCGGTTTCCCCTTCGTAATCGGTATCGGTGGTACCTACATAGGTGACCTTTCCCCTGGGGATCGCAAAGATCATCCGGCCGTCGGGCACGTCAAAATAGATCGACTGGCGCACGGGCAGCTTTTCGCGCGGAAAGACCAGGTGTACCCCCTTGGTCAGGTGGAGCCGCTTTCCCTTGCGGCTGCCGTCGAGGGTTCGCAAATTGTCGACCCAGGGGCCTGCCGCGTTGATCACGTAATCAGCCTGTATCTCCAGATCATTCTGCCCAACCAGGTCCCTGGCCCGTACCCCGCTTACCTGCCCTTCCGCGTCGTGCAGGAATCCTTCGACCCTCATATAATTCAGGGGCAGGGCACCGAACTGCAGGCTTGTCTTGATGTTTTCGAGGGTAAGGCGGGCATCGTCGGTGCGGTATTCGGCGTAATACCCCGCCCCAAGCAGCTCCGCATCGGGCAGCAGGGGCTCCTTTTCAAGGGCCTCCCCTTTTTCCAGCATCCGCCGCCGGTCGTCCCCGCTGACCTGTGCCAGCAGGTCATAGACTTTCAGCCCGAAGGAAGTCAGCCATTTTCCGTACGACCCGCCCTCTATGAGCGGGAGGAGCATCTTTTCGGGCAATACCAGGTGAGGCGCCAGCTGGTGCACGATGGCCCGTTCAGACCCCACCTCCTTCACCAGCCAGAAATCAAACTGCTTCAGGTAGCGGAGCCCCCCATGGATGAGCTTGGTAGACTTGCTGCTGGTGCCGGATGCAAAATCGCCCTTTTCGAGCAACACGGTGCGCAACCCGCGTGAAGCCGCGTCGAGCGCGATCCCGGCCCCGGTGATCCCACCCCCGATCACCACCAGGTCAAAGCGTTCCGACTGAAGGGTGCGCAGTTGGGACGAACGCTCAAGGATGGTAAAAGGCATGGCATTTTTCACAGCTCGGGTTTTGGCTCTAAAGATACCGGATTAAGGGGAGGGTTCAAAAGGCAGGAAACGGGTTTGGAATTTAGGCCCTGAAAGAAAAGGCCGGGGGCACCTGCGCTACTTACTTCCTGATTTCAAGGCCCCGGCAAGGGCGTGCACAAAATATGCGGAATACTGCGAGGGCCTTGCGCCGAAGGGGGGTATCTTGGTGCCGGGGGGAAGGGGGTTTACCCCCGGGGGATGAAAACCCTTCAGCAGAACGGGATTCTGGGGCCCCAGTCATCAGCAGCCATGCTCGCCGGCCGGCCCCCCATGAGCCGAATCCCCTGTGTTAATCAGGCCGGGGCGCTTCAGTCGTTCCGCCTGAAATCGTATTCCCGTTCGACCCGGCAGATCCGCAAGGTGTATTGGGCATACCAGGAAGAACGCCCCTTTTCGCGGGCCACCTTGTGGTCGGCCTGTTCCTTCCAGGCAGCGATCGCCTCCAGCGATTCCCAGTAACTGACCGTAATGCCTATGGCATCCCGGGCGTGTTCGACCCCCAGGTAGCCCGGTTGACGGGAGGCGAGTTCGAGCATGGCCCCGGCCATTTCGGAGTACCCGTCGTCTACCGGGGTGCGTACCGTGGTAAAGATGACCGCGTAATACGGCACAAAAGATTTCATATGAGATATTCCTTTTCGACAAAATAGCCTACGATCGCCTCTTTCATAAGCACGGCCTGTTCCCCGGCCTTGAGGGGAGGCAGGGATTCAACCAACCGGTAGTGCGGCCAGCCCTCCTCATCAAAACGCTCGAATTCATAGTACCCATAGGGTTCCAGCAAGCGGCAGATGGCAATATGCATCAGCTCGATCTTCTCGTCCTTCTTAAAGCGCCTGTGGTATTGCCCCAGTTCCTGTACCCCCACCAGGTAGATGATGGCATCCAGGTCAAGCGGGGCCCCGTCGGCAAACTGGTGCGACAATTTCTGCTGCAACCGTTCCCAGCGTTCTTTCAGGAGTATGTCTCTGGCCATTTCTGAAGCATGCCGGGCAGGTGGTGCCCGAAGGGCCCAAAGGTACAAATCAATCCGCTATCTTTGTGAAAAAGCCCTATGGGACTGCTCGACATTGTTTTGGGTTTGCTGCTGGCCTACGGGCTTTACAAGGGGCTGCGCAATGGCCTGTTTGTCGAGATCGCCTCGATTGTGGCCCTTATCGCTGGAATATTTGGCGCCATGCATTTTTCGTATGTCGCCTCCGATTATCTCAGTGAGCGACTCTCGTGGGAAATGCTCTATATCAAACTCGCTGCTTTTACCATCACCTTACTGGTTATTGTTATAGTGGTACACATGCTGGGTAAAGTCCTGACCCAGATCGCCGATTTTGCCATGATCGGCTTTCTCAATACCCTGGCGGGAGGTGTATTCGGCCTGGTGAAAATGGGGGTGATCCTGGGGGCCCTGCTCATCTTTTTTGAACGGGCCAACAACTCCCTGCACCTGGTTCCTTCCAAAACCATCAAAGAATCGTTATTGTACGAACCGGTAAAGGAAATAGGGGCATTCGTCTTCGACCGGGTGCTGGAACCAGACACCTGGGACGTGGAGTGATCCTACTGCAAGCCTCGGCGCCAGCCCGAAAAAAGCCAGGTTCTGCCTGTTCATAATACCGATTTCCGATAGTTTTGACACTTTATCGAAAAAATACTTCCTGTGTTGGCTCCGTACGGGAATATGAAGTAATATTAGCATCCGCTTGGGCTCCATGCCTGCGGCGGTTCCCCACTCTTCCCATGCTTTGCCTCCTTGCAAAGCGAACACTATATGAAAATGATCGTGCGAGGGCCCCTGTGGGCCTTGGTGGCAATCCTGGCCATGGCGACAGCGTGTACCAAAGAATCGGCCGCGCCTGACGAGATCCCGGTTTCTCAAAACATGAAGGCCGTGGAAAGCGAATTGCTGCAAACGGTAAATGAATATCGGCTGTCTCAGGGGCATGCTGCGTTGAATTTCAGCGCTGTGGCCTATGATTACGCCAACCAGCACACCGATTACATGATCGCATCGGGCGAGATCAACCACGATGGTTTTAGTGCCCGGGCTTCCGAAATCTCGGCCCAGGTGAATGCCAAAGCTGTAGCCGAAAACGTGGCCAAAGATTATCCCGATGCCCAGGAGGCTTTCAAGGGCTGGCTGGGGAGCGAATCGCACCGCAAGACCATGGAAGGGGAATTCACCCACACAGCGGTGAGTGTCAAAGTGGCTCCAGACGGTAAGCTGTTCTTCACCCAACTGTTCTACCTGCAGTAAAGACCCGGGCAGAAGCGGCGGTCTACTCCTCTCTTTTTCGTACTTTAGGGCCCTGACCCCTTATGGGGTTGACAAGGAAAAACCCTATGAGCGTAGCCCCTCCCTTTAACCTGACCCATTGGCTCGAAGCCAACCGGGAACTCCTGAAACCGCCGGTCGGGAATAAGAACCTGTACAAAGACTCCGAAGATTATATCGTGATGGTGGTGGCCGGCCCGAACGCCCGGAAAGACTATCATTACAATGAAACCGAAGAGCTCTTTTACCAGCTCGAGGGCACCATTCAGGTGCATATCCAGGATGAGGGGCAGAAAAAGACCTTTACCCTCGGGCCTGGTGATATGTACCTCCACCCGGCCAAAATCCCGCATTCGCCGGTTCGCCACCCCGGTTCGATCGGGCTGGTGGTCGAGCGCAAGCGCGACAAGCTTGAGGTGAAAGACGGCCTGCTTTGGTTTTGCGAGAACTGCAACCACAAACTGTACGAGGCCTATTTTACGCTCGAGGATATCGAAAAGGACTTCCTGTCCCATTTCGAGCGGTTCTACGGTTCAGAAGAGCTGCGCACCTGTAAGCAGTGCGGTACGGTCATGGAGGCCGACCCCCGCTATGTGGCCAAAGGGGAGGAATAACGACTCCCGGCCCCGGCTGCGAAGGCGGGCGGGAATTCCCGCTGCCCGGCATCTTGCCCGGGTCTGGTGTGAAGTTTCCGGCCAAACATGGGCCACAAGCCTGAAGAATTCGTAATTTTGTCAGGATTATAACACCCCCCTTTAAAAAAGTTACAAAAATGACAGAGGTTGCCCTGGATTTCGGAATTGAAAAAGCCCTGGAACAATTAGGCGTTAATGCAGTAAACCCGGGTACTTCCACCGGGATGGATCACTTCGGGTCAGGCCCGGAGATCGCCTCCCATTCCCCGGTAGACGGGGCCCTGATTGCAAAAGTAAGAGCCACCACCCCCGAGGAATACGAAAAAGTGGTCGAAACGGCCACCAAAGCCTTCGAAGCCTGGCGCATGATGCCGGCCCCGAAGCGGGGGGAGATCATCCGGCAATTCGGAGACCGGCTGCGCTCCCTGAAAGAGCCCCTGGGCAAGCTGGTTTCGTATGAGATGGGCAAGTCGTACCAGGAAGGCCTGGGCGAAGTCCAGGAAATGATCGATATCTGCGATTTTGCCGTGGGCCTGTCGCGGCAGCTCTACGGGTTGTCGATGCATTCGGAACGTCCCGGGCACCGCATGTTTGAGCAATACCACCCCCTGGGTGTTGTGGGGATCATCTCTGCCTTTAATTTCCCGGTGGCGGTTTGGTCGTGGAACACGGCCCTGGCCTGGGTCTGCGGGGATGTCTGCATCTGGAAGCCCTCTGAAAAGGCCCCGCTCTGCGGCATTGCCTGCCAGAAGATCGCGGCCGAAGTTTTCCATGAGAACGGTTTGCCAGAAGGCATTTCGTGCCTGGTAAACGGCGATTACCGGGTTGGGGAACTCCTCACCCGGGACCCCCGTGTGCCGCTCATTTCCGCCACCGGCTCAATCCGGATGGGAAAAATAGTGGCCCAGGCAGTGGCTGCGCGCCTCGGTCGCTCGCTGCTGGAGCTCGGCGGCAACAACGCCATTATCGTTACCCCCGATGCAGATATCAAGATGACCGTGATCGGGGCTGTTTTCGGCGCCGTGGGCACCTGCGGGCAACGCTGTACCTCTACCCGTCGGCTGATCGTGCACGAATCCGTATACGAAAAAGTTAAAGAAGCCCTGGTGAGGGCCTACGGGCAACTGCGCATAGGCAACCCACTCGATCAGCACAACCATGTCGGGCCCCTGATCGACCAGGATGCCGTGGCCAAGTACCAGCACGCCCTTGAACAAGTGGTAAGGGAAGGAGGTTCGCTGGTGGTGCCGGGCGGGGTGCTCGACGGACCGGGTTATGAGAGCGGCTGCTATGTGAAGCCGGCCATTGCCGAAGCCAAGAACTCTTTTGAGATCGTACAGGAGGAAACCTTTGCCCCAATCCTCTACCTGCTCAAATACTCAGGGGGCGTCGAAGAGGCCATCGCCATCCAGAATGGCGTCCGCCAGGGGCTGTCGTCAGCCATCATGACCACCAACCTGCGGGAAGCAGAAACCTTCCTGTCGGCCGCAGGCAGCGACTGTGGCATTGCCAATGTGAACATCGGCACCTCCGGGGCCGAGATCGGCGGTGCTTTCGGGGGTGAAAAGGAAACGGGCGGGGGCCGTGAGTCGGGCTCAGATGCCTGGAAGGTCTATATGCGCCGGCAGACCAATACGGTCAATTATTCGAAAGGGCTTCCGCTGGCCCAGGGCATCCGGTTCGACCTGTAGCCGGCCTCAGGCAGCCTCCCGGGGCCCCGAAGACCAGCTCCCTTCGAGCAGGTGCTGCAAGCCGAGTACGAGCACCATGGCGATCCATCGAAGTATCCGGGCGACTTTGACCAACAGTCTTTTCATGTTTCAGTGCTTTGCCGCAAGGATAAGGCCTGGGGATGAACCTGCCTTGCAGGGGATGAAATGAATCCGCCCCTTAAGGATGTGCGTACCAGGGGCGGATTTCCAAACTAACCAAACTAATCCAAAACAATTTAAAAGAGAGGAGCTGACTGGCCCGGTGCCGTAACTTTGTCGGGAGGGCCGGCTCCTGTATGCGGACTCTTCCGAATATAACAGAGTCTTTCCTCAAACAGGGATATTTTTGTACGACTGGTTGAGAATTGTGTATATCTGGCATGCGGTTTATGCGTGCATTTTCAGGGCATAACGCCTTTGCCCCCCGATCGCCGGTTTCTGAAGGGCTGATTTAACATTCTTTGGGAATTTTTAATACCTTTTGGCTCCGGAAATGCAAGCTGCCAGACCATGCCCGGATTTGTAAATTGCATCCCGGTCATGCGCGCTGCCGTCGCATCAGTGGGCCTGGGGCCGCCTGAGGTATTGTGGCGAATGCCCGAACCCGGAAATTCAGATCTCCTTTGAGATAACTAACCTTACAAATTAAAAATATGGACTTCTCAAACATGAGTATTTGGTGCTGGATTATCCCCCTGCTGGTAGGGGTCATCTGCAGCATTGTGGGCTATCTCTGGGGAAAAGGCAGCCTAAGCCCTGAAACGGATTCCGGGGAGCTGCAAACGCTGATCGACACCAACGCCCGCCTGACCGTAGAGCTCGAGACCTGTCGCGACAGGCTCGCGGCCGCAGAAATGGCCTCGCCCGAAGAAATTCCCTATGACCGGGCGGCAGCCCGGGCGGCCTTTGGCAAAACCATCAGGCAGGACGACCTGAAAATCGTGGATGGCATCGGCCCCAAGATCGAGAGCCTGTTCCACAATTTCGACATCAAGACCTGGAAGGCCCTTTCCGAAATTTCGGTGGCGAGATGCCAGGAAGTCCTCGACTCGGGGGGCGACCGCTACCAGGTGCACGACCCGGCATCGTGGCCGATGCAGGCCCGCATGGCTTACGAGGG
>CAYWZF010000006.1:51535-67250 GCA_964461555.1 uncultured Robiginitalea sp. | reverse complement strand
ATGCATTATACCCTGCACCAGCTTCAGATCTTCCATAAGATCGCCCAGTTGCAAAGCATTACCAAGGCCTCCGAAGAATTGCACCTGACCCAGCCGGCCGTCTCCATCCAGCTGAAAAACTTTCAGGACCAGTTCCCCATCCCGCTGACGGAGGTGGTTGGGCGCAAGCTGTATATCACCGAATTCGGCCAGGAAATCGCCCAGGCCTCTGAAAAGATCCTCAACGAGGTGCACGCCATCAATTACAAGACCCTGGCCTACCAGGGCGAGTTGGCCGGCAGGCTCAAAATTTCGGTGGTCTCTACGGGGAAATATGTAATGCCCTACTTTTTGTCTGACTTCATCAGGAAGCATCCCGGGGTGGAACTCAGTATGGATGTTACCAACAAAGCGCGTGTGGTCGAAAGCGTCGAGGCCAACGAGATCGATTTTGCCCTGGTCTCGGTACTGCCCGAAAAGCTCCGCATCAACCGGGTAGAGCTGATGCAGAACCGCTTGTTTTACGTGGCCTCCCCCCGGCTCGACCTGCCCCGTCGGGCCACCAAGCGCGCCCTCTTCGAAACCATTCCGCTGATCTACCGCGAACAGGGGTCGGCTACCCGAAACGCCATGGAGCAGTTCATAGCCGAGAACCGTTTTGACGTGCGCAAGAAGATCGAGCTGACCTCCAACGAGGCGGTCAAGCAAGCCGTGATCGCAGGGCTCGGTGCGTCTATCATGCCCCTGATCGGCATCAAGAACGAACTCCGCAACAACGACCTGCGCATCGTCCCGGTGGGCGGGCTGCCCATCAGCACCACCTGGAACCTGATCTGGCTCCAGGCCAAAAAACTATCGCCCGTGGCCACTTCCTACCTGGAATTTATCGACACCAGCAAAGAGGCCATCATCGAAGAGAAATTCAAATGGATTGGTGCTTATTAAAAGTGCAGCCATAAAAAAAGCCTCCGGTACCGGAGGCTTGTCGCTGCGTTGCAGGCCTATTCATTGCCGCTTGGCGGCTGGGCCTGCTTGAAGTCGCCTGCGTTGACCACGGTCCACTGGTCAAACGGCTTGAGGTACTTCTTTATGGCGGCATTTACCTCGGCCACGGTAAGGCTTCCCATGCGTTCTTCCATCTGTTTGTGGTAGCTCATGTCGCGGTCGTAGTAGATGTTGTTGTTGATCAGGCTCGAGAGCTCATCGTCATTGGCACGGGAAACGTTGCGCCCCTGCACCCAGCCATTGACGGCGTTTTTGACTTCTTCCTCGGTAACCCCCTCCTCGATAAATCGCTGGATCTCTTCCCGAAAGCCACGCTGCACTTTGTCCAGGTTGTCGGGGTTGTAGATGGCGTAGACAAAGAACTGGGAATTCTGGTCATCCTTATCCGTGTCGGCATTCAGGTTGCCCCCGGCCCCGTAGCTGATCCCGTCCTTCTGCCGCAGCCGGTCGGCGATGCGCGAATTCAGGAACCCACCCCCCAGAATGGTGCCTGCGATTTCCAGGGCCGGATAGTCTTCTGAATACTCGCTGATCTCCACCCCGAGCACCCCGAAGGTGAAGGCATTCTTCTTGTCGGGGGTGAGTATTTCTTCATTGGCGCTCTTGTTGGGCCGGTACGGGGCCCGGATCACCTCGTACGGGCTTTTGCTGGCAAAGTTGCCAAATTCCCGCTCCAGAAAAGCTTTCACCTCATCTCCCTCAAACGTGCCGATCGCCACATTGATGGATTTGCCCAGGCCGTAGAAGTCGTTGTAGAATTGCTTCACATCGTCGATGGTCAGGGCCCTGATGGCTTCCTCTTCTTCGGCCTGGCTCATGGAATAGTTCGGGTGCCCTTTCGGGTAGGTGTTGTTGATCTGAGACAGGCGTTCAAAGGCCAGCGCCTGGGGCTCGGTCTTATTGGCTTCCAGGGAGGCCAGCTGCTCGGTCTTCAACTTTTCCAGCTCGGCCGGGTCAAAGCGCGGGTGTTTCAGCATGTCGGCCATCAGCTCCAGGCAGGCCATCAGGTTTTCCTGGGTAGAATTGATGTTGGCATACACGTTTCCGTTGCGCGCGCTGAAGTAGATCGAAGATTTGAGCCTGCTCAGCTCGTCCTCGATTTCCTGCCGGGTGCGGGCCTGGGTGCCCTTGTTGAGCATGCTGGCCGTAAAGCCCGGGATGACCCCTTTATTCATCAGGGAATTCACGTTCCCGTTGCGCATGCTGAAGCTGAGCACCACGTTGTTGCCCCGGTTGCCTTTCTCGATGTAGCCGTAGCGGATCCCGTTGCCCAGGGTACCCTGTTCGAGGCGCGCCTGTATGTTTTCGTACGAGACGTCAAAGGCCTCCCCTGTGCCCAGGTCTTCGCGCCCCTTGTAGCCGGCGACCAGTTCCTCCAGGCCCTCGGTGTGGGCGATGGTTACCCGCTCGGGCGATTGGGTGGGGATAAAGCGGCCCATGGTCCGGTTGGTCGGGATGAGGTACCTGGCCGCGGCCGCATTGACCTGCTCGAGGGTGGCGGCTTCGATCCGGTCGCGGGTGATAAAGGCCAGCCGCCAGTCGCCCGCGCCTATATATTCGCTCATATAGAGCCCCAGGAAGGAGGAATTCCGGAAGACCTGGTCGGTTTGTTTGGCCAGGTTGGCTTTGGCCCGGTCCATTTCCTCTGCCGTGATAGGGTTTGTTTTCAGGTCTTCCAGGGTCTTTTTCAGGATGGCTTCGGCCTCGTCGGCATCCTTGTCAGAGGGTACTTCCACGGTAATGTACAGGAACCCGGGTTCTTTGGTGAAGGGAATGTACGACCAGACCGAGGAGGCTTTCTGGGTTTCCACCAGGGCCTTGTACAGGCGTCCCGCGGGTTCGTCGGTCAGCACGTCTTCCACGAGGGAGAGAGCGGCGTGGTCGATGTGGGAGCCGGCCGGGGTGTGGTACAGGGCCGAGACCAGCTGTATGTCGCCCACCCTGCTTACGGTAACCCGTTTCTCCCCGTCCTGGGGGGGTTCTTCGGTATAGGAATCCCGGATGGGGAAGTCGGGTGCCTGCAACGGCCCGAATTTCTCCACCACTTTGTCAAGCATCTCCCCCGGCTCGAACTTGCCGGTGATCATCAGCACGGCATTGTCGGGCCGGTAGAACTTCCGATAGAACTCCTGCAGGTTGCCGATGGGCACCCGCTCGATGTCGGAGCGGTTCCCGATGGTGGAATTCCCGTAATTGTGCCACAGGTAGGCCGCGTCGATGACCTTTTGCATCAATACCCGCGAGGGGCTGTTTTCGCCCGATTCAAATTCGTTGCGCACCACGCTGAACTCCGACTCCAGGTCTTCCTTTCTGATGAAGGAGTTCATCATCCGGTCAGACTCCAGGTCAAGGGCCCAGTCGAGGTTCTCTTCGGTGGCGTTGAAGGTCTCGTAATAGTTGGTGCGGTCGAAATAGGTGGTGCCGTTGGGCCGGGCGCCGCGCGTGCTCAGCTCCTTGGGGATGTCGAGGTGCTTCGGGCTTCCCTTGAAGACCATGTGCTCGAGCAGGTGGGCCATCCCTTTCTCCCCGTATCCTTCGTGCCGCGACCCGACCAGGTAGGTGATATTGACGGTGATGGTCTGGGAGGAATTGTCAGGGAACAGCAGCACCCTGAGCCCGTTGTCGAGGCGGTATTCCGTTATGCCTTCCACAGAGGCCGTCTGGGTGACCTGGGCCGAAAGCATCAGGCCCGTTGCTAAAAATAATGCGAGTAAAATTCTTGACTTCATCGTTGTTGGTTTTTGGTATTAAATCGGATGGGGGAGGTCGAAAAATATGAAAAATCGCACATAAAAAAGGAAGCGACCGGGTAATTGTGATTTTTTTAGGACCCGGGCAGCGGAGCGTGATTCAGGCGTTGTTCACAGGGCAGGGGATTCCTATTCCTGGGCGAGATGTTCCGAAATGGACTGTGCCACTTCTCCGAAATTAGACTGTATGAGCCAGTGCCCGCCTTCCAGGGGCAGAAAGGTGTAGGGGCCTTCCATGTACTCCCGGTTGCCAAGGGCAGCCGTTTCCCCGATCGCCGTGTCCCGTTTTCCCCAGATGAACAACGTTGGATTCCTGACAGGCCCGAGGGGCGCTCTTGGTCTTCTGCCCAGGTTGGCCCGGTAATAGTTCAGCGCCCCGGTAAGGCAGCGCCGCCTCCGGAATACGGAAAGGTAATTTTCGAGTTCCGCCGGGCCGCTCCTTTTCCACAGGTTCCTGAAAATCGCCAGGTCCTTCCTGCCGAGGTAGATTTCCGGGAGCCAGGGCAGCAGGAACCAACGGATATACCTGCTTTTCCTGTGCTGTTCCCGGTCCGTTTTGTAGGCCCTGGCAAAGGCCCCCGGGTGCGGTACCGACAGGGCCGTCCACGTCAGGACCTTTCCCGGGTTGGCATACACCAGGTGCCAGCCAACGGCTGCCCCCCAGTCGTGCCCGATCAAATGGAACCGCTTTTGCCCGAAATGCCCGGCAATATCCAGGACGTCCTGAACCAGGAACCCGAGGGCATAGTGCTTTTTGCCCGCAGGGCAGGCATCTTTGCTGTACCCCCGCATGTCCGGGGCAATGCAGAAGTACCCCTGTTTTGACAAGTGTTCCATCAGCCCGGCCCACATGATCGAAGTTTCGGGAAACCCGTGCAACAGCACCACGCATTCCCCCCCGGGCACACCTGATACCCGGCAGTCGAAGGTCAGCGCTCCAACGGCAACCCGTTTGGAGGTGATCCCGGAGTCCTGATGGGCTGTTTTGAGGGTCATGGCTTTTCCGTTATTTCGGCAAACGGGATGCTCCGCCCTTCCTGCGCACTGCGGCGGGCGGCCTCGAGGATCTCCATGACGGTCAGGTTGTTTTCGAGGGAAGACAGGTCGTGGGGCCCGGGTACCAGGTTCCCCCTCACCACGGCAGCCAGGTAGCGGAAGGGGTCGTCGAGGGGGGGCTGCCTTTCGGGCAGCTGCTCCACCGTTTCCTGAAAGCCGTCGTACCCTTCGGCCATGCGCCGGCGCACCTGGTGGCGGTTGTCGGCGTAAACCACCCCCGTAAGCCCGTAGACGGCCATATCTTTGCGGCCGATGGGCCAGTTCCAGGAAGCCTGGATCACCCCGGTGGCTTCGGGGTAGTTGAGCAGCACGATGGCCTCGTCTTCGACCTCGGGGTTGTTTTCGGCCTGCAGTTGCCGGGTGATGGCCGTAACGCTCAGGGGCCGGCGGCCGTCCATGAGCCAGGTGATGAGGTTGGCCCCGTAACAGCCGAAATCGGGCAGGGACCCGCCCCCGTTGAGGGCCGGGTCGGTGAGCCATGCCAGGAATTCGGGGGGCACCCCGATCTTTTTAGGCCCCCGGTGGCCGTCCTGCACCTCGATTTTACGGATGGGGCCGATGAGGGAATCCTGTTTGACCCACTGGTACGCCCGGTGGTTGGTCGGGTACCAGGTGGTCTCGTAGTTGGTGAGCAGCCAGATGCCGTGCTGCCGGGCCAGGCCGGCCATTTTCCGGGCCTGGTCGAGGCTTACGGCAAGGGGTTTTTCGACCATCACATGGATGCCCCGGGGGGCACAGGCTTCCACGACAGACAGGTGGTCGCGGATATTCCCGAAGGCTGCCACGGCTTCGGGTTTTTCGGCTGCGAACAGGGCTTCAAGGGTGTCGTACACCCGGTCGAGGGGGTACCCGTTTTGCTCGCAGTACCGACGGGCCACTTCCCGGTCGGGTTCCACGATGCCGGTAATTGCGATGTCGCCCCTTGCTGCGCTGGCAAATACCCAGTTCACATGGCCGTGGGTAAGTCCTGCCACGCCTATTTTAAGCGGTTCCTGCCGTGCCTGCCCGGCCAGGGGCCCTGCCAGGCAAAACATCCAGGCCAACAAAAGCCATGGTAAGGTGCGGGCTTTCATATCGTATGATTTTAAGCGTGCCGGTCTGAAAGATACGCAACCGGGCGCAACCGGGCTAATTTGCTTCCCGGGGCAGAAGAATGGGCAAATTGTGCTACTTTAGTAGAAGTGTCGCGCCAACACCCGCAGACACCGGCCCATAGGCCTGCCAGAACCGAAGCGAAAACCCTATGTCATTCATCGGCGATGACTTTCTCCTGCACAACGAGCCTGCGCGCGCCCTGTACCACGGGTACGCTGCCGACCTGCCCATAATCGATTACCACAACCACCTGAGCCCCCTCGAAATCGCCAGGGACCACCGTTTTGAGAACATCACCCGGGCCTGGCTGGCCGGGGACCACTACAAATGGCGGGCCATGCGCACCCTGGGCATCGATGAGGCTTTTATTACCGGGCAGGCCCCAGATGGGGAGAAATTCAGGAAATGGGCCGAAGCCGTGCCCTTCACGGTGCGCAACCCCCTCTACCACTGGACCCACCTCGAGCTGAAACGCTATTTTGGGATTGATGCCCTGCTCACCCCGCAGAATGCAGACAAAATTTACCGCGATACCTCGGCCCGGCTGCAGGAACCCAGCCACAGCGCCCGGGGCCTGCTCAGGCAAATGCGGGTGGAGGTGGTCTGCACCACCGACGACCCGGCCGACTCCCTCGAATACCACCGCGAAGCCGCCGGGGCCGAAGGCCCCAGCATGTACCCGGCCTTTCGCCCCGACGCAGCCTACGGGGTTTCAGACCCTGCAGCCTACAACGCCTACCTGGGGCGCCTCGAAGCCGCCAGCGGTACTGCCATTAGCACCTATGCCGACCTGCTGGCGGCCCTTGATAACCGCATTGCCTATTTCCATGAGATGGGTTGCCGCCTCTCCGACCACGGCCTGGAGCAGTTGGTTTTCTTTGCTGAGCCCCCGTACGATGTAGAAGCCCTTTTCCGGAAAATCTGCAGCGGCACCGCCCTGAACCCGGAAGAGCAGGCGTATTTCACCTTTGAGACCCTGGCCCACCTCTGCCGCGCCTACCACCGCTACGGGTGGGTGCAGCAGTTCCACCTGGGGGCCCTGCGCAACGCCAACAGCCGCATGCGGGCGCACCTGGGCCCCGACACCGGTTTTGATTCCATAGGGGACCTGCCTCAGGCCCGGCCCATGGCCGGGTTCCTGGACCACCTTGACCGAGGCGACCAGCTCGCCAAAACCATCCTGTACAACCTCAACCCGGCCTGGAACGAGGTCTTTGCCAGCATGATCGGGAATTTCAACGACGGCCGCATGGCCGGCAAGGTGCAGTACGGCTCGGGCTGGTGGTACAATGACCAGCTCGACGGGATGAGGCGGCAGCTCAACGCCCTGTCGAACATGGGGCTGATCAGCCGTTTTGTGGGCATGCTCACCGATTCGCGAAGCCTGCTATCCTTCCCCCGGCACGAGTATTTCCGCCGGCTGCTGTGCCAGATGATCGGGGACGACATCCAAAATGGGCTGCTGCCGCACGACCTGGAGCACCTGGGCCGCATTGTGCGCGATATCTGTTACAATAATGCCCGGGATTATTTTCAGTTCCCGGAACCTAACCCACAACCTTTATGAAGAAGATCGTAACCTTCGGGGAGATCATGATGCGCCTTTCCCCGCCCGGCTTTCTGCGCTTTTCCCAGGCCAGCCAGTTCGATGTGGTCTACGGGGGCGGGGAATCGAACGTGGCGGTTTCTCTGGCCCAGTTCGGCCTGCCTGCCGATTTCGTGACCCGCCTGCCCGACAACGACCTGGGCGCCTGTGCCCTGATGGAGCTCCGCAAACGGGGGGTGGGCACCGGCCACATCCTCAGGGGCGGGCAGCGCCTCGGCATCTATTTCCTGGAAACCGGGGCGGTGAGCCGCGGCAGCCAGGTGATCTACGACCGGGCCCATTCGGCCATGGCCGAGATCAGGCCCGGGATGGTCGACTGGGAAGCAGTTTTCCGCGAAGCCCGGTGGTTCCACTGGACCGGCATTACCCCGGCCATTTCGCAGGGGGCGGCCGACGCCTGCCACGAGGCCGTGCTGAAGGCCCGCGAGATGGGCCTCACCGTTTCCACGGATTTGAATTACCGGGCCAAGCTCTGGAAATACGGCGTACCTTCAGAAGCCGTCATGACCGAGCTGACAGCGCATTGCGACATTATCCTGGGCAATGAGGAGGATGCCGAAAAGCATTTCGGCATCAAGCCGGAAGGTCTCGATATCACCACCCAGGGCGAGCACGTGAAGGCAGAGGCTTTTTTGTCGGTCTGCCGGCAGATGATGGAAAAATTCCCGCGGGCGAAGAAAGTGATCACCACCTTGAGGGGATCGCTTTCGGCCTCCCACAACACCTGGGCCGGGGTGCTGTACGACGGAAAGTCGCTCTATTCCTCCCGCGAGTACCAGATCACCCATATCGTCGACCGGGTGGGAGGGGGCGACGCCTTTATGGGCGGGCTCATCTACGGGTTGGTTACCTGGCCCGGGGATGATCAGAAGGCCCTCGACTTTGCCGTGGCTGCCTCGTGCCTGAAGCACACCATTGTCGGAGACGCCAACCTGGTGAGCGTGGCCGAAGTCGAAAAACTGATGGGGGGCGATGCCTCCGGCCGGGTGGTCCGCTGAGGGGCTGCGCGGGAAAAGGGACAGATATGAAACAAGCAACCAAAACACAATGGCAACAATGACGCGAATCGAAGTGGCCCGGCTCATGGAGCAGACCGGACTGGTCCCCCTGTTCTACCACCCCGACCCGGAACTGGGCAAAAAAGTGTTGAAGGCCTGTTACCAGGGCGGGGCACGCCTGCTCGAGTTCACGGCCCGGGGCGATTTTGCCCATGAGGTCTTTGCCGAGCTGAACCGGTATGCCCTGCGGGAGCTTCCCGGCATGGCCCTGGGGGTAGGGTCTGTAACGGATGCCCCGGCCGCGTCCCTGTACATGCAGCTGGGGGCCCGTTTTGTGGTGACCCCTTCCCTGCGCGAAGACATTGCCCGGATCTGCAACCGGCGGAAGGTGCTCTGGGCGGCCGGCTGCGGTTCCCTCACCGAGATCGGCCGGGCCGAGGAACTCGGGTGCGAGATCATCAAGCTCTTCCCGGGCTCGGTATACGGGCCCGAATTTGTGAAGGCCGTGCTGGGGCCGCAACCCTGGACCCGCCTCATGCCCACCGGGGGGGTGAGCCCCGACGAAGCCAACCTGCGGGCCTGGTTCAGCGCCGGGGTCTGCTGCGTGGGGATGGGTTCGAACCTCATATCCAATAAAATCCTGGAGCTGGAAGATTTCGGGACGCTTGCCAAAGCCGTGGGCGCCGTACTTAAGACCATTGAGCAGATCCGCAAAAAGGCGTGAGACCGGCCGGCACCATAGCGCTCCTGTTTACCCTACTCGCCCTGTCGTGCCGGCCGGCCGACGGGGTGCGCACCATCCGTCTGGCCCATGGCCTCGACGTGACCCATTCGGTGCACCTGGCCATGGTCCGCATGGGGGAAGAGCTCGAGGGGTTGTCAGGGGGGCAGATACGGCTTGAGATCTACCCCAACCAGCAACTGGGCAGCGAGCGGGAGATTCTCGAGCTCCTGCAGATCGGCACCCTCGACATGACCAAGGTCTCGGTGGCTACCCTCGAGAACTTTGCCCCCAAGACCCGCATCCTGGGCCTGCCCTACCTGTTCGCCGACCGGGGCCACGCCTTCGCCGTGCTCGACGGGCCCATCGGGCAGGAACTGCTCGACGACGGCCTGAAGTACTGGCTCAAAGGCCTGGGGTTCTACGATGCCGGATACCGGAGCTTTTACAGCATGGACCGGCCCATCCGCTCCCCCGACGACCTGAAGGGGCTCAAGGTGCGGGTCATGGAAAGCGTCACGGCCATCAACATGATCCGCAGCATGGGGGGCGCCCCCACCCCCATCTCGTGGGGGGAGCTCTACACCGCCCTCCAGCAGGGGGTGGTCGACGCTGCCGAGAATAACCCGCCCAGCTTTTACCTGGCCCGCCATTACGAAGTATGCAAGTATTACTCCCTCGATGAACACACGTTCTCTCCCGATGTGCTCATCGCGGGCACCCGGTTCTGGGAGACCCTCACCCCCACGGAACAGGGCTGGATCAGGCAGGCCGCCCAAACCTCCATCTCCTACCAGCGCCGGCTCTGGGCCGAGGCTGAGGCCGAGGCACTCCGGGAGGTCGAAAAGGCGGGGGTAACCATCCTGCACCCTGAAAAAAAACCCTTTGCCGAAAGCGCCCGCGATGCCTACCTGCTCTATGAGGCCGATACCACCCTGCACCGGCTGATCCGGCAAATACAGCAACTGCAAGGCCCATGAAACTGCGCAAGTCCATCGATGCCGCCCTGTCGGCTTCCCTGATCCTGATCATGGCCGTGATGGTGCTCAACGTGCTCTGGCAGGTATTCAGCCGGTATGTGCTGGGCTCGCCCAGTTCCTTCACCGACGAGCTGGCCCGTTACCTGATGATCTGGCTGGGCGTGCTGGGGGCCGCCTACGTTTCGGGCCGCAACGGGCATGTGGCCATCGACGTGCTGCCGGCCCGGTGCTCCCCCCCCGTGCGCCGGCGACTGCAACAGGCAGTGCGGGCCATCATCCTGGCCTTTGCCTTTTTCGGCCTGGTGGTCGGGGGGTCGCGCCTGGTCTATGTGACCCTGCTGCTCGGGCAGTATTCCCCGGCCCTGCGCCTGCCCCTGGCCTATGTGTACCTGGTGATCCCGGTCAGCGGGGTGCTGATCATCTATTACAAAACCGCCGACCTACTGAACCGCTGAACCATGGAATACGCCCCCCTGCTTGTTTTGATCCTCAGTTTTGTCTGCCTCCTGGCCATCGGCACGCCCGTAGCCTGGAGCATCGCCATCTCGGCCACCCTCACCATGCTGGTGAGCATCCCGGCCCTGCCGGCCCTGACCACGGTATCGCAGCGCATGGCGGCCGGCCTCGACAGCTTTGCCCTGCTCGCCATCCCGTTCTTCGTGTTGTCGGGCGAGCTCATGAACCGGGGCGGGATTGCCAGCAGGCTGATCGCCTTCGCCAAGACCCTGGTGGGGGCCATGCCGGGCGGGCTGGCTTTGATCAATATCATCTCGGCCATGCTGATGGGCGCCATTGCCGGCTCGGCCCTGGCCTCGGCCTCGGCCATGGGGAGCATGCTGGGCCCGGAAATGGAGAAACAGGGCTATTCGCGCGAATTCGGGGCGGCGGTGAACATCACCTCGGCCACCACGGGCCTGGTGATCCCCCCGAGCAATATCCTCATCGTCTATTCCCTGGCCAGCGGGGGCGCCTCCATCGCGGCCCTCTTCCTGGCGGGTTACATCCCGGGCATTCTGACCGGGCTGTTCCTCATGATCGTGGCTTATTTCTGGGCCCGGAAAAAAGGGTACCGGGGCGGGCAGCGCAGCCGGCTGCCCGAGGTGATCCGCACCTTTGTGGATGCGGTGCCCAGCCTGCTGCTGCTGGTGGTGGTCATCGGCGGCATCGTTGCCGGGATCTTCACCGCCACCGAGGCCTCGGCCATCGCGGTGCTTTACAGCCTCGTGCTGGGGGTGGCCTACCGGGAGATCAACCTGAAAAACCTCCCGGGCATCGCCCTGGAAGCCTCGGCCACCACGGCTATCGTGATGTTGCTCATCGGGGCCTCCATGAGCATGTCTTGGGTGCTCTCCTATGAGCATATCCCCCAGGAGATCAGCGAGGGCCTGCTGGGCCTGACCGAAAACAAGGTGGTGATCTTGCTGATCATCAACCTGATCTTGCTGGCTGTGGGCATCTTTATGGACATGACCCCCGCCGTTTTGATTTTTACCCCTATCTTTTTACCAGTGGTAACCCGGCTGGGGATCGACCCGGTACATTTCGGGGTGATCATGATCCTGAACCTCTGCATCGGGCTGTGCACCCCACCCGTGGGTTCAGTGCTTTTTGTGGGGGTGGGCATTGCCAAAACCCGCATCGAGAAGGTCATCCGCCCGCTGGTGCCCCTGTTTGTGGCCATGATCATCGCCCTGTTCCTGGTCACCTACATCCCGGAGCTCAGTTTGTGGCTGCCCTCATTGTTTGACTTGTAAAATGCGATTTCAACCAAAACCAATAGAATGATCCTGACGAGAAAACACAGCTTGCTGCTCTTGTTGCCGGGCCTCTTCCTGGGCCTTGGCTGCCAGGGGGAGCCCAAAGACGACACCCCCTGGCAAGACCTGTTCAACGGCGCCGACCTGACCGGCTGGACCCAGAAAGGCGGAAAGGCCGGCTACACGGTGCGCGACGGGGCCATTGTGGGGGCTACCGTACACGACACCCCCAATTCCTTCCTGACCACCGACAAGATGTACGGGGATTTCATCCTCGAGCTTGATTACCGGGCAGATTCCACCATGAATTCGGGCATACAGGTTCGCAGCAACAGCCATCCCTGGTACATGGATGGCCGCGTGCACGGGTACCAGATCGAGATCGACCCTTCTGACCGCGCCTGGAGCGCCGGCATCTACGACGAGGCACGGAGGGGCTGGCTGGTGCCCCTTACCGACAACCCCGAAGCACAGGCGGCCTTTAAACAGAACGACTGGAACCACTACCGCATCGAGGCCATCGGCGATAGCCTCAAGACCTGGATCAACGGGGTGCCGGCCGCCTTTCTGGTAGACGACCAGACCCCGGAAGGCTTCATTGCCCTGCAGGTGCACAGCATTGGCGAAGGGCAGCAGGCAGGTACCGAAATTTTGTGGAAGAACATACGCATTTTGACCGACAGCCTGGGGAAATACGCCCGCAAGTCGCCCCTTGCCCCGGTAGTGACCAAAAACCACCTCACCTATGCCGAAGCCCAGGAGGGCTGGAAGCTCCTCTGGGACGGAAGCTCCCCGGCCGGCTGGCGTGGGGCCCGCCTGGAGGGCTTCCCGGAGCAAGGCTGGCAGATGCAAGACGGGGTGCTGCGGGTGCTGGCCAGCGGCGGGGCCGAATCGGCCGCCGGGGGCGATATTGTGACGGTCGACACCTACGGCGATTTTGAGCTGAAGGTCGATTTCCGGATCACCGAAGGCGCCAACAGCGGCATCAAGTACTATGTGGATACCGAAATCAACAAAGGGGAAGGCTCTGCCATCGGCCTGGAATACCAGATCCTCGACGATTTGCGCCACCCCGACGCCAAACTGGGCAACCACGAGGGCAGCCGTACCCTGGCCTCGCTCTACGACCTGATCGCCGCCGACGCGGCCAAGCCGGTCAACCCGATCGGGCAGTGGAACACCGCCCACATCGTTTCCAAAGATGGGCATGTCGAACACTGGCTCAACGGGGTGAAGGTGCTGGAATACCAGCGGGGCAGCGAGGCCTACCGCGAGCTGGTGGGAACGAGTAAATACAAGGTCTGGCCCGGTTTCGGCGAGGCCGCCCGCGGGCATATCCTGCTGCAGGACCACGGCGACCAGGTCGATTTCCGCAATATCAAAATCAAACCACTAAACTGACAGGGACATGGAAACCAGAAGAAACTTCCTCAAGAAAACCGCCGCGGGCTCCGCGGCCCTCGGACTGCACGGCGCCCTGTTCCCGAGCACCGGCCTCGCCCGCATTTTGGGCGCCAATGAAAGAGTGGTCTGTGCCTGTATAGGCATCCGCAGCCGCGGCAAGGCACATGTACTGGCTATCAACGCCAATCCGAATGCCTTCCTGAAATACAACTGTGACGTAGACGACGCCATCTTGGAAGAACACAATGCCTGGTGCCAGGAACACATCGGGCGGGTACCCCAGGTCGAGAAGGATTTCCGCAAAATTCTTGATGACCCGGAGGTCGACGCCGTTTTCATCGCCACCCCTGAGCACTGGCACGCACCCATGACCATCATGGCGCTGCAGGCCGGCAAGCACGTGTATGTCGAAAAACCCTGCAGCCACAACCTGCTCGAGAACGAAATGCTGGTAGCGGCCCAGAAGAAGTACGGCAAGGTGGTGCAGATGGGCAACCAGCAGCGCTCGGCCGAAACGTCGATCAACGCGATCAGGGAGATCCGTGAAGGGGTCATCGGCCGGGTCTACAAGGGAGAAGCCTGGTATTCCAACAACCGGGAATCAATCGGGCGCGGCAAGGAGGCCCCCGTTCCGGCGGGCCTCGACTGGGAGCTCTGGCAGGGGCCGGCCCCCCGTACCGCCTACCGCGATAACGTGCATCCCTATAACTGGCACTGGTTCCGCTCATGGGGCACCGGCGAGATCCACAACAACGGCACGCACGAAATCGATATTTGCCGCTGGGCCCTGGGGGTCGGTTTCCCGATGAGCGTGAGCTCCTTCGGCGGCAAATTCGCCCACGACGACGACTGGGAATTCCCCGATACCCAGCAGGTGACCTACACTTTCGGCAATGGCTCCTTTATCACCTGGACCAGCCACAGCCGCGGCATTATGAAGCCCGAGCGGCAGGGGCGGGGGGTAACCCTTTACGGGGAAAAGGGCACCATAGAGCTCAGTCGCAACGACTACAAGCTCTATGACCTGGGGGGGCGCCCGCTCAAGATCGAATTCGAGCGGGAACTGAGCGCCACCACCGATACCCAGGGGATCGGCAGCCTCGATGTGGCGCACGTGGCCAATTTCTTCGATGCCATCCGAACCGGGGCGACCCTGAAGGCCCCTATCGACGACGCCAGCATTTCGACCCACCTCTGCCATTTGGGCAATCTGGCCCACGATGCCGGGCATACCCTTGAAATCGACCCCGAAACGGGGAAGGTTACCAACGACCGGGGTGCCCTGAAGCAGTGGGGGCGGGAATATGAAAAGGGGTGGGAACCCAAGGTTTGAGCAAGCCGGGGTTTACGATTCGACCCGGTTGGCCAGGGTGCCGATCGGGTCGATCCGTATCTGCACCTCATCTCCCGGCAGCAGGCTGAAATCATTGGGGGGTACGACCCCGGTGCCGGTCATCAGCAGGCAGCCGTACGGGAAGCTCATCTCCCGGAACAGGTAGGCAGCCAGTTCCCCGAATTCACGCCTGATCTGCGAAATGGCCACCGAGCCGGCAAAGACCGTCTTGCCGCCCCTGTGGATCTCCAAAGAGATTTCCGTCGATTTTGGCAGGGGTTCGGGGCTCACATACAGGCAGGGGCCCAGGGCGCACGATCCGTCGTAGCATTTGGCCTGGGGCAGGTAGAGGGGGTTTTCGCCTTCAATGTCGCGCGAGCTCATGTCGTTCCCGATCGTATAGGCCATAATATGGCCCGAGGGGTTGAGCAGCAGGGTCAGCTCGGGCTCGGGCACATTCCAGGCCGAATCGCGCCGGATGCGGATGGGCTGCCCGTGGCCAGACACCCGGTGGGGGGCGGCCTTGAAGAACAACTCGGGCCGCTCAGCCTCATACACCTTGTCGTAAAAGCTGCTGCCGCCGGAATCCTTTGATTCTTCCATCCGGGCGCTGCGGCTGCGCCAGTAGGTGACCCCGCTCGCCCACACCTCCTGCCGGCCCGTGGGGGGCAGGATGCCTTCCGGGTGGGTGCCGGGCAATTTTTCGGCATCGGGGCCCCCGATTTCTTCCAGCAGGCGCTGGTGCAGGTTTTCGGAACAGACCAGGTAATCCCAGTCGGTCTTCAGGCGGTACAGGCCCCCGGGGGTCGCCACCACGGGTCCGTGACTGGTGCGGTAGAGTTTCATAGGCGTTTGCTGTCTAAAGAGCGGCAGGGCAGCTCCCTGCCCTGATTAAAGATAGGGGAATCTGGGAAAACCGGCCCCCGTATTTTTCTGGGGGCAAAAAATTGTTTGCATTGGTAAAAAATGCTACATTTGCCCTCCCAAATTCACAGAATTGGGATGCCACAACCGGCATGCAGGTGTGGTGG
>CAYWZF010000006.1:0-51435 GCA_964461555.1 uncultured Robiginitalea sp. | reverse complement strand
ATGCAGGTGTGGTGGAATTGGTAGACACGCTAGTTTCAGGTTCTAGTGCCGCGAGGCTTGGGAGTTCGAGTCTCCCCACCTGTACCACAGCAGCCCTCCTTCAAAGGAGGGCTTTTTCATTGGTTGGCGGGAGGCGAGAAGTTTACCCGGAAGGCGGAGTCCTTTCGGGAGTCTCCCCACCTGTACCACGAAGCCCTTCCGAAAGGAGGGGCTTTTTATTCGTGCCGGGAGACGAAAAGTTCATCCCGGGCCGCACAGGGCATGAATCATTCCCGTATCACAAACAAAACCCGTCCGGGAGCGGACGGGTTTTTACTTTCAGGTTACCCCCTTTCGGGGGCCAGGCCTTAAAGTGGTTTTTTGCCGGAGATGATGTTGTAAAGCACCACCACAATGGCAATGACCAGTAATACGTGAATCAGGTTGCTGGTACCCAGGCCAGGCACGATTCCCAGTAGACCCAGGAGCCAGGCGATGATACAGATTACAGCAACCAACCAGAGCAGCGATCTCATAATATTTATGTTTGATGTTGGTTAATTACTGAAAGATAGTTTATTAACTGCTAAAATACAAATACGATCCATCGGGATTTGAAATGAAATGCCTGAAGGGTTGAAGGAATCCGCAACGTATACCCGGAATTTGGTTTCCGGATCATACCTTTACTGCCCAACATTGTCATGTATGGATGCCATTGATCAAGCTGCGGCCCTGATACGGGAAGGGAAACTGGTGGCTTTTCCGACCGAAACGGTCTACGGGCTGGGGGCCGATGCCCTCGACCCGCTTGCCGTGGCCCGCATCTTTGAGGCCAAGGAGCGTCCCTCGTTCGACCCGCTCATTGTCCATATAGCCCGGCTGGAGCAATTGCATGAACTCACCCTTTCGAGGGACCCGCGCATCGGGCTCCTGGCAGACGCCTTCTGGCCCGGGCCCCTGACCCTGGTTTTGCCCAAACAGGCCCGTGTTCCGGACCTGGTCACCTCCGGGTTGCCCACCGTGGGCATTCGCATGCCAGACCATCCCATAGCCCGGGAACTCATCCTTCGCAGCGGTCGCCCGATTGCAGCCCCCAGCGCCAACAAATTCGGCCACCTTTCCCCGACCCGGGCCGAACATGTGATCCGGAACCTGCCCGAAGCCGACCTGGTTTTGGACGGGGGAGCCACCCAGGTGGGGATCGAGTCTACCATCGTGGCCCTGGCTGACGACGGGTTCCAGATTTTGCGTCCCGGGGTAATCACCCGCGAAGACCTGATGAAGATATTGCCCGAATCGGCCCAGGCTCCCGGCAGCGGGGCCGTTCAGGCGCCCGGCATGCTCGCCTCCCATTACAGCCCCCGGAAACCCCTGTATCTTGTCGAGCCCGGCCAAACCCCGGGCATCGACACCTCGGTCTGCGGGTATATCGGTTTCAGAAGGCCGCCCGCTCAGCCGTACCAGGAAGTAATGTTGCTCGCTCCCGAGGGAGATCTGAGGGAATATGCAGCCGGGATTTTTGGTGCCCTGCACCATATGGAGGCCTCTGCGGTAGAGGCGATTGTGGCCGAAACCGTTCCGGAGCAGGGACTGGGCGTGGCCATCATGGACCGGTTGCGCAAGGCGGCCTATGACTACACCCGGTAGAGGGCCTTCCCTTCAGCAGACTTTCGGGCATAAAAAACCCGGCCAGAAATGCCGGGTAATATCTTGACCGGTTCCCGCAAGGGGTAACCTAGGGGGTTCCGGATTGCGGCCGGACGACTTTCAGACCAGGCCGACGGCAGCCAGGATCATGGTAACTACCACCGCTGCAAGAACCCCGATCAACAAGACGACCATTATACGCAGAAAGCCATTCAGAAAACGGGTCCCTACGGAAATCTCATTTTCCATATTCATATAGTATTTCCCAACAAGGTACTAAAAAAGGAGCCACGCCCGTCAGAATGACCGGGCTATTTCGACCAAATCCCCTCATTTCCCGACCTGTATGCGTTATTCCTGAGCCATGGAAGGCCCCGGCCTATTTCTTCCGGGAGGCCAGCCGGGCGCTTAGCTCCTCCAGCGGGATGCCCTTGGTCTCCGGCATCCTGAAATGGACAAAGAGCAATTGAAGCACCATCATAAAGGCGAAAAATCCGAAAACCGGGCCCGGGCCGATCCGGCTCATCAGCCATGGGATCGAAGAGGGGATGAGCCAGGCCAGCACCCAGTGCACCGAGCTGCCGAAGGCCTGCCCGCTGCCGCGCAGGTGGTTCGGGAACACCTCTGAGATGAACACCCAGATCACGGCTCCCTGCCCGACGGCGTGGGAGGCGATGAACAGGAACAGGAAGATGGGCACCATGATCCCTGTCCAGTTCAGCAAAAAGGCGGCAGCCACCAGGGACAACGACACGATGTATCCGAAAGAGCCGTAATACATCAGCTGCCGCCGGCCCACCCGGTCGATCAGGTAGATTCCCAGCAGGGTGAATGCCAGGTTGGTCACCCCGATGCCAATGCTGCTCAGCAGGGCGGTACTTTCGCCCAGGCCGGCCAGCTCGAAGATGCGGGGGGCATAGTACAAAAAGGCATTGATGCCCGAAAACTGGTTGAAGAAGGCAATCAGAAAGGCCAGCATGAGCGGGAGGCGGTACTTCGCCATAAAGATATGTTCCGCCTTACCGGCTGCAGCTTCGGATAAAGCCATGTCTTTTTCGATCTGTTCCACGGTGACGCCCAAACCCAGGCGCTGCAAGATGCCGGCCGCCTCGGCCTCCCGGCCACGGGTGATGAGCCAGCGCGGGCTGCGGGGGATGCCCAGGGCAAAAAGCGTGTAGAGCAGGGCCGGGAAGGCTTCCACCCCGACCATCCAGCGCCAGTCGTTTTCCCCGATCCCGTTGAGCAGGTAATTCGACAGGTAGGCGGCCAAAATGCCAAAGACGATATTGAACTGGTAAAGCCCCACCAGCTTCCCCCGGTTGCCGGGAGGGGCTATTTCGGAGATATAGGTGGGGGCTGCCACCGTTGAGGCACCGATCCCGATGCCGCCCAGAAAGCGGAAGATCCCGAAGCTCACCGGGTCGTTGGCCAGGGCCGAGCCTATGGCCGATACCGTATACAACACCCCAATCCAGACCAGCGTTTTTTTGCGGCCGAGCCGGTTGGTGGGCACCCCCCCGAAAATGGCCCCGATAACGGTGCCGAACAGGGCCATCCCAATGACCACCGTGCCGTGGAAGGCATCGGAGGTTTCCCAGAGCAGTTGCAGTTTTTTCTCGGCCCCGCTGATCACGACCGTGTCGAAACCGAACAGGAAACCGGCCAGGGCGGCGATCAGGGAAATGCGCAGGATCTTGGAATTCATTGCCGGAAGGTTGGTGGGTCAGTTCCGGTAAAGCTACTAAAATTTGCGTATCGGCAGGGCCCTGTTTTCATGGGCTATTTCAGGCAGCAGGGTATCGCCTGGTTTCGCAGGGGGATGCCCGGGAACGGAATCGCGCGGGCGGGTGCGCAGGCCGGCGGTATCGGGTCGGGATGGGAGGGCATTTTCGTCCAGGACCGGGCTGGCTTTTCGACCGGGTTCAGACAAACAACCTGCGGCCAGCAGCACACAGCCTAGGACCCAAAGCTGTAGCAGGGTTCGGGGCATGTCAGACAGGGGTTTCTACAGGAATGTACGGATCCCCTCCATGATTTGGACGCTGGCCCCTGTGCTTTTCCGGGTAAAATCCCCGTTGATTCTGCCCAGGCGGGCGCGCAGCCCCGCGTCTGAGAGCCACTTGCCGGCCACTTCGCCGAAAGCCTCCACACTGTCTACAGGGCAGATACCCCCGGCCTCCACCAGGGCCTCGGCCTCGCGGAAGCCGTGGTATTGGGGGCCGATCAGCACCGGGATCCCGAAGACCGCCGGTTCAAGGGTATTGTGCAGCCCGGTGGCAAAGCCGCCCCCCACGTAGGCCAGGTCGGCATAGGCGTAGATTTTGGTCAGCAGGCCGATGGTATCGACGACCAATACGGCCGCCCGGGCAAGGTCGGATTCCTCCCGACGGGAGTACGGTACGGCCAGGTCCCCCAGCTGCTGCATCAGGTTCCCGACGGTGCGGGCATCCGTTTTATGGGGCGCGATCACGAAACAATATTGGGGGTCAGAGGCCCTTTCCCGGATCAGGGGCAGGATCACCGCCTCGTCCTCGGGCCAGGTGCTGCCGGCCACCAGGCAGGTGCGCTTCCCCTTGAAGGCCTCCATGAAATCAAGCCGTGTGTCGCCCTGCCGGATCTCGGCCACCCGGTCAAAGCGGGTGTCGCCGCTCACAGTGACGCCCGACAGGCCGTGGGCGTGCAGCAGCCTGGCAGAGGCCTCATCCTGCACATAAAACCTGGCCACGCGGGCCAGGGCTTTTCTGAGGAAGCCCCCGTACCAGCGGAAGTACGCCTGGTCGGGCCTGAAAATCGCCGACAGCATCAGAATGGGCACCCCGGCCTGGCTGAGTTCCCGGAAGTAGTTGGGCCATACCTCGTATTTGACGAAGAGCGCCAGGCTGGGCCGGGCCATTTGCATGAAGCGGCGGGCATTGGCGCGGGTGTCAAGGGGCAGGTAGCAGACCCCGTAATCGGGGAGCTTGTCCTTTTTGACCTCGTAGCCCGAAGGGGAGAAGAAGGTGACCAAAATCTGGTGCTGCGGATATTCGGCCCGCAGCCGCTGGAGCACCGGGAGCCCCTGCTCGAATTCGCCCAGGGAGGCGGTGTGCATCCAGATCAGCTCGCGCCCTTCATCCCGGTACGAACCCAGGTATTCCCAAACCCGGCGCCTGCCCCGCAAAAAGAGGCTCAACTTGGGGTTGAACAGGGCCGGGATCCGGAGGAGGGCGGAAACCAGCCGTATCGCTACGTCGTAGAGTCGGAACACCGGCCACGGGTTTGGCGCTAAATTACGCTACTTTGGCAAATCCATTGGGTGAAACCCATTATTTCGTAAGTTTGCGGGTACCAAATTCCCGGCATGCGAAAGATTCAAATGGTCGATCTCACGGGCCAGTACCAGGGGATCAAAGAAGAACTCCGGCAGGCATTCGACCGCATCCTTGACACGGCGGCCTTCATCAACGGACCTGAAGTAAACGCCTTCCAACAAGACCTGGAGCGCTATCTGGGCGTAAAGCATGTCATCCCCTGTGCCAACGGGACCGATGCCCTGCAGATCGCCATGATGGGCCTGGGCCTGCAGCCCGGGGACGAGGTGATCACCGCCGATTTCACCTTTGCCGCCACGGTTGAGGTCATTGCCTTGCTGCAACTGACTCCTGTGCTGGTCGATGTAGACCCGGATACCTTCAACATCGACCCGATTGCGATTGAAAAGGCCATTACCCCCAAGACCCGGGCCATCGTTCCGGTACACCTGTTCGGCCAGTGCGCCGATATGGAGGCCATCCTCGACATCGCCACCCGGCACGGGCTGTATGTGATCGAAGACAACGCCCAGGCCATCGGGGCCAATTACCTCTTCCGCGACGGCCGGCGGCAAAAAGCAGGCACCCTCGGGCATGTGGGGGCCACCTCCTTCTTCCCTTCCAAGAACCTGGGGGCCTATGGGGACGGGGGCGCCCTTTTCACGAACGACGACGCCCTGGCACACACGATCAGGGGCATTGTCAACCACGGCATGTACACACGGTATTACCACGACGTGGTGGGGGTCAACTCCCGCCTCGATTCGCTCCAGGCAGCCGTGCTCCGCGCCAAGCTGCCGCATCTGGATGCCTACTGCGAACGACGCCGCCAGGCAGCCCGCCAGTACAGTGCTGCCTTTGACGCGCACCCGCTGCTGAAAGTGCCGGTAACCGTACGGTCATGCCAGGGGATCTGCGATACCTGCGACTGCCATGTCTTCCACCAGTACACCCTGCAGGTGGGCGGCGGAAAGCGCGACGCCCTGGCAGCCCGCCTGGCTGAGGCCGGCATCCCCTTCGGGATCTATTACCCGGTGCCCCTGCACCGGCAGAAGGCCTATGTCGACCCGCGCTACCGGGAGGCCGATTTTCCGGTCACCAACCGCCTGGTCGATGAGGTCATCTCCCTGCCCATGCATACGGAGCTCGACCCGGAGCAGCTGGAATACATCAGCCGCACGATCCTGGATTTTCTGGGGGAAGGCTGATGCTGTCCCCCACACTAAACAGCCCGGTTCCCCGTTTTAAAATCGAAACGCAGTTAAAATGAAAGTACTTGTTACCGGGGGGCTCGGCTTTATCGGATCCCACACCTCGGTTGAATTGCAGCAGGCCGGGCATGAGGTTGTGATCATCGACGATTGCTCGAACGCCTCCGAATCTGTGCTGGAAGGCATTACGGCCATTACGGGCGTCTGCCCTGAATTCGTGCGGATGGACCTGCGCGACAAAGCGGCCGTAGCGGCCTTTTTCAAAAAGCACCCAGACCTGGGGGGCGTGATCCACTTTGCGGCCTCCAAGGCGGTTGGGGAGAGCGTGGAAAAGCCCCTGCTCTATTACGAAAACAACCTAAGTTCCCTGGTCTACCTGTTGCAGGAACTCACCTCCCGGGGAACGGCCCGTTTCATTTTCAGCTCGTCCTGCACCGTCTACGGACAGGCCGACAGCCTGCCCATCACCGAAAGCGCCCCGGTCAAGCCGGCCGAATCGCCCTACGGGAATACCAAGCAGGTGGGGGAGGAGATCATCCGTGACACCTGTGCGGCCCATCCGGCCCTGCAGGCCATCTCGCTGAGGTACTTCAACCCCATTGGGGCCCACCCCTCGGCCGAAATCGGGGAGTTGCCCCTGGGCGTGCCCCAGAACCTGGTGCCTTTTATCACCCAGACCGCGGCGGGCCTCCGGAATGAACTTTCTGTCTTTGGAGACGACTACCCCACCCAGGACGGCACCTGCATCCGCGATTACATCCATGTGGTCGACCTGGCCCGGGCGCACGTGGTGGCCCTCGAACGGCTGATTGCCGGGGAGAACCCCAAAAACTACGAAGTGTTCAATGTGGGCACTGGTACCGGCAGTTCCGTGCTGGAAGTCATCCGCAGTTTTGAGCGGGTTTCGGGCCGGAAACTCAACTACCGCGTGGTAGGGCGACGGCCCGGTGACGTGGTGGCGGCCTATGCCGATACTTCCCGGGCCCGGGAAGTGCTGGGCTGGCAAGCCCTCAGCACCCTCGACGATGCCATGCGGTCGGCCTGGGCCTGGGAGCAGAAAATACGCGGCCTCAAATAAACCATCCCAATAAGAGCCCGATAATGGGTGCCAGACGTGACTTTGACACTGCAGAAGCCCTGCTCGCCTACGCCGGGGAGCTCGGCCTGCGCGACGCCCTCCTGGCCCAGGTGCGCAAAGATTTTGAAAGGGCGAGCGTACCCTTTCCCAAAATGGGCCCCTCCCATGGGGGAGGCCCTTCCGACCGGGAATGGGTGCAGGGTTTGCAGGAAAGCCTCTACCGCCTGCTCATGGAAGATTTTGACGGCTACCTGAACCTGATGTATGCCGCTGACATTCCCGAGCGGGAATTCCGCAGCCTGGAGGTTACCGATGCCGTCGATGTGGCCGGGCAGGTTACCTTGCTGTTGCTGAGGCGCGAATGGCAGAAGGTCTGGAGCCGCGCTACCTACGATTCGGGCAGGCCCCCTCAGAAATAGACCCGGATAAAGGGCGACCAGGGGTCGGCGTACAGGCTGCGGTTCGAGTCGTGAAGCACGTCGAACCTAACCCCGAAGGCGACAGGGCCGGTGCTGTACCCCAGGCCCAGGTAGAGGGCCGGCACCCAGTACGAATCTTCCGCTACGCCCGTCGGAAAGCTGAAAGTGCGATTCACGTGCAGCTCCTCAAATTCTGCAGAAACCTGCAGGAAGGGCACCGGGGTGAACAGGCCGAGCAGGCTTCCCCCAAAGGCGTTGAGCTTGTAATCGTTGAATTTGGCGTGGGTGTAATTGAGCCCGGCCCCTACACCCAGGTATTCGTTTACCCGGTATAGGGCACTGGGAGCAATGCCGATCTGGAAGGCATCGCGTCCGAATGACAGGCCAAGCCCGCCCCCAAACTGCCAACGCCCAGGGTCGGAAGCCTGTGAACGGGCCTCCGGGGCGAGGCAGACCAGCAGCAAGGCGCACAGCAGCGGCCTGAGGGCCTGTGTTTTCAACCGGGGATAAGGAATTTGTTTCATGAGGTTTGTTTCCGGCTAATTTAAGATGTGTGGCGCTTTTAATCCGCCTGAAATGTTGTATTTTTGTTCAATTATTCTGTACGAGGTACAACTAGGCATTTGATGGATAAGTATTCCTTTTTGAACGCGGCTCACACCGCTTTTTTTTCAGACCTGTACGACCGGTATCTGACCCATCCCGACAGCGTCGAACCGAGCTGGAGGGCTTTTTTCCAGGGTTTTGACTTCGGGGTGGAAAGCACACTGGGAGAAATAGGCGTCGACGCCGACCGGGGCGTGGTGCACACCGTTGCGGGCGAGGTGGCCCCCATGCCCGAATCCATGCACAAGGAATTCCAGGTGGTGCGCCTGATCGACGGATACCGCAGCCGGGGGCATTTGTTCACCCGCACCAACCCGGTTCGCGAGCGCCGCAAGTACACCCCAACCCTCGATCTTGAAAATTTCGGCCTGGAGGCGTCTGACCTCGATACGGTTTTCAATGCCGGTGAAATCATCGGCATCGGGCCGGGCACCCTCCGCGATATCATCGACCACCTGCAGCGTATCTACTGCGACGCCATCGGGGTAGAGTACATGTACATCCGTATTCCCGAGCGGGTGAAATGGATACAGGACCAGCTCAACATTAACGATTTCCACCCCCAGTTTAGGGCGGAACAAAAGAAGCATATCCTCAAAAAACTGAATGAAGCGGTTTCCTTTGAGGGGTTCCTGCATACCAAGTACGTGGGGCAGAAGCGTTTTTCCCTGGAAGGGAACGAATCCCTCATCCCGGCCCTCGACGCCATTGTGGAGCGGGCCGCCGAAATGGGGGTGAGGCAGTTTGTGATGGGGATGGCCCACCGTGGGCGCCTCAATGTGCTGACCAATATCTTCGGAAAACCCGCCACCGATATCTTCAGCGAATTCGAAGGCAAAGACTACGAACAGGAAATCTTTGACGGGGACGTGAAGTACCACCTGGGCTGGACCTCCCAGCGCCGGACCGACGGGGGGGCGGCCATCAACATGAACATCGCCCCCAACCCTTCCCACCTCGAAACAGTCGGGGCTGTAGCCATCGGGATTACGCGCGCCAAGCAAGACCGGCACTGCCCGGACGACTTTTCGAAAGTACTCCCCATCGTCGTGCACGGAGACGCCGCCATCGCCGGGCAGGGCATCGTGTACGAGGTGGTGCAGATGGCGGGCCTTGACGGCTATACCACCGACGGCACCATCCATATCGTGGTGAACAAC
This sequence comes from uncultured Robiginitalea sp., assembly GCA_964461555.1. GTDB lineage: Bacteria > Bacteroidota > Bacteroidia > Flavobacteriales > Flavobacteriaceae > Robiginitalea. The sequence continues at coordinate 42,042 of CAYWZF010000006.1, read as the reverse complement.
CAGATCGGGTTTACCACCAATTACCTCGATGCCCGCACCTCTACCTATTGCACCGATGTGGCCAAGGTGACCCTCAGCCCGGTGCTCCACGTGAATGCCGACGATGCCGAGGCCGTGGTGCACGCCTCCCTCTTTGCCCTCGAATACCGCATGCGCTTCAGGCGCGATGTGTTCCTGGACCTGCTCGGATACCGGAAGTACGGGCACAACGAAGGGGATGAGCCGCGCTTTACCCAGCCCAAGCTCTACAAGATCATCGCCAAACACAAAAACCCGCGCGATATCTACGCCGAAAAACTCTTGGCCGAGGGCATCATCGATGCCGAATATGTCAGCCGCCTCGAAGCGGAATACAAGAACAGCCTCGAAGAGGAGCTCGAAGACAGCCGCAAGGAGTCCAAAACCAAGATCACCCCCTTTATGGCCGACGAATGGAGCGGCTTCGAGAATGTGCGCGAATGGGAGATGATGCACGCGGTCGACACGACCATCCCGAGGGAAAAACTCGAGGAAATCGCCTCGGTCATCACCCGCCTTCCCGAGGGCAAGAAATTCCTGCGGAAAGTGGAAAGGCTGGTCGAAGACCGGCACCAGATGTTCTTTGAGACCAACCGGCTCGATTGGGCCATGGGCGAACTGCTCGCCTACGGCAGCCTGCTGCAGGCGGGTTACGGGGTGCGCATCTCGGGCCAGGATGTGGAACGGGGCACTTTCTCGCACCGGCACGCCGTGATGAAAGTGGAAGAGAGCGAGGAAGAAGTGATGCTGCTGAACCACCTCTCAGAAACCCAGGGACAGTTCCAGATTTACAACTCCTCCCTGTCAGAATACGGGGTGCTGGGCTTTGAATACGGCTATGCCATGGCCAGCCCGAATACCCTGACCATTTGGGAGGCCCAGTTCGGCGATTTCAGCAACGGGGCCCAGATCATGATCGACCAGTACATCTCGGCCGCCGAAGACAAATGGAAAACCCAGAACGGCCTGGTGCTCTTTTTGCCCCACGGGTATGAAGGGCAGGGTGCCGAGCACTCCTCGGCCCGCATGGAGCGCTTTTTGCAGCTCTGTGCCCGCGACAACATGTATGTGGCCGATGTGAGTACCCCGGCCAACCTCTTCCACCTGCTCCGCCGGCAGATGCTGGTGAGTTACCGCAAGCCCCTGGTGGTGTTTACCCCGAAGAGCCTGCTGCGCCATCCGAAATGCGTATCGACGGTCGAGGACCTGGCCGAAGGGCGCTTCCAGGAAGTAATCGACGACCCGGATGCCCGGGTGTCAGAGGTGCGGTCGCTGGTCTTCTGCACAGGTAAATTCTACTACGACCTGTTGGCGGCCCGCGAAGAATTGGGTCGTGCCGATGTGGCCCTGGTGCGCCTTGAGCAGCTGTTCCCATTGCCCATCGAGCAGATGAACGACATCATTGCAAAATACGGGCAGGCAGACGATTTGGTATGGGCCCAGGAAGAACCCCGCAACATGGGGGCCTGGAGCCACCTGATGATGCATTTCCCCGGGGCATCCCGTTTCAGGGTGGCCTCGCGGCGCATTTACGCCTCTCCGGCCGCCGGCAGCCCGGCCCGTTCCAGGATGCGGCACCAGCAGGTCATCGATTACGTTTTCGACAAGACCAAAGACAATATGAGTAAACCGGTTACCAAAACAGCCGAAGCGCGATGATACGCCAGCTCTGGGCATGGATGGTTTTGTGGCCGGTTTTGCTCGGGGCCCAGCAGGAATCCCCGCGCTTCCGCGAATGGTCGCAGCAATTCATGGGCTTTTTCAATGCCGGGCAATACGATTCCATCTACGCCCGCTTTGACGATACCATGAAGTCGCAGCTCACGGCCGAAGCCACCCGCAGCCTGCTGGAAGGGCAGGTGCGCGGCACCTCTGGCAGCATTGTTTCCATGGAATTTTCCAAACTGAGGGGTGAGGCCCATATCTATAAAACCACCTTTGAGCGTGCCACCCTCGACCTCTTGTTTTCCATGGACGGAAGCGGGCAGCTCAATGGCTTCTACATCCAGCCGCATACCCCGGTAGCGGCAGCACCCTTGTTGGGCCGGAACCAGACCCCCATGGCTCTGCCGCTGCGCGGGGAATGGTTTGTTTTCTGGGGAGGGGAAGACCCCGCCCTGAATTACCACATGAACAGTGAGAACCAGCAATACGCCTACGACCTGCTGAAGGTGGCGGGGGGGAAGTCCTATGCGGGAGACCCCCTTGACAACGAGAGCTACCTGGCCTTTGGCGAACCCATCCTGGCTCCCTGTGACGGTCGCATTGTACTGGCCATAGACGGGGTGCCCGACAACGTGCCGGGCGATACCAACCCGGTCCATCTGACCGGCAATACCCTGGTGCTCGAAACGGGGGCCGGCGAATTCATCATGCTCGCCCACCTGCAGGAAGGTTCCCTTGCCGTTGCCAAGGGCGATCAGGTCAGGAAGGGCCAAGTACTGGCGGCCTGCGGGAATTCAGGCAACAGCACCGAGCCCCACCTGCACCTGCAGCTGCAGAATGTACGCGACTTTCACAAGGCCACAGGCGCCCGCCTTTATTTTGACAACCTCCTGGTAAACGGACAGCCGAAGCAAGACTATATGCCCGTAAAGGAAGATTTCATCCAAAACAGCAACTAAGAACCCAATAAAACCGCATCGCATGATTTTAGAAATGAAAGTCCCCTCTCCCGGGGAATCCATCACTGAAGTGGAAATCGCCCAGTGGCTCGTCAAAGACGGGGACTATGTGGAGAAGGACCAGGCCATTGCGGAAGTGGACTCCGATAAGGCAACCCTGGAGCTCCCGGCCGAAGAAAGCGGCATCATCACCCTGAAGGCAGAAGAAGGCGATGCCGTCGCCGTCGGGGCAGTGGTTTGCCTGATCGATACAGGGGCCAAAAAACCTGCAGGCGCCGCCGCTGAAAAGGCAGCTCCTGCCCAGGCGCCGGCAGAACCCAAAAAGGAGCCGGAACCTGCCAGGCCGGCCCCCGCCCCGCAGGCGAAAGAGTCGTATGCGGCTGGAACCCCTTCCCCGGCTGCGCGCAAGATCCTCGAAGAAAAGGGGATTGAGGCGGCTGCCGTGAAAGGCAGCGGCAAAGGCGGGCGCATCACCAAGGAAGATGCCCAGCAGGCAGTGCCTTCCATGGGCACGCCCGGGGGCGGCACGCGGGGAGAAACCCGCAGCAAGCTTTCGATGCTCCGCCGCAAAGTGGCAGAGCGCCTGGTTTCTGCCAAGAACGAAACGGCCATGCTCACCACCTTCAACGAGGTAGACATGTCTGCTGTTTTCGAACTGCGCAATACCTATAAAGATACCTTCAAGGATAAGCACGACGTAAGCCTCGGGTTCATGTCCTTTTTCACCAAAGCGGTGATCAGGGCCCTGCAACTGTACCCGGCGGTCAACTCCATGATTGACGAGAAAGAGATGATCAGCTTCGACTACTGCGATATCAGCATCGCGGTATCAGGGCCAAAGGGATTGATGGTCCCGGTGATCCGCAACGCCGAAAACCTCAGTTTCCGGGGAATCGAAGCCGAAGTGAAGCGCCTGGCCCTGCGGGCCCGAGACGGGCAGATCACTGTCGATGAAATGACCGGGGGCACCTTTACCATCTCCAACGGGGGCGTCTTCGGTTCCATGCTTTCCACTCCCATCATCAACCCCCCGCAAAGCGGCATCCTCGGCATGCACAACATCGTGGAGCGGCCCATCGTACGCAATGGGGAGATCGTGATCGCCCCGGTCATGTACGTGGCCCTTTCCTACGACCACCGCATCATTGACGGGCGGGAGTCGGTCGGGTTCCTGGTAGCGGTAAAGGAGGCGATAGAAAACCCGATTGAACACCTCATGGGGGGAGACCCGAAACGGGCCCTGGAGCTTTAATAAGATCCAAAACAAAAACCCCGGTACCAAGCCGGGGTTTTTATTTGAGGAAGAGGCGGTTTTTCTCGTAGTCGATAACGGCCCGGCCCAGACGCAGCACATCGGCCCCCAGGATTCCGTCTACCGGGGGGGCTTCATGGTTGGCTAGTGCCTGGTTCACATGGCTCAGGTCGATCAGAACCACCTGCAGGCCGGTTTGCTCCCAGGTTCCGATGAGCAGGCGGTTCCCCGCCGATACGGCGGTCTCGAGCTCGGAAGACCCCGCCCCTGCGGCCTTGATTTCAGAGCCTTCCGATTCCATCCCGAAATGGGCAATTCGGTCAAGCCCCACGCAGGTGTTGGAAGCCCCGGTGTCTACGATGAACCTGCCCGCCACCCCGTTGATTTCCGCTGCGATGGCGAAGTGGTCGGTTTGGGTGCGCTCCAATTCCAGGACGCTGAATCCCTGAGAGAGGAGGAATTTTTTAAGGGAAGCCATTAATTTTTTTGGCTAAGATAGTTCTATTTTTGTGCTGTGAACCTGACCGATACCCACGCACACCTGTATGTCGAGGAATTCGATGCAGATCGTGACGAAGTGATGCGAAGGGCCCTCGAAGCCGGCGTTACCCGTTTTTTTATCCCGGCGATCGACGCTTCCTACACGGGCCGGATGCAGGCTTTAAAGGCGGCCTGGCCTGAGCAGGTTTTTCTGATGAGCGGCCTGCACCCCACCCATGTGAAGGATAACTGGGAAGAGGAGCTGCGCCTGGTGGAAGCGCAACTCGCCACCGGGGGATTCGTGGCAGTAGGGGAGATCGGGATCGACCTGTATTGGGACCGTTCGCGCCTGGCCGAGCAGGTTGAGGCCTTCCGCAGGCAGATCGCCCTGGCCCGGGCACACGGCCTGCCCATCGTGATCCATTGCCGGGAATCTTTTGAGGAAATCTTCGAGGTGCTGGAGGCTGAGAAGGGCCCCGGGCTCCGGGGTATTTTCCATTGCTTCACCGGAACCCGCGAGCAGGCCTGGAAGGCCATTTCGTATCAGATGAAGCTGGGAATTGGCGGGGTGTCCACCTTCAGGAATGGAAAAATCGATACTTTTCTGCATGAGATCCCCCTTGAGCATATTGTTCTGGAGACCGATTCGCCTTACCTGGCGCCGGTCCCCTACCGCGGAAAGCGGAACGAACCCGCTTACCTGAGGCAGGTGCTGGCAAAGCTGGCCGGGTTGTACGGAAAGAGCGAAGCTGAGATCGCCTCGGCAACGACGGCCAATTCGAAGGAGGTATTTGGTTGCTGAATGAAAATCAAAGGGAGTTGTGAGTAACGTGAAACCAAACATATTGCTGATCTACACCGGGGGCACCATCGGCATGTTCCGCGATTACAAGTCCGGGGCGCTGAAGCCCTTCGACTTCGGGCAGCTGCTCGATCAGATCCCCGAGTTGCAGCAGCTCGATTGCCGGATCCATTCCGTTTCCCTTGGCCAGCCCATCGATTCCTCCAACATGGATATCCCGCACTGGCAGGAAACGGCGCAGCTCATTGCATCCCACTACGACGAATTTGACGGGTTCGTGGTGCTGCACGGGAGCGATACCATGAGCTATACGGCCAGTGCGCTCAGCTTTATGCTCGAAAACCTTGCCAAGCCCGTAGTTTTGACCGGTTCGCAGCTCCCCATCGGCGATCTGCGCACCGATGCCAAGGAGAACCTGATCACCTCGGTGCAGATGGCGGCCCTGAGTGAGAACGGCCGCCCGCTTGTCCGCGAGGTATGCCTGTATTTCGAGTTCAAGCTCTACCGGGGCAACCGCACTTCCAAGATGAACACCGAGCACTTCGAGGCCTTCGACTCCCCGAACTACCCGGCCCTGGCCACCTCAGGGGTGCACCTGAACGTCCACCGCGAATACCTCTGGGCCGCCGACCCGGCGAGGCCTTTAAAGCTGCATACCCAGCTCGACAACCGCATCGGCATCCTGAAGCTCTTCCCCGGGATGAACCCGGAATGGGTTTGCAACCTGCTCAAAAGCCCGGGCCTCAGGGCACTTATCCTGGAAACTTTCGGCGCCGGGAATGCCCCGACTTCTCCCTGGCTCCTGCAAGCCCTCAAAGAAGCAGTCGATGCCGGCCTGCATATCGTCAATGTTACCCAATGCAGGGGCGGCAGCGTGCTCATGGGCCACTATGAGACCAGTTCCGCCCTGCGCGACATACCCCTCATAGACGGCCGGGATATCACCACCGAGGCTGCCCTTGCAAAACTGATGTATCTGCTTGGAGAAGGGGTTTCCCACAAGTCATTCAAAACCATATTTGAAAGTTCGCTGCGCGGGGAGATGTCCTAATTTAAAACGCCGAAAATTTCATTTACTCCCAAATTTTTTGTTTCTTGGGCACCCCATTTTAGGGAATTTAGAGAGGTGGCCGAGTGGTCGAAGGCGCACGCCTGGAAAGTGTGTATGCACCAAAAGTGCATCGAGGGTTCGAATCCCTTCCTCTCTGCTCAAAAGGGAATCACCGCCGCGCAGCGGCGGTGATGCTCTCAAATGAAAAGGGCGTCAAAAGCTCGCTTTTGTAAGCCCTGTCATTTGAGAGCATACAATCGGGCAACGCCCGATTGTTGATTCCCATGCTTGACTCGCACCGGAAACGAGGTGCAGGGATCAGCGCGGGCGCGAAGCGTCAGCGCTAATCCAAGGGTTGAAAGAATGCGATCGGGATTAGATTTTTAATCTCCAAGATTGTCCGTCACCGGAAACGAGGTGCAGGGATCAGCGACTTCCGAGCGAAGCGGAGGAAGCGCTAATCCTGACCGGGTTGAAAAGTTGTTTTGGGAAGGAGCAATGGCAACGCCCGATTGTTGATTCCCATGCTTGACTCGCACCGGAAACGAGGTGTAAGAGTTTAGCGCGGCCGGGCAAAGGTGAGGCGGCGCTGGTCCAGGGATTGAAAGAATGAAATGTGCCCCGGGATTGCAATGCAGTTGGCCGCGGCATCGCGGCAGGCCCGATATGACAGACAATCAACGGTTTTGAAATATTCGCAAGTATTTTTGGGCCGAATGGAAAAATGTCTTGAAAACGCCTTTATTTTTTGATATTTTCGAAGATTTGGCTTCCTAATTTTAATTTTTTAGTTCTAATTTTTTTTTATCTTTAGCCCTAATAACTAATCTAAATTTAAGTTTGAAAAAAATGAAAAAATTATTCTCATTCTTGCCCGTGGCTGGGCTATTTGTCCTCGGTACAAATACGGTAAGCGCCAAAGCGTCCGCAATCGTTTCAAATGTGTCCTCCACCCTGGCCACCGCGACCATCATGCTTCAGGATGAGGCAGGTGCCGCTGATGCGGATCGAGGATTTACCCAGGTACTCAAAGAACAATTCATTCAAGGGGGCGCCGGCTTCATGGGAATCGTATTGTTGTGTCTCATCCTGGGTCTGGCTGTGGCCATCGAGCGGATCATCTACCTGAACATGTCCAGCACCAACACCAACAAACTGAAGCAACAGGTTGAAGACGCCCTTTCTTCCGGAGGCATTGAAGCCGCCAAAGAAGTGTGCCGCAACACCAAAGGCCCCGTTGCCTCTATCTACTACCAGGGTCTTGACCGCGCCGGTGAAAGCATCGAGTCTGCCGAAAAGGCTGTTGTTGCTTATGGCGGCGTTCAGATGGGCCAGCTTGAGAAGAACGTTTCCTGGCTTTCGCTCTTCATCGCGGTGGCGCCCATGCTCGGGTTCATGGGAACGGTTATCGGTATGATCCAGGCCTTCCAGAAGATCAGCGCGGTAGGTAACCTGAGTGCCTCCCTGATCGCAGGCGATATCCAGGTGGCCCTTTTGACAACGGTATTCGGTCTGATTACTGCGATCATTCTGCAAATCTTCTACAACTACATCATTGCCAAGATCGACAGCATTGTCAATGATATGGAAGATTCATCGATCTCGCTGATCGATATGCTGGTAGATCACAAGAAGTAAGTCGGATTCCAAATACCTTGGATTATGCATAAGATTGTAAAAATAGGATTAATAGCACTGGGAGCGATCGGAGTGATTCTCTGGTTGCAACTGCCCGGGACCAGTGTGCCCGTGGCAGAGGCCGTTGAAAGTGCATCCATGCACTGGATGTTCATGATCACATATCTGCTCCTTGCAGTAGCGGTGGCATTCAGCCTGATATTCGCGATGAAGAACCTTTTCTCGAATCCTCAGAACCTGAAAAAGACACTGATCGTGATCGCTGCCCTGGTTTTGGTAGTAGCCTTCTCATATGTCATTTCGAATGGAGATGACGGAACCGTGGAGGAAATGGCCAGCAGGGGGGTTGCGACAACCGTAAGCACTGTTAAGAATATCGGTGCAGGACTGAACATGTTTTTCATCCTGGTTATAATTGCCGTGGCCGCCATGGCATGGGGAGGAGTAAAGAAGTTAGTTGACAAATAATTAATCAATTGAATTATGCCTAGAAGAGGAGCACCACCGGAAGTGAATGCAGGGTCCATGGCGGATATTGCCTTCCTGCTGTTGATCTTTTTCCTGGTTACCACTACCATCGAGACGGATGCCGGGTTGGACCGTATGTTGCCACCCATCGAACCGCCTGATACAGACGTGGTAATCAAGCAGAAAAATATCTTCACGGTTAACATCAACAAGAACGGACAGTTGCTTGTTGAAGAGGAGTTGATGGATCTGAAAGACCTTCGGGAAGCGGCCAAGGCATTTCTGGATAATGGCGGGGACGGTACTTGCAACTACTGCAAGGGGAAACGGGAAGAAAGTTCTTCTGACAACCCGACCAAGGCCATTATTTCCCTCAAAAACGACCGGGAAACCAAGTATGGCACCTATATCACGGTTCAAAACGAGATCGTAGGGGCCTATAACGACCTGCGGAACCGGGAAGCCCAGCGCCTGTACGGCAAGGACTTTACCGACATGGAAGCCCAGTATCTGAATCCGGAAACCCCCAAAGAAATTCGGGACGAGTTAAAGGAGAAAGTAGAGAAAGTACAGGACCTCTTCCCGCAGAAATTCTCAGAGGCTGAGACAACCACGAACTAACAGGACGAAAACATGGCCAAGTTTAACAAGAAAAAAAGCGGGGATTTACCAGCGGTGTCGACGGCATCTTTGCCTGATATCGTATTCATGCTGCTGTTCTTCTTCATGACGGTAACGACGATGAAAGACAGCTCCCTGATGGTAGACAATACCCTGCCGAATGCCACGGAAACCAAAAAGCTGGAAAAGAAAGACCGCGTGATCTACATCTACGTGGGGAAACCGACCAGCCAATACCAAAAGACATTCGGAACAGAGCCAAAGATACAGCTCAACGACAAGTTTGCAGATGTATCTGAGATCGGGTCCTTTATTTTGCAGGAGCGGGCCAAAAAGCCCCAGGAACTGCAAAATGTGCTGACTACTGCCCTCAAGGTTGACAAGAATGCCAACATGGGGTTGATTTCTGACATCAAACAAGAGCTCAGGAAGGTGAATGCCCTCAAGGTGAACTACACGACCTACGAGGGGGATGCGTTCCAGAACCTGAGATAATTTTTTCAAACCGAATTGGATTCAGAAAAACGCTTCAGAAATGAAGCGTTTTTTTGTAGGTTGCACCCATGAAGGCAAGCTACTTGTTTCTTTGGATGATGTTGTCGGTCTCCGCCGTGGGGGCCCAGCAGGCCGATGCCCCGGCAGAGGCTTCCAGGCCAGTCGATTCCCTGTATCGGGAAGACCAGTTCTACCTTGGGATCACCTACAATATCCTGCAAGACCGCCCTCCGGGAGTAACCCAGAGCAGCTTTTCGTATGGCCTGCTGCTGGGCTTCATCCGCGACATGCCCATAAACCGTGCCCGTACCGTAGCAGTGGGGATAGGGTTGGGCTATGCCGTCAATTCTTATTATTCCAACCTGCGGGCCATACAGGGTGGCGATGATATTCAATACATCATTCCGGGGCCTGACGCCTCTTACAAGCGCAACAAGCTGGAGACCCACCTGCTCGAACTGCCCATCGAACTCCGCTGGCGCAATTCCAACGCGACCGATTTCTCATTCTGGCGCATCTACGCTGGCATGAAGCTGGGCTATATTGTCGGCTCCCGATCCAAATATGTTGCCGATGCCTTCAAGGATACCTTTTACAATACCGATACCCGGAATTTCCAGTATGGCCTCACCCTGAGTGTAGGGTATAACGCCCTGAACCTTCATGTGTACTACGGCCTGAATGACTTGTTCGAAGACGGGGTAATCGGACCTGATGGCGAAGCGCTCGGCATGTCTCCGCTGCGGCTGGGCCTCATCTTTTATTTCCTGTAGCCAAAGGGCGTGCCCTGTTTATTTTGGGGTGCCCCCAGCCAATTCGGAGGCAGGCCATTCTTCCTGCCAGGAAATTGCGGGCCCTAAGGCGATCTTTCACCTATGGGCGGGGAAGGGGCCCCGCCCGGCCTCCCTACAACCAAAACCGCACCAATAGCAACTGAGCGACCATCCCGGCCAGCCAGCCCGCAAAAACCGCGGCGCGGCCATGGGCCCGCAGGTAGAGCCGCGCTGTTCCGACCAGGCCCGAGCAAAGCGTACAGGCGCTGATGGCCACAACGATGTTCTTCTCGAAATGGATGCTCAGTGACACCAGAAACATGAGCAGGCAGCCCATCCCGACCATATGCAGGCTTATGACCTTGCCAAAAAGGGCCAGGATAAGGCAGGCCGTTGTGGCGATGACCAGGCCCAGGAAATAGTAATAGAGCTCGGCGCTGTAGTTGTTTGGGATCACCCGGAAAAGGATCATGAGCAATAAGGCCAGGAAGATAAGCAGGGGGTATACCCTTTCTTCGGCATTCAGCATCAGGGCCGATTTCATCACTTTCAGGTTGCGCAGAATCAGCAGGCTTATGATGGGGATGATAACGGTGAGGATAAAGACGGGCAGTACATTGCCGCTCTGCATTTCCAGGGGGCTGTACTTGGGGGTCACCCTGAAATAGAACAGCGTGCCGTACAGCGGGATGAGCACCGGATGGAAAAGGTAGGTGACGACCTGGCTGTAGAGGCGCATCATATCTCCTTGCGAAGGCGGGCCACCGGAATGCCCAGTTGCTCCCTGTATTTGGCAACGGTGCGGCGGGCAATGGGGTAACCCTGGTCTTTGAGGATCCGGGCAAGCTTGTCGTCGGTGAGGGGCTTGCGCTTGTCTTCTTCCCCGATCACGGTTTCCAGGATCTTCTTGATTTCCTTGGTAGACACATCTTCACCCTCTACGTTCTTGACCGCTTCCGAAAAGTAGTCCTTGATCAGCCGGGTGCCATAGGGCGTGTCGACGTATTTGCTGTTGGCCACACGCGAAACCGTGGAGACGTCCATCCCAATCTGGTCGGCGATGTCTTTCAGGATCATGGGTTTGAGGTTGCGCTCGTCCCCCGTGAGGAAATACTCCCGCTGGTAGTTCATAATGGCGTTCATGGTCACGTACAGGGTCTGCTGCCGCTGTTTGATGGCGTCGATGAACCATTTCGCCGCATCGAGCTTCTGCTTGATAAAAAGCACGGCGTCCTTTTGCTCCTTCGACTTTTCGCGGGCGTTCTTGTACCCGGCCAGCATATTGCTGTATTCGCGCGACACATGCAGTTCCGGCGCATTCCGGCTGTTGAGGGTCAGTTCCAGCTCCCCTTCCACGATGCGGATGGTAAAGTCGGGCACCACGTGTTCCACCAGCTTGTTGCCGCCGGAGTAGGAGCCTCCCGGCTTGGGGTTCAGCTTCTCGATTTCGGCTATGGCTGCCCGCAGCTGCTCTTCGCTGATATCGTATTTCTGTTGGAGTTTTTTGTAGTGCTTCTTGGTAAACTGCTCGAAGGATTTACGCAGGATCTCCCTGGCCAGCTCCACGGCCGGGGTGGGTTCCTTGCGCTCCAGTTGCAGCAACAGGCATTCGTCAAGGGTGCGCGCCCCGACCCCTGGGGGGTCGAGCTGCTGCACCTTGCGCAGTACCTTCAAAATGGTTTCCTCGTCGGTGTAGACATTCTGCGTAAAGGCCAGGTCGTCCATCACATCGGGGATCGACCGCCGAATGTAGCCGCTTTCATCCACGCTCCCGATAAGGTACTCGGCAATGGCCCATTCCTCCTCGTCGAGGTATTCGGTATTGAGCTGGCCGAGCAGGTACTGGGTAAAGGAGATGCCGGCTGCATAGGGCACCTGTTTTTCTTCCTCGTCATCCCCGTAGTTCTGGGTGCGGGTCAGGTAATCAGGAATCTCGTCATCGCCCAGGTACTCATCGAGGTTGATGTCGTCTGCGTCGATATGCTCGCTGTCGTCTTCCCCTTCATAGGCTTCCTGGTACTCATCCTCCAGGCCCGAAGCCTCTTCCTTTCCCGATTCCAGGGCGGGGTTCTCTTCCAGCTCCTGCTTGATCCGCTGCTCGAATGCCTGGGTGGGCAGCTGGATCAGCTTCATGAGCTGGATCTGCTGAGGCGACAGCTTTTGGGAGAGCTTCAGTTGGAGGTGTTGTTTCAGCATGTGGCAATGCGGGCCTCCCGGCCCCGAAGGTTTCCTATAAAATTACGGAATTCGGCTTAAAATTCTGCGTTTTGGGGCGTACGCGGAAATGGGATCACGTCTCGGATGTTTCCCATGCCCGTGGCAAACTGCACCAACCGCTCAAAGCCCAGGCCAAAGCCGCTGTGCACGGCCGTGCCGAAGCGGCGCAGGTCGAGGTACCACCACAGTTCCTTTTCCTCCACGCCCAGCTGCTCCATTTTTTGCCGGAGTACGTCGAGGCGCTCTTCCCGTTGCGACCCGCCCACGATCTCCCCGATGCCGGGGAAGAGGATATCCATGGCCCGCACGGTCTTGCCGTCCTCGTTCAGGCGCATGTAAAAGGCCTTGATCTGGGCCGGGTAGTTAAAGAGGATTACCGGGCTCTGGAAGTGCTTTTCTACCAGGTAGCGCTCGTGCTCGCTCTGCAGGTCGGTGCCCCATCCTTCAACCGGGTACTGGAATTTCTTTTTCCGGTTCGGGGTGCTTTGCTGCAAAATTTCGATGGCCTCGGTGTAGGTAACGCGCCGGAAGGGCTGGTCAGTGACAAAGCGGAGCTTCTCGGTGAGTTTCATGCCTGAGCGCTCGGCCTGGGGTTTGGTCTTTTCCTCGTCGAGCAGGCGGTTTTCGAGGAATTCCAGGTCTTCCTGGCAATTGGCCAGCACGTACCGCAGCACTTCCTGTATAAAATCTTCGGCCAGGTCCATATTGGCGTCGAGGTCGTAAAAGGCCATTTCGGGTTCGATCATCCAGAATTCGGCCAAATGGCGCGAGGTGTTGGAATTTTCGGCCCGGAAGGTGGGGCCGAAGGTGTAGACCTTCCCCAGGGCCATCGCATAGGCCTCGGCCTCGAGCTGCCCCGAAACCGTCAGGTTGGTTTCCTTGCCGAAGAAGTCCTGTTTGTAATCGACGGCCCCGTCTGGGGTAAGGGGCGGGTTTTTGGCATCCAGGGTGCTCACCCTGAACATTTCCCCGGCCCCTTCGGCGTCAGAGCCGGTAATGATGGGGGCGTGGAAATAATAGAATCCCCGGGAGGTGAAATACTGGTGTATGGCAAAAGCCAGGGCAGAACGCACCCGCATCACCGCGCTGAAGGTATTGGTGCGGATGCGCAGGTGGGCCTGCTCGCGCAGGAACTCCATGGAGTGCTTCTTGGGCTGTATCGGGTACTTTTCCGGGTCGGAATCGCCTAAAATCTCCAGGTTGCGCACCTGGATTTCCCGCGATTGCCCGCGGCCCTGGCTCTCGACCAGGGTGCCGGTGACCCGAAGGGCAGCCCCCGTGGTGATGCGCTTCAGGGTCTCTTCGTCCATCCGTTCAAAGTCGACCACGCACTGGAGGTTCTGCAGGGTAGATCCGTCATTGAGGGCAATGAAGCGGTTCGAACGGAAGGTACGGACCCATCCGCTTACGGTCACTTCCTGCAAGAGCCTGGGTTCTTTGAGAAGGGATTGAATGCACGTCATACTATCGGCTTGCTATGTGTGTTTTCGAGTGGCAAAGATACATTATTGGAGCGTACAGGGGGCGGTAAAATCGGCCCTTACTCCAGGGTTTCCCCGGCTTTTCCGCCCGGTTCCTCCTCGGTGAGGATGTCGATCTGCGGTTCTTTGAGCACCTCCTGGTTGGCGATGTTGCGCTCAAGGGAAAGCAAGAGGGAAGGCAGCAGAATCAGGTTCGACAGCATGGCGAACAACAGGGTGGCCGAAACCAGGGCACCCAGGGCCACGGTGCCCCCGAAGCTCGAGATGATGAATACCGAGAACCCGAAAAACAAAACTATGGAGGTGTAGAACATGCTCACCCCGGTTTCGCGCAGGGAAGCGTACACAGACTGCCTGATCCGCCAGTGGTGGGTGGCCAGTTCCTGCCTGTATTTCGCAAGAAAGTGTATGGTGTCGTCTACCGAGATGCCAAAGGCGATGCTGAAGACCAGGATGGTCGAAGGCTTGATCGGAACCCCGAGGTACCCCATGATCCCGGCCGTGATGATCAGGGGAAGCAGGTTGGGGACCAGGGATATCACGATCATGCGGAAGGAGCGGAACAGGTAGGCCATGAAAAGGGCAATCAGGCCGATGGCCAACGCCAGCGAAAGCACCAGGTTGCGAACCAGGTATTTGGTGCCCTTGAGAAAGAGCAGGGCCCTTCCGGTCAGAAAGACGTCATAGCGGTCAGGGGGGAAGACCTTTGCGATTTCCTCGAGCAACTCGGCCTCGATTTCCTCCATGCGTTCGGTGGGCATGTCGCGCATGTAGGTGGTGATGCGGGCCACCTGCCCGGTGGAGTCCACAAAACTGCCCAGCAGGTTCGAATTCCCGTCTGATTTGCGCGCCAGGTCAAGGATGAAGGTGCTCTCCTGATTGGTCGGAAGCTGGTAGTACTTGGGCAGGCCATTGTAGTAGGCCTGTTTGGCGTATTTCACCAGGTTCACCACCGAGATGGGCCTGGAGAGCTCCGGGGTTTCCTCTATAAATTGGGCCAGCTCGTCCATGCGGCGCAGGGTGGGCAGCTTCAGCACCCCGTTGCGCTGGCGGGTGTCGATCACCACCTCTACGGGCATGATGCCGTCGAACTCCGATTCAAAAAAGCGGATATCCCTGAAAAAGCCTGCTTTTTTGGGCATGTCTTCGATCGGACTCCCTGAAATGCGGATCTGGTACATGCCAATGATGCTGGCCACCAGCACCCCGACGGAAACCAGGTAGACTGCGATCCGGTGGTTGCGCACGATGCGTTCCATCCAGCTCACAAAGGTCCCGATCCAGCGTTTGTTCAGGTGCTTCAGGTGCTTGGTCTTGGGCACCGCCATAAAGCTGTATACAATGGGGATGATCAGCAGGGAAAGCACGAAGATCCCCAGTATGTTGAGGGAGGCCACGATGCCAAATTCAGTGAGCAGCTTGCTGTCGGTGATGATGAAGGTGGCAAAGCCCGAGGCCGTGGTTACGTTGGTCATCAGGGTGGCGTTGCCGATCCGCGAAATGACGCGTTGGAGCGAAAGCGCCTGGTTCCCGTGCTTGTTTACTTCCTGCTGGTATTTATTGATCAGGAAAATGCAGTTGGGAATGCCGATCACGATGATCACCGGGGGGATCAGGGCCGTGAGGATGGTAATCTCATACCGGAGCAGGCCCAGGGTGCCGAAGGCCCACATCACGCCTATGATCACGACGCAGATCGAAATAAAGGTCGCCCGGAACGAACGGAAAAAGAAAAAGAAGATCAGCGAGGTCACGACCAGGGCGCCCGTGATGAACATCCCGATTTCGTCTATGATGTTCTTGGAATTCAGGGTCCTTATGTAGGGCATGCCCGAAATGCGGACGTCCAGGCCGGTTTCCCGCTCGAAATCGGCCACCAGGTTCTGCAGGTCGTTCAGCACAAAGTCTTTGCGCACGGTGGTATTGACCAGGTCCTGGTCGAGGTACACCACGGTTTGCAGGGTCTTGCTGTCGGCGTTGAAGAGGATCTTGTCGTAGAAGGGCAGGCGTGTAAAGAGCTCGTCGAGCAGGCTGTCGAGCTGGCTCTGGCGCTCCACGGCCCCCGGCAGCCAGGGAGTAAGCTCGAATTCCTGGAGGGAATCGTTCTTGACCAGCTTGCGAAGGTTATCGCTCGAAAGCACGAAAGATACCTCCGGGGCTGCCTCGAGCTGTTCATTCAGTACATTCCATCGGTTGAAGGTTTCCGGGCGGAAAAGGGCCGAATCGCGTACGGCCAGCACGATGGTGTTGCCCTCTTCCCCGAATTCGTCGAGGAAGGCGTTGTACTGGAGATTGGCCGGGTGGTCGTCGGGAAGCAGGTTCGCCTCCGTGCTCGAAAACTGCATGTACTTCCACTGGGTGGCCAGCAAGACCGTCGCGGCTGCGATGCCCAGCAAGATCAGGATCCGGTTGCGGAGGATGATCCGCGCCGCCCTGGCCCAAAATCCCTGTGTCAGTTTTGCTACCATCGCGCTGGATTCGGCGGCAAAGGTAGAAAATCATCCCCACTGTTCCCAAAAATACCCGGTATCTGCGCTACTTCCCTAAATTTGGCCAAGAAAAAGCCCCATACCCTGTGAACCTTGCTCATAAAAAATACCGGAAAGCGGCCCGACGGGCCTATCGCCTGCTGATCGTACTCTGTTGCCTGGCCCTGGTTGCAGCGGTGCTGATCTGGTATGCAGCCCGCGAAGGGGCCTAAAAAAAAGCCTCCCGGGTGGGAGGCAGTTCAACATGGGAGGGGGGCTTACACCTTCATGATTTCGGCCTCCTTTACCTCCAGAATCTTGTCTACCTTTTTGACGTAGGCGTCGGTGAGCTCCTGAATGTCGATCTCGGCATTCTTGGCCAGGTCTTCGGATATCTCCAGGTGCTTGATCTCCTTGTTGGCTTCCTGCCGTGCAGCCCGGACGCTCACCTTGGCTTCCTCGGCCTCGGCCTTGGCCTGTTTGACCAGTTGCTTGCGGCGTTCTTCGGTCAGGGGGGGTACGTTGATGATGACCATTTCGCCGTTGTTCATCGGGTTGAACCCGAGGTTGGCATTCATGATGGCATTTTCAATTTCGGGGATCATGTTCTTTTCCCAGGGCTGCACTGAAATGGTGCGGGCATCGGGGGTATTGACATTGGAAACCTGTGAGAGGGGGGTCATGCTCCCGTAATACTCCACCATTACGGAAGAGAGCATGGCGGGGCTGGCCTTGCCGGCCCGGATCTTTACCAGTTCCTTCTCGAGGTGTGCGATAGCCTTGTCCATGCTGTCTTGGGTGGCTTCGATGACAAAATTTACTTCTTCGTTCATGCCTGTCTAACTTAAACGGTGGGAAGAATTATGTTTGGGTTCTAATTTACAGGTTGACCACTGTGCCTATAGGTTCTCCTGAGACGATCTTCAGCAGGTTCCCTTTCTTGTTCATGTCAAAAACCACAATGGGCAACTCGTTTTCCTGGCTCAGGGTAAAGGCCGTGGTATCCATGACCTTCAGGCCCCGGCTCAGGACATCCTTGAAACTGATGGTGTCGAATTTGATGGCAGACTTGTCCTTTTCAGGATCGCTGCTGTAGATCCCGTCTACCCGGGTGCCTTTCAGAATCACATCGGCCTCGATTTCGATGGCGCGGAGCACGGCGGCTGAATCTGTCGTAAAATAGGGGTTGCCGGTGCCCCCGCCGAAGATCACCACCCGTCCTTTTTCCAGGTGCCGCATGGCCCTGCGCCTGATGAAGGGCTCGGCCACTTCATTGATCTTGATGGCAGACTGCAGGCGGGTGTCAAGGCCGATATTCTCAAGGGCTGATTGCAGGGCCAGGCCATTGATGATGGTGGCCAGCATGCCCATGTGGTCGCCCTGCACCCGGTCCATGCCGTTGCTGGCTCCGGCCACACCCCTGAAGATGTTTCCTCCCCCGATCACGATGGCCACTTCGACGCCCTGCCCCACCACGGCCTTGATTTCTTCCGCGTAGAGCTCCAGGCGGCGCGGGTCGATCCCGTAATTCCGGTCGCCCATCAGGGCCTCGCCGCTCAGTTTGAGAAGGATCCGCTTGTACTTCATGAGACCTGAATATTTTGGCACAAAAATAAGCAAAATAATGAGACAGCCATTGGCACCACTGGGCGGGAAAACTGTCAAATAAATCTAAAATCGGGCTGTGCGCACGGTTAAAATCGGTAATCTTGTGAAAAGAATCATTATTCATGAGAAGACTGCTCTTTCCCCTGTTTCTGGCAGGGGTCCTGGCCGGTTGCGGTGCTTCCCGCAGCCTTCCTTCTGCCACCGAAACCAACGTAAAGGTTGCGATGGACCTGGTAAACGTGCCTGACGACCGGGTACGGGTAACCCTCGATCCGGGGGCGTTCCCGGAAGGGCCGGTGCGTTTTTTCATCCCGAAAACCGTGCCGGGCACCTACAGCGAAGACAATTACGGCCGCTATGTGGAAGATTTTAAGGCGTATGATTACCGGGGTGCCGAGCTGCCCGTACAGCGTGAGGGGGATAACACCTGGGTCATTGCCCAGGGTGCCAGCCTCGACCGGGTGGGCTATGCGGTCAACGATTCCTACGATACGGAAGGCAGTGGCGACGACGCCCCGTTTTCTCCGGCAGGCACCAACATTCTGGCCGGGAAGAACTTCGTGCTCAACCTGCACGGTTTTGTGGGGTATTTCCAGGGCCTGAAGGAACGACCCTATGAAATCACCATTTCAGCCCCCGGGAACCTCTATCCGGCAACCTCCCTCCCCTGGGGGAAGAACGCGGACGAAACATACCTGTTCAGGGCGCGGCGCTATTTCGAAGTGATCGACAACCCGATACAGTTCACGGCCTCGGCCCCTGAATCGTTCCAGGTGGGCGACATCACCGTATACCTCAGCGTTTATTCGCCCAACGGCACCTATTCGGCAGCAGACCTGAAGCCGGCCATGCAGCGCATGATGCAGGCGCAAAAGGCCTTTCTGGGGCCGATCAGCGGCACCAAAAGCTACACGATACTGGTGTACCTCTCCACCATGGACAACGATGCCTATGGCTTCGGGGCCCTGGAACACCATACCTCTACCGTGGTGGTGTTTCCCGAACAAATGCCGGCCCCCCAACTCGAAGAGTCCATGATCGATGTGGTCTCGCACGAATTCTTCCACACGGTAACCCCCCTCAACGTGCATTCGGAGGAGATACAGTATTTCGACTACAACGACCCCAAAATGTCGCGCCACCTCTGGATGTACGAGGGCACGACCGAATATTTTGCCAACCTCTTCCAGGTAAAGGAAGGCCTGATCGACGAGGCTGACTTTTACAGGCGCATGTATACCAAGATCATGAATGCGAGCCGGTACAACGACAGCCTCTCCTTCACCGAGATGAGCGAGCATGTGTTGAAAGAGCCCTACGCAGACGAGTACGCCAATGTGTATGAAAAGGGGGCGCTGATCAACATGGCCCTCGACATAAGGCTGCGCGAGCTCAGCGGGGGCAGCTACGGGGTACTCGACCTGATGCGCGAACTCTCGGCCAAATACGACTCAAATACTCCCTTCAAAGACGATGCCCTGATCGGCGAGATCGTGGCCATGACCTACCCTGAGATCGGTGAGTTTTTCGATACCCACGTAAACGGGAGCACCCCGATCGACTACGGGGCCACCCTGGCCAGGGTGGGCCTCACCCTGGGCGAGGTAGAGGTCGAAAGCGGGTATTTCCTGACCGACCTGGAAAACCAGATCCCTTTCATAGACGTAGACCCGGCAGACACCGATATCATCTTCGTGCGCGAGGGGATTCCCCTGAACACCTTCTTCCAGGGCCTGGGGGCCCGGGGAGGGGATGTGATCAGGCAGATCAACGGCACCGACATCACCCTCGAGGGCATCCGGATGATCATCGGGCAGAGCTTCGCCTGGACGCCGGAAACCGAAGTTACCATGGTGGTGGAACGCGATGGGCAGACCCTAACCCTGCAGGGCAGGGCCGGCAAGCCCACGTACCTGCAGACCCGCATTGCCTCCGACCCGGATGCCAGCGAAGCCCAATTGCGCCTGCGCCAGGCCTGGCTGAAAGGATAGGCCCCAGGGCCCTTTCTGGCACAGGCATAAAAAAAGCCCCCTGCATGCAGGGGGCTTTTTTCTTGTATCCATGCGGAGTTTTATCCGAGGGCCACCCGCGCGAAGCCGGTTACCGACAGGTTTTTGTCGACCGATTTCACGTACTGGTCCACGCTCATCTTGCTGTCTTTGATAAAATCCTGGTTCACCAGGGTGTTGTCTTTAAAGAAGCGGTTGAGCTTGCCTTTGGCGATCTGGTCGAGCATGGCCTCGGGCTTGCCTTCCTGGCGCAGCTGGTCTTTGGCGATCTCGATCTCCTTGTCGATGATGGACTGGTCCACAGAGGCTTCATCAAGGGCTACCGGGTTCATGGCTGCAGCCTGCATGGCCACATCCTTGGCCACGGCGGCGGCACCTTCAACCTTGGCAGATAGCCCCACCAGGGTAGCGATCTTGTTCCCGGCGTGGATATACGACCCCACAAAAGGAGCGCTCAGCTTGCGGAACCCGCCGATCTCGATCTTTTCGCCAATCACCCCGGTTTGCTCCATAAGCTTCTCCTGTACGGTAATGCCATTGAAACCGGCGGCCAAAAAGGCCTCCTTGCTGTCGTATGAAAGGGCCAGTTCGGCCAGTTGGTTGGCCAGGGTCACAAAACTCTCGTTCTTGGCGACGAAATCAGTCTCACAGTTCAGGGAAATGATGACCCCCTGGGTCTGGCTGTCGTTCACCCTGGCGATGGCAGCCCCTTCGGATGACTCGCGGTCGGCCCGGTTGGCGGCTACCTTCTGGCCTTTTTTGCGGAGGATCTCGATGGCCTTGTCAAAATCGCCCTCGGCTTCCACCAGGGCTTTTTTGCAGTCCATCATCCCGGCTCCTGTAAGTTTTCGTAATTGATTAACGTCTGCGGCGGTAATATTTGCCATTTTTCGTTGTATTTGTGAGATGCCGGCGGCATCCCGTTTATTAAAGATGTATTGATGTCGGGCGGCGCAAATTACTCAACGCCACCTTTTACGTTGTCCTGCCATTCCTTCAGGGCTTCCCACTCTCCGCTGGCGGCCATTACGGCCTGCTTGGGCCAGGAAGTCGGGTCGAGGTGGGCCATGCGTGAGCTGGCTTCGGTCAGGATTTCCTTGATTTGTTCAGGAGTTGCATCGGCCAGCGCGGCGTAGGTGCCAATCCCGGCTTTGATCAGGGCTTCAGCGGCCTTGGGGCCGATACCCTCGATCTTGGTCAGGTCCTGGGCGCTGACTTTTTTGGCTTTGGGGGCGGGGATCACAACCGGCTCATCCTCTGCCTCATCCTCTGCGATATCTGCCCCGGCAACTGCTTCTTCTTCATCGCCTTCTTCCTCGTCGTACCCGGCTTCCACTTCCTCTTCGTACACTTCCTCTACCAGGGTGTCTTCCTCGTCTCCTTCCCGGTCGGCGGCCTTGTCTGATTTACGCTCAACCAGTCCTTCGGCAACGGCCTTGGTCACGAAGTCCATGATGATATCAATGGACTTGGAGGCGTCATCGTTGGCGGGGATCACGAAGTCGATCGGCCGCGGGTCTGAGTTGGTGTCGACCATGGCGAAGATCGGGATGTTGAGTTTCTGGGCTTCCTTCACGGCGATGTGCTCACGCATGGTATCTACGATGAACAGGGCGCCCGGAAGGCGGGTCATATCGGCGATGGAACCCAGGTTCTTTTCCAGTTTGGCGCGAAGGCGCTCTACCTGCAGGCGCTCTTTCTTGGAAAGGGTGTCGAAGGTGCCGTCTTTCTTCATGCGGTCGATGGAGGTCATCTTCTTGACCGCCTTGCGGATGGTCACGAAGTTGGTAAGCATCCCCCCGGGCCAGCGCTCGGTGATGTAGGGCATGTTGATTTCGGACACTTTTTGGGCAACGATGTCCTTGGCTTGTTTCTTGGTTGCCACAAAGAGGATCTTGCGGCCTGAGGCGGAGATCTTCTTCAGCGCTTCACAGGCTTCGTCCAGTTTTGCGACGGTCTTGTACAGGTTGATGACGTGGATCCCGTTGCGCTCCATGAAGATGTAGGGAGCCATGTTGGGGTTCCATTTGCGGGTGAGGTGGCCAAAATGCACCCCGGCCTCGAGCAGGTTTTTAACTTCAGCTTTTGCAGCCATTTTTAAACTTTAGTTTACGTTCTTTGAAGGAGCAATGGCAAAGTGGTTGTGCCGGCCGATGTGCCGGAACGTGCCTCTGCCATTTAGATGCTAAACTAAATGGGAGCCTGAATCACCCGTTTGGCGGGCTTCAGGATCAATACTAGTCTCTCCGGAGAGATCGTTTCAAGGAACTTGGTTAACAATGCGCTGCCAGGGGCAGCTTTTGACAAACAATAAATAGGATTCCCCTGCCAAAGGGCAGGGGAACAATTTTTCTTAACGCTTGGAGAACTGGAATTTCTTACGGGCTTTTTTCTGTCCGTATTTCTTGCGCTCCACCATTCTCGGGTCGCGGGTAAGCAGCCCTTCGGGTTTCAGCACCCCGCGGTTTTCCTGATCCAGTTCACAGAGGGCTCTGGAAAGGGCCAGGCGGACGGCTTCGGCCTGTCCGGTAATGCCTCCGCCGTAAACTTTCACCATTACGTCGAAGTTATTATCGTTATCGGTCAGGGTGAAGGGTTGCTTCACCTTGTATTGAAGTGTGGCAGTCGGAAAGTAGTCTGCAATGTCGCGCTTGTTGATGGTGATGTTTCCTTTCCCAGAGGAGAGGTACACCCGGGCAACGGCTGTTTTTCTTCTTCCGATTTTGTGTATTACGTCCATTACTTAAGGTCGTTTAAATTGATAGCCTTCGGTTTCTGAGCTTCCTGCCCGTGCTCGGTGCCGGCGTATACCCGCAGGTTCCGGAAGAGATCGGCACCCAGTTTGTTCTTGGGAAGCATGCCCTTCACGGCTTTTTCAACAAGGGCTTCCGGTTTTTTGTCAAGCAGCTCGCGGGCTGTCTGCACGCGCTGTCCGCCCGGGTACCCGGTGTACCGGATGTACTTTTTGTCGTCAAGCTTATTGCCGCTCAGGGCAACCTTGTCCGCATTGATGATCACCACGTTGTCGCCGCAATCTACGTGGGGGGTAAATTCCGGCTTGTATTTCCCGCGCAGGATCTTGGCAACTTTGGAAGCGAGGCGGCCCAGGGGCTGTCCCTCAGCATCAACCAGCAACCACTCCTTGTTTACCGTTTTTTTATTGGCGGATATTGTCTTGTAGCTCAGTGTATCCACTACTCGTTTTTTTAATCATTAAACACTTCAATCCCGAATAACGGGCTGCAAATGTAAGATTATTAAGTTGAATTACAAACGACTGCCCGGCAATATTTTTTCAAGAATCACATCTTTTTTGCGCCTGCCGGCCCGGCGATGGATTTCTCAATGCGCCTCGAGCCAGTTGTCTCCCACCCCGATGTCGACCACCAGCGGCACGGCCAGCTTATAGGCGTGCTCCATCTCGTGTCTGATGAGCTGGCTGACGGCCTCGAGCTCAGGCTTGTAGACGTCGAAGACCAGTTCGTCGTGCACCTGCAGCAGCATGCGGGTGCGGAAATCGCCCTCCCTCAATTTCTGGTGGATGCGTATCATGGCCACCTTGATGATGTCGGCGGCGCTTCCCTGTATGGGGGCGTTCACGGCGTTGCGCTCGGCGGCACCCCTGACTACGGCATTGCTGCCGTTGATGTCTTTCAGGTAGCGCCTGCGCCCCAGCACGGTCTGCACATAGCCGTGTTCGCGGGCGAAGGCGATCTGATTGTCGATGTAGCTGCGCAGCTTGGGGTAGGTCTTGTAATAGGTGTCGATCAGCTCCCGGGCCTCGCTGCGGCTCAGCTCGGTCTGGTTGCTCAGGCCGAAGGCAGACACCCCGTAAATGATCCCGAAATTCACGGTCTTGGCGTTGGAGCGCTGCTCGCGGGTCACTTCCTCAAGGGGTACCTGGAAAACCCTGGCCGCCGTGGAGGCGTGGATATCCTCGCCCCGTTTGAACGATTCGATCATGGTATCTTCCTGGCTCAGGGCAGCGATGACCCGCAGCTCGATCTGCGAGTAGTCGGCCGAGAGGAGCAGGTAATTTTTGTCGCGCGGAATGAAGGCTTTTCGGATTTCCCGCCCCCGCGCGGTGCGGATGGGGATGTTCTGCAGGTTCGGGTTGTTGCTGCTCAGGCGCCCGGTGGCCGCCACCGTCTGCATATAATCGGTATGCACCCTGCCTGTGGAAGGGGCCACCTGCCCGGGCAGGGCATCCACATACGTGCTTTTCAGCTTGGTCAGGCCGCGGTATTCGAGCACCATGCGCACAATGGGGTGTTCCTTTACCAGGCCCGAGAGCACCTCCTCGGCCGTGGAATACTGGCCGGTGCGGGTCTTTTTGGGCTTGTCGACCAGCTTCAGCTTTTCGTAGAGGATGTCGCCCAACTGTTTGGGCGAGGCGATGTTGAAGGTTTCGCCGGCCTGCTCGTAGATCTCAGCCTCCAGCTTTTGGATATCGCCTTCCATCTCCTTTGAGAGTTTTTTCAGGAAGGCCGAGTCGAGGTTGATGCCCTCCAGCTCCATGTCGGCCAACACCCTGAGCAGCGGGATCTCGAGTTCCGTAAAAAGGGATTCCGTGCCGGTCTGTTTCAATTCCGGCCCGAAATGCCCTGCCAGCTGCAGGGTGATGTCGGCATCTTCCACGGCGTATTCGGTCTGCTCCTCAAGCGGCACCTCGCGCATGCTCAGCTGGTTCTTGCCCTTCTTGCCGATCAGGTCGCTGATGGGCACCGGGCTGTAGTTCAGGTAGGTCTCGGCCAGCACATCCATATTGTGCCGCATGTCGGGGTTGATCAGGTAATGGGCGAGCATGGTGTCGAAAAGGGGGCCCTTCACCTCCATGCCGTAGGTGCGGAGCACCTTGATGTCGTATTTGAGGTTCTGGCCCACTTTCTCGATGGTTTCCGATTCAAAGAAGGGCTTGAGTTCTTCGAGCAGCTTGAGGGCTTCCTCCCGTTTTTCCGGGATGGGCAGGTAATACCCCTTATGGGTTTCCCAGCTGAAGGCGATGCCGACCAGCTCAGCCTCGAGGGGGTCGAGCGAAGTGGTCTCGGTATCAAAACAGACCCGTGACTGGCCCAGCAGGCTCTTCAGGAAAAGCTGCCGGGAGAGGGGGGAGGTCAGGGCCTGGTACAGGTGCGACACCTCCTTTATGTTCTTCCGCCCGGAGTATTCTTTGATTTCGCCCGCATCGCCCCCTTCCTCCCCAAAAAGGGAGAACTGCCCGCTGCCGGCCACCCGGGCCAACTGCCGGGCCGTTTCGGTGCTGGTAACCTGGGTGGGGGTTTCTGCTTCGCCCGAGAAAAGCTTCAGGAACTGTTCCTTGAGCCGGCGGAACTCCAGTTCTTCGAAGATTTCCTGCACCTGCTGGCTGTCGGGCACGCTCATCTCAAAATCGTGCTCGTCAAAGGTGACCTCGCAATCGGTGCAGATGGTGGCCAGTTTCTTCGACAGCTTGCCCAGCTCGGCATGGGTCTCGATGGTTTCTTTGAGCTTGCCCTTGAGCTTGTCGGTATTGGCCAGCAGGTTTTCCATGGTGCCAAATTCGGCGATCAGCTTCTGGGCGGTTTTCTCTCCCACCCCCGGGAAGCCGGGGATGTTGTCGCTGCTGTCGCCCATCATGCCCAGGTAGTCGATCACCTGTTCGGGCCGCTCCACCCCGAAGCGTTTCTGCACCTCGGGAATGCCCCAGATCTCAATCCCGTTCCCCATGCGCGAAGGGCGGTACATAAAGGTGTGTTCGGTGACCAGTTGCCCGAAGTCCTTGTCTGGGGTTACCATATAGACCAGGTACCCCTGGTCTTCGGCCTGGCGCGCCAGGGTGCCGATGATGTCGTCGGCCTCGAGCCCCGACAGCTCGATCACCGGAATGTGCATGGCCTTCAGGATCTTCTGGATCCAGGGGATGGCCACCCTGATGGCGTCGGGGGTTTCGTCACGGTGGGCCTTGTACTCGGGGAAGAGCTCTGTCCGCTCGGTACTTCCGTCCTTGTCGAAGCACACGGCCAGGTGGTCGGGTTTCTCGCGCCTGATCACGTCGAACAGGGAATTCATGAACCCCATGATGGCCGAGGTGTCCATGCCCTTGGAGTTGATGCTGGGGTTTTTGATCAGGGCGTAATACCCCCTGAAGACCAGCGCGTAGGCATCTAACAGAAAGAGGCGTTTTTTTTCGGACATGTCAGGCTTGTTAGGCAGCTTCCAAAGCTAGTGAGATTCTCAGGATTTCAGGTAACTCTCCGAGGGTACGTTCCGGTGCCCGGCACCGTCGTAGCGCCGGTAGCTGAAACCGGGGTGGATGCAATAGGCCCCGCTTTCCCCTTTTTTGTTCAGGGCCACAAACCCGATCTGGAAATCGGTGCGGCCCTGGTTTTTCTTCATGATGCGGCGCACCCCTTCCTCGCAGGCCTGCTGCGGGCTCAGGCCCTGGCGCATCAGCTCCACGATCAGAAAGCTCCCCACGGTGCGCACCACTTCTTCGCCCAGGCCGGTAGCGGCGGCACCCCCCACCTCGTCGTCGACGTAGAGGCCCGCCCCGATCACCGGCGAATCACCGACCCGCCCGCGCATCTTGTACGCCAGCCCGCTGGTGGTGCACGCCCCGGCCATCCGGCCATTCGCATCGAGGGTGATCATCCCGATCGTATCGTGGTTCTCGATGTTGATGATGGGTTTGTATTCGGCTTCCTTCTGCCATTCTTCCCATTCCTTGCGGGAAGCTTCGGTGAGGAGGTCGATTTTTTCAAATCCCTGTTCCAGGGCAAACCGGGCAGCCCCCTCCCCAACCAGGATGACGTGGGGGGTCTCTTCCATCACTTTGCGGGCCACCGAAACCGGGTGCAGGAAGCCTTCCAGGGCCATCACCGCCCCGCAGCGGCCCTCCGGGTCCATGATGCAGGCGTCAAGGGTCACATGCCCGTCCCGGTCGGGGCGCCCGCCCAGGCCCACGGTCTGGTTGTTCGGGTCGGCCTCTTCGACCATCACCCCGGCCTCTGCCGCATCGAGGGCACTTCCCCCGGGCTGGAGCACCGACCAGGCCCTGGCCGAGGCATTGCTGAAATCCCAGGTGCAGACTGCCACCGGCCCGGCGTTTGCCACCTCGCCGGCAGGCTGGTCCTGGGGGCTGGATTCTTTGCAGGCATAAAGGGCAGAGGCCCCCAGCAGGCCGGCCGAGCCCAGGGAGGAATTTCTGAGGAATTTTCTTCGATGCATGATGGGAAGGGTTTATTTTAGGGACCTAAAGATACACATTATGCTGGTAGAAGTCTGTGCCAATTCGCCCGATTCGGCCCGGGCCGCCGAACAGGCGGGGGCCGACCGCATCGAGTTGTGCAGTGAACTGGCCGTGGGGGGCGTTACCCCTTCCCGGGGTGTCCTGGAATGGGTGCGCGAGCATATCCGCATCCCCGTGCATGTGCTCATCAGGCCCCGCAGCGGGGATTTCCTTTATTCTGAGGCAGAGTTCGGGTGCATGCTCGGTGATATCAAACAGTGCGTCTCCCTGGGCTTTGCGGGCATCGTGAGCGGATGCCTGGACGAAGACCGGCAGGTCGATGTCGAGGCCACGGCGCGGCTCAGGGAGGCTGCCGGTTCGTGCCATTTCACCTTCCACCGCGCCTTTGACCGCTGCCCCGACCCAGTGGCTGCTCTTGAAGCGCTCGAGGCCCTGGGGGTCGATACCATCCTGAGCAGCGGACAGGCCCCCGATGCGGTTTCGGGGCTGCCCCTTCTGGAGCGGCTCCACGGCCTTTCGCGCCGCTGCAGGCTCATGCCCGGCGGGGGCATACATGCCGGAAACGCCGCCCGGTTCAGGCAGGCGGGCTTTGCGGCCATTCACCTTTCAGGGGTCCCCAGGCCTTCCGCTGACGAACCGTATGCCGGACTGCCTATGAATACCCCCTCCCTGCTTCGGGAAGGCCGGCCCCTGTACACCGACCCGGGCATTGTTTCGGCCGTGATCCTTCGTTTGAAGGAGGGCGGCCTTTAGGTATATCCACTTCAAAAAAGGGGTATATTTGTAAAAAATCCCCATGCTTCGCTGGCTGCTTTTCATCATCGTCTACCTGGCCATGTGCCTGTATACGCTCCAGGCTTTGCGTTCCGGAACGCGCTTTCCCTGGGTGCACTACCTCTATATTGCCCTGGCTCTGGTGGTGCTGGGAAATTTCGTGTACCAGTTTACCTGGGGGGAAGACCCCGGACGCGTGCTGAGCCGGCCCAAAAGCTATGCCTTCGGCTTTTTGCTGGCGGTGCTCACCTTTAACCTCATCACCATCTTTTTTCTCTTTTCGGAAGATCTTTACCGTTTGCTGGTAGCTACTTACCACAAAGTTTTCGGGGGCTCGGGCGAATTCAGCATCCCGGGGCGGCGCCGGTTTCTGAGCCTGATCGCCCTGGGCATTGCCTCCCTGCCTTTCGGGGCCCTGCTCTACGGCATGTACCGGGGGAAATACGACTTCAGGGTCTTGCGCTATTACCTCGAATTCAAAGACCTGCCCGAAGGGTTCCACAACTACAGGATAACGCAGGTTTCGGATATCCACAGCGGCAGCTTCGACAACCGTGCCAAGATCGAATACGGGGTAGACCTGATCAACCGCCAGAAAAGCGATGTGATCTTTTTTACGGGCGATCTGGTGAACAACAAGACCAGCGAAATGCTGCCCTGGGCCGAACTTTTTTCGACCCTGTCAGCCCCTGACGGGGTGTATTCCATTTTGGGCAACCACGATTACGGCGACTACATCACCTGGAATACCGAGGAGGAAAAGGCCCAGAACCTCGAAGACCTGAAAGCCCTGCAACGAAAGATGGGCTTTGACCTGTTGCTCAACGAGCACCGGTACCTGGAGCGCAACGGCGACAAAGTGGCCCTTATCGGGGTGGAGAACTGGGGCCGGGGGGGCTTCAAGAAGGCAGGCGACCTGGATAAGGCCACCCACGGGATCGACCCTCACGACTTCAAGATCTTGCTGAGCCACGACCCGTCGCACTGGGAAGACCAGGTGATCCACCACCCCCTGTTTTTCCACCTGACGCTCAGCGGCCATACCCACGGCATGCAGTTCGGGATCGAGATTCCCGGCTGGGTGAAATGGAGCCCGGTCAAGTGGCGGTATAAATACTGGGCGGGCATTTATGAGGAGCTCGGGCAGTTCATCAACGTGAACCGCGGCTTTGGATTTTTGGGGTATCCCGGACGGGTCGGGATCTGGCCCGAGGTCACCGTGATCACCCTGAAGAAGGCGGGGATGAGCTGAGCCTCTCCGGGGCTACGGAACCAAAACAGCAGTCCTTCTCAGGGCATTTCACAATTTTTCATACTTTTGAAAGGTAACCCAACGCCATCCATATGTCTAAATTTGGTGAGCTCATAGACCAGAACATCCCGGTGCTGCTTGATTTCTACGCCGAGTGGAACGAGCAATCCACTTCCATGCACCCGGTTTTGCGCGATGTGGCTGCTGCCCTGGGAAACAAGGGGAAAGTCATCAAGATCGATGTTGACAAGAACAAAGAGCTCTCCCAGGCCTTGCGCATCAAGGGCCTGCCCACCCTTATGATCTACAAGAAAGGGGAGATGGTCTGGCGCCAGAGCGGCGAACAGGACGCCAATACCCTGATCGGGATCCTCAACGAATACGTTTGATTGGCAACCGGGCCTGTGGCCTGATCGTGCTTAGCGCTCCCCTTCCGGGATCGCGAGGCTGTCCGTGGCTTCTACACGGGTGGCGTCGGTAGCCGTGCTGTCGGTTACCGGCACCGTATCTCCCAGGTCAGGGTCCTGGGCTGACGAATCCCCGGGCTCGGCCAGTTCTTCGAGCAGGCTGCCCCGGTTCATGAAGGCGATACGGTCTACCTGCTCGTTGAAGATCAGGGTTTCAGACTCGGCCAGTTCCCGGTCATCATTGGTGATGAGGATATCGGTAAGCCGCTTGTAGGCTTCCAGGTCTGAGAGGATCTGGTCTGCCATGTTGTACTGCTCTTCAAGCGGGATGCCCGCATAGTAATCGATGCGGTCCTGGTAGAGGGCCTTCAATTCGTTGAATAGCGCCCGTGCCTTGACGGTTTCCCCGACCTTGTAGTACCCGTCGATAAAGGGTTCCACAAAGGCGTAGAAGTCGAATTGTTTCACGGGTATGTGGGTCATGGCCAGCTCGATGACATCCTTCGCCCTGTCGATCTTGTTTTCGGCAATGAGGGTTTCCATGAGCCGGGCCAGGTTGCTGCGAAACGAAAGGCCCTGCGAGCGCGTCTGGGGGTCTATGTAAATGTCGGGGTTGCCCGAATTGCCCCATTCCCACTTCATCACAATGTCGTACATCAGGTCTGAGTCGATGCGGCCCAGCTCGTACCCGTTGCGGTTTTCGGTGCGGATGGGCACCAGCTTATAGGCGAGCCCGTCGAGCTGCAGGTATTCCTTCATCCAGAGGTATTCGGCCCGCTCAAAGCTGCCCCCGGAGAAATAGATGGGCCGCTTCCAGTCGTTGTTGGCCAGGATATCCAGCATCAGGATACGGTTCTTGGGCAGCACCCCGGGCAGGTCGATGTCGATATAGTCGACGATCAATGCTGAGTCCTTTTCCTTTACAAGGCCCGATTTCAGCACGTTCTCCTTATTGACGGGCACCCGGATTTTGTTGGTGGGATAGAAGACGGTCTCGAGGGTGCTCTCGGGGTATTCAGAAGGGTCGGCTCCCATGCGCTCGAGGTACGACTTGATCTTGGTCTCGGGCCGGTCGCTGGCGATCCAGTTCATGAAGTCTTTGATGTCCCAGCGGTTTTCGGTCAGTTTCTGGTGGTAGATCACATCCCGGTTGCCATAGCGGTACAGGTCGTGGGTAAGCTGGGACGGGATGGGGTCAGAAGTATAGGCCTTGCGCTTCATCTGGTCTACATACCAGTCTGTAGCAAACAGGCTGGTGCAGATAATGCGGATATCGGTGCGGTAATTCTCGATCTCCTGGGCATACCAGAGCGGGAAGGTGTCGTTGTCGCCAATGGTGAAAAGCATGGCGCCGGCGTCTTCCTGGCAACTGTCGAGATAGGCCATGGCCGTCGATTTGGCGGTGTACCGCCCTGAGCGGTCGTGGTCGTCCCAGTTCTGCTGGGCCATCAGCACGGGCACGCCCAGCAGGCAAACCGCTGTGACCACCGGGGCCAGCACCCTGCCGGGCACCCACTTGCGGAACTCCTCAAACAGGGCAAGCACCCCGAGCCCAATCCAGATGGCAAAGACGTAGAACGACCCTACCAGGGAGTAATCGCGCTCGCGGGGCTGGAAGATGTACGGGTTCGTGTAGAACTGAATGGCGAGCCCCGTGAACATAAAGAAGACGAAAAGCACCCAGAACTGCCTCGGGTTGCGGCTGAGCTGGAAGACCAGGCCGATGATGCCCAGCAGCAGGGGCAAAAAGAAATAGGTGTTGCGCCCTTTGTTGTCGAGCTTGTCCTGGGGCAGGTTATCCTGGCTGCCCAGGCGAAGGGCGTCGATAAAGCCGATCCCGCTGAGCCATTCCCCGCTGCCGTTGTACCGCCCTTGCTTGTCGTCTTGCTTGCCCACAAAGTTCCACATGAAATACCTCCAGTACATATAGCCGAACTGGAAGCGCACCATATAATCGAGGTTCTGGCCCAGGGTAGGGGGGTGTACTTTCAGGTAGTCGCCGAACCGGCTCAGGAAGCTGATGTACTGTGCCTCATCGATTTCCCCGGCTGCCAGGCCCTGCCGCAATTGCTCGGCCGCCTGGCGGAGTTCGGCGTTGGTATCGGTAAGAGTGAAATCGAGGGGCCCGAAATACTTCATGTAGTTCTCGGCGTTCTGGTCGCTCCACATGCGCGGCATCAGGCCTACGTGCTCGGGGTTGGGGCCGGGCAGTGCACCCTCGTATTTGTTCACGATGATGTATTTGCCAGATACGGTGTCTTTTTCGTATTTGGGCTTGTCGTCGCGGTTCTCCCCGGCAGGGGCGAAGCGGTCGGAATAGTAAGCGCCGAAGAAGGGGCTGTCAACCCCGGGGTATTGCTCCCGGTTGTAATAGGCCAGGAGCGAACGGGCGTCGGAGGGGTTGTTCTCGTTGATAACCACATTGGCGTTGGCCCTGATGGGGAGCATGAGCCAGGACGAGAAACCCAGGAACATGAACAGGCCGCAGAGGATGATCGTATTGGCCGTCACAAAGTTGTTTTTGCGGGTGTACCGCAACCCGAAATAAAACGCGGCGGCAAAGAGCAGGCCGATCAGGATGGTCCCCGAATTGAAGGGCAGGCCCACCTCATTGATGAAAAATACTTCCCCCCAGCCGAAGAGCTTCAGCACATAGGTAAGGGAAAATTTATAGATAAGCATCAGGATGGCGACCACCGCGGCGTTGGCCAGCACGAAGTTGAGCGGGGTTACCTTCTGGTACCGCCTGAAATAATAAAGCAGGCCAATGGAAGGGATGGCCAGGAAGCCCATGAACTGGATCCCGAAGGTAAGCCCCACCACAAAGGCGATCAGCACCAGGTACCGGTTGCCCCTGGGGCTGTCGAGGTTGTCGGTCCATTTCAGGCCCAGCCACAACAGCAGCGACATGATCAGGCTGGCCATGGCATAGACTTCGGTCTCCACCGCATTGAACCAGAAACTGTCTGAAAAAGCCAGGGCGAGGCAGCCCACCAGGCCGCTTCCCAGGATGGCGATGGCCCGGGCATTGCTCAACGGTTCTTCGGTGCCCACCAGTTTGCGGGCCAGGTTCGTGAGGGTCCAGAACATGAACAGGATGGCGAAGGCCGAAGAGACCCCCGACATATAATTGACCATGAGTGCCACATATTCGGGACCCGGGGCGAAAAGGGCGAATACCGCTCCCATCATCTGGAAGAAAGGAGCCCCCGGGGGGTGGGCCACCTGCAGCTTGGCTGAGGTGGAGATATACTCCCCTGCATCCCAGAAACTGCCGGTGGGTTCCGTGGTGATTGCGTAGATTACAAGGGCTATAAAAAAAACAAACCACCCTGTGAGGGTGTCCCACTTCTCGAAGTTTTTAGCAAACATGAATCGCTTCCTTTTTCAGGGTTGGGGCGAATTTAGTAAAAAGGGTGCAGACGGGCCTTTAAAATTCATAAAGGTTTAACAAGGGCGGGGAGGGCAGAAGTTGGCCAAATGCCATAAAAATTGTTTGGCGTAACAAAAGATTATTTTAAATTTGCACGCTCCTGAGCCCCCTGGCCCATGGTGTAATGGTAACACTACTGATTTTGGTTCAGTCATTCTAGGTTCGAGTCCTAGTGGGCCAACGAAAACCCCGAGCTAAAAGCTCGGGGTTTTAAATTCCAAGTTCCAAATTCCAAATTCCAATCTTGTTGACAGGAAATCGATAAGGACAAAAAGTTTACCCCGCATGCGAGCGCGCTATTGTAAGCGGTCTGCTGCGGGGAGTCCTAGTGGGCCAACGAACACCCCAAGCGAAAAGCTCGGGGTTTTAAATTCCAAGTTCCAAATTCCAAATTCCAAGTCCTTTCGCAGCGAAGGCCTCAACCCTACAGGCCGACTCCGTAAGAGTAATAGGTTACATTAAAGGCTTCAAAGGCCTTTTTCAGGGCCTCGGGAGCATTGCCGTACACCTCACCCCCAAAATCGGTCATGGTCAGTAGCTGCCCCAGCATGGGCCCCACGTTGGCCATATGCGCGAATACGGCATCCGAATCGGCATAGGTCTCCAGCACCCGGCATTCGGATTGGTCTGCCGAGTAGAACCAGTCATATCGCAGGGCGTGGGGTTCGTTTTTCTTAACGGCAGCCACACACTGAGAGGCCAGGTCTTTGAATGCTTCAAGCTTGCCGGGGTGGATGCGGAAAATGGCGATTAAATGGATTTTTTTCATGATGTTATAGTTGGTCGCTGCCAGTAAGGTACGCAAAATGACCGAATGCTGAAAAAGGAAGGCGAGTGCGCTTTGGCACTGGTTCTGGCAATGCATGCAGAGGCTGGTGCCTTCCTGTTTTTTAATTGGCCATGAGGAAGCCTGACAGCAGGTGCTTTGCCTGTTGCCTTAAAAAGGGCGGTTCTGCCGCAATGGAATTCTCATCCGGCCAGAAAGATGGGCGGCTGATTGGGGTTCGCAGGCCGGGGAGGTAACTTGAAGTCGGGCGGGGGTGGGGAAAAGCAGGCGCTAGCGGTCTGAAAACCGAAGTTCTGCGACCCGGTCGATAACCTCATTATCCAGTTTCTTGCAGTCCCCGTCAAGCAGGTCGGGGTTTACGACCCACTGCATAAAGTCGACAAGGGGCAATTCGGTCACCATTCCCCCCTGCATAAGCCGAACCGGGGCCTCATCGCGGGCATGGGCCAGCAGCACCGAATCGAGCAGTTCGTATTGGTCCCGGGCCAGGGCCCAGAAGGCATAACCCCTGACTACGGCGTTTGGGTGCTCCATCAGGTCGAGCAGCTCCTCAGGATCGGCCTTTTCGACCAGCTTCCCAAAATTCTTATACTGTTCGGTAACCGTGCCCGAGAAGCCCACATAGGGCCCATGAAGTTCATTCACCCCGGCCAGGGAGCCGGCCAGCATCTCGAGGGTTTCGCGTGGGGCAGGATCAGGGTTTTCCCCGGCGGAGGGCTGGGAAAAAACCAGGGCGGGAAACAAAAATGCCAGCAGTAAACCTTTCATGCTACTATTTTTGGAGATTTCCGATCGGGGGCAAAGATACGCACAAGGCGGGAAATGATCCAAGCACGCTGCCTGGCAGCAAACTGCGATGATTTTTCAGGGGCCAGTGCTATCTTATCGCCGGGAGGGAGGGGGCGCCCTTTAGGAAGTCGCCGGTTTTCAGTGCCAGAGGCCAGTCTTCAAATTTGAAAATTTGAAAATCTGCCAATTTGAAAATGGGTCCTGGTTATCTGATCCGAGCGGGGAAAAACTCATTGAACCTTGAACCTTGAACCTTTTTCATCCGCCGAAGCGCTACAGGCGCCAAGGTGGAGAACCTTTAACCTTTAACCTTATGTGAATTAGCAAATCAGCGATCTAGCTTATATTTAACTGCCAACCGCCACTGCCTTCGTCTGCCAAAGCCCCTGAAAAGGCAGACACCGCTACTTCAAATACTTCCCGAACCACTCCAGCCACCGCTGCATCCGGTCTTTCTGGAAGCTGGGCCTTCGGATGCCGTGGTGTTCCCCGGGGTAGACCACCAGCTGGGTTTCGCGCCCGAGCCGCTTCATGGCCTGGTACATCTGTTCGGAGTTCAGGATGGGCACATTCCAGTCGTCACTGCCCCCCATCCACAGGGTGGGGGTGGTAATTTTGGCCACGTCGTTGAAGGGTGAGATCCGCTCCCAGGCGACGGCATTCTCCCAGGGCAGGCCAAGCTCCTCCTCCCAGGTCCGCTGGTAGTGATCATGCCCGTAATTGGCCCGGTAAAGCGCCTCACTGGCCCCTGAGACGGCAGCCTTGAAGCGATCTGACTTGGTGATCACATAATTGGTAAGGATGCCCCCGTACGACCAGCCGCCAACCCCCAGGCGGTCAGGGTCAGTATACCCGGCCTGTATGGCGTAGTCTACCCCGGCCATCACATCCTGGAAGTCCTTGTTGCCCCAATCGGCGAAAATCGCCTCCGAAAAGGGCTGGCCGTAGCCGGAAGAGCCCCTCGGGTTGAGCAGCAGGGTCACAAAGCCGTTGGCCGCGAACAGTTCACTGGGCGGGTGGAAGGAATGGTCGTACTGGCTCACCGGCCCCCCGTGCAGCCACAGGATGGTCGGGTATTTCACCCCGGCCCGGAACCCGGCGGGTTTGACCACAAAGCCCTCCACAGGCGTGCCGTCGGCGCTGTTGAACGTGATGCGCTCCACTTTCGGCCTTTGAAGCGTTGCCAGCAGGGCATCATTGGCTGATGTGATCTTTTTAAGGGCCCCTTCCCGGAAGCTGTAAAGCTCGGCGGGTTCCAGGCTGCGCTCGAGCCGCAATCCGATCAGGTCGCCGTGCAGGGCGTAATCCCCAATGCTCACATCCCCGGCAACCACCCGTTTGAAACCTCCGCCGGCCGGATTGACCGAAGCCAGCACCTGCCGGCCGTTTTCCTCCAGCAAAAAATAAAGGGCCTTCCCGTCTGCCGAGAAGCGCGGCATCATCTTGTTCCGGTCCAGTTCCTCTGCGAGCAGCCTGGGCTGGCCCCCGGTGGCCGGAATCACGGCCAGCTTCTGGGTGGCGTACCACATGGCTTCCTTGTCGGTCACCGTGATGTAGGCCAGCTGCTTCCCGTCCGGGCTCCAGCGGGGGGAGGTATCTGCATTCTCGTTGGTGGTCACCTGGACCAGGTGCTGCCCTTTATCAGTATTGTCGGCTGAAACGATCCAGATGTCGGAATTGTCGTTGCCATCGGGATTGGCAGAGCGGTTGCTTACAAAAGCGACAGATTTACCGTCGGGGCTCCACACCGGGCTGCTGTCGTCATAATCGCCTGAGGTGATCTGCACGGCGGCCGTATCGCCAGGCACAAAAGTGTAGAGGTGGGTGCGGTACCGGTCGAGGTATCCCTCGTAATCCTGTTTGAATTGCAGGCGGTCGATCACATGCGGCCTGGGCTTTTTGTCATCTTCCTTGTCTTTGGTCAGTTCTTCGGGCTTCGGGTCGCGGATCAGCAAAAGCAGCCGTCTGCCGTCGGGCGACCACTCATGGCCCGATACCCCCTGCTTGATTTTGGTGAGTTGCTCGGCCTCCCCGCCCAGGCGGTTCAGGGTCCAGACCTGGGTCTTGGCGTCGTCCCCCCGGGCTGCGGTAAACGACAGGTATTTTCCGTCGGGGCTCCAGCGGGGGTTGCCGGCCGAATAGGTGTCTGAAGTCATGGGAATGGCTTCGCCCCCGGCCGATGGTGCCATCCAGATGCGGGTGACCGACTTGTCCTTGGCCGTATCGACCGAGGTGACCGTGTAGGCCATCCATTTCCCGTCAGGGCTGATTTCGACCTCCCGAACGCTTTTCAGGGCCAGCAGGTCATCTGTGGTAATGGGTCGCGGGGATTCCTGGCTGCGAAGGGCCAGGAAGGAACCGCAAAGAAAAAGGGACAAAATCGCTTTCATATTAAGGAATTGGTATTCGGACTAAATATAGAGAAATTACGATTCGCACAGGCAGTTTGATGCCCGGACTTAGGGCCCAACGGAAGGGGGAGCTTCCCCCGGTCCTGAAGGACAGGGTGTTTTGGCCGCAGGCCGCCTAAGGGGGTTGCAAGGCAGGTATAAAAAATCTCAACCTGTTCTGTATTAGCTTTTCCGGAAAAAAGTCGTATCTTTGCCGCACTTATAGAATAATTGGTTATTCGATGAGGGGACCCGGAGTCCCCTCTTTTATTACCAATATCTGAAAGTGACAAGGTCCATGGATGCCAATCGGTTGAAGCAGCGTGTAGAAGCCCTTCTTGATGAGGCCCTGGCCGGCAGGCCAGACCTGTTCCTGATCGAGCTGAAGGTGGGCGCCGACCAGTCTGTCAGGGTCACCCTCGACGGCGACCGGGGGGTGAACCTGCAAGACTGCATGGATGTAAGCCGGGCCGTGGAGCATTCCCTCGACCGGGAAGAATTTGATTTTTCACTGGAGGTAGGATCGGCCGGCGCTGCGGCGCCCCTGATGCTCCCGAGGCAGTACGGCCAGCACATCGGCCGCACCCTCGAGGTGGTCCACAACGGAACCAAAACCGAAGGGACCTTGCTGGCAGCCGATGCCAACCAGATCACCCTGGGCTGGAAGGCCCGGGAACCCAAGCCGGTGGGCAAGGGAAAGCATACAGTTCGGAAGGAGGCGGTTGTCCCCTTTGCCGACATTGAACAGGCAAAAGTTGTTTTAAAATTCTAACGGCAGATCAAAAAATGGAAAATCTCGCATTGATCGAATCTTTCTCGGAGTTCAAGGACGACAAGTTCATTGACCGGGTGACCCTGATGGCCATCCTGGAAGAAGTATTCCGGGCCGCGCTGAAGCGCAAATTTGGCTCCGATGACAATTTTGACATCATCATCAACCCCGACAAGGGCGACCTCGAAATCTGGAGGAACCGCGTAGTGGTCCCCGACGGGGAGGTAGAAGAACCCAATGAGGAGATTTCCCTTTCTGAAGCCCGGAAGATCGAGCCCGACTTCGAGGTGGGGGAAGACGTGTCAGAGGAGGTGAAGCTCATCGACCTGGGCCGGCGCTCCATCCTGGCCCTGCGCCAGAACCTGATCGCCAAGATCCACGAACACGACAACACCACCATCTACAAGCAGTTCAAAGACCTCGAAGGCGAGATCTACACGGCCGAGGTGCACCATATCCGTCACAAGGCCATCATTTTGCTCGACGACGAGGGCAATGAGATCATCCTGCCCAAGGAAAAGCAGATCCCGTCCGATTTCTTCCGCAAGGGAGACAACGTGCGGGGCATCATCGAGAGCGTGGAGCTGAAGGGCAACAAACCGCTCATCATTATGTCGCGTACCTCCCCCGTGTTCCTGGAACAGCTTTTCCACCAGGAGATCCCCGAGGTATTCGACGGGCTGATCACCATCAAGAAGGCTGTCAGGATCCCGGGCGAAAAAGCCAAAGTGGCCGTAGACTCCTACGACGACCGCATCGACCCGGTGGGGGCCTGCGTGGGGATGAAGGGGTCGCGCATCCACGGCATTGTGCGCGAACTGGGCAATGAGAACATCGACGTGATCAACTGGACCAACAACCCCCAGCTCATGGTTACCCGCGCCCTGAGCCCGGCCCGCGTTACCCAGGTGAAACTCGATGACGAGAACAAGACGGCACAGGTATACCTGAAGCCCGAAGAGGTTTCAAAGGCCATCGGCCGGGGCGGGCACAATATCCGCCTGGCCGGGCAGCTGACCGGCTATGAGATCGACGTATTCCGCGAAGGGGTCGAAGAAGATGTGGAGCTGACAGAATTCCGCGATGAGATCGAGGAATGGATCATCGAGGAATTCCGCAAGATCGGGCTCGATACGGCCCGTGCCGTACTGGAACAGGACGTGGAAGACCTGACCAAACGGACCGATCTGGAAGAGGAAACCATTTTGGATGTGATGCGCATCCTGAAAGAAGAGTTTGAAGATTAAGCTATATATTAGCACTTTTATTAGAAGCACGAAGGAATTCATTTTATGGCAGATAATGCAACCATAAGGCTTAACAAAGTCCTCAGGGAACTCAATATCTCATTGGACAGGGCAGTCGACTACCTGGCCTCAAAAGGCTTTCAGGTAGAGGCGCGTCCTACCACCAAAATTTCCGATGAGGTATACGAGGTTTTGCTGGCGGAGTTCCGTACGGACAAAAGCAGAAAGGTTGCCTCCAAGGAGATCGGGGAGGAGAAGCGGAAAGAGAAGGAAGCCATCCGGATACAGCTCGAACAGGAGCAGGAAGAACGGCGTGTGGCCCGCGAGAAGCGGCAGGCCCAGACCGAGGTGGTCAAGGCCCGGGTTGAGTTGGCCGGCCCTAAAACAGTGGGCAAAATCGACCTGGATGCTCCGGCTAAGAAGAAGGAGGAAGAACCGAAGCCGGAAGTCGTGAAACCCGAGGCTGTGAAGCCCGAGGTCGTGAAGCCGGAGGTGGTGAAGCCTGAACCCGAGGCCAAGGCAGAAGCCCCCAAGCCGCAACCGGCCGAGCCGCAAATACTGGAGACCGAGTATCAGAAGCTTTCCGGCCCCAAGATCAAAGACAAGATAGACCTCTCCCAGTTCGAGAAGCCCAAGAAGAAGAAGGAGGAAGGCAAAGACGACAGCGACCGCAAACGCCGCCGCCGCCGCATTACCACAAAGGCCGAGCCCGGGGCAAGGGGCAAGACGGCCGGCAAGAAACAGCGTTTTGCCGCCCCCAAGGTGGAGCCCACCGAGGAAGAAGTCCAGAAGCAGGTGCGCGAAACCCTGGAAAAGCTCCAGGGCAAGACCAAGAAGGGCAAGGGCGCCAAATACCGCCGCGACAAGCGCGACCTGCACCGCCAGCAGACCGAAAGGGACCTGGAGCAGCAGGAACTGGAAAGCAAGATCCTCAAGGTAACCGAATTCGTTACCGTGGGCGAAGTGGCCACCATGATGGGCGTGCCAACCACCGATATCATCTCCGCCTGTATGTCTCTGGGGATCATGGTGACCATGAACCAGCGCCTCGATGCGGAAACCCTTAGCATCGTGGCCGAGGAATTCGGCTTTGAGGTGGAATTCGTTACCGCCGATATCGAACAGGCCATCGAAGAAGAGCCTGATGCTCCTGAAGACCTGAAGTCTCGGGCCCCCATCGTGACCGTGATGGGTCACGTTGACCACGGGAAAACCTCCCTGCTCGACTACATCCGCAAAGAGAATGTCATCGCAGGGGAGAGTGGGGGAATTACCCAGCACATCGGCGCCTACAGCGTCAGCCTCGAAAACGGACAGAAGATCACCTTCCTCGATACACCGGGGCACGAGGCCTTTACCGCCATGCGGGCGCGCGGGGCTCAGGTGACAGACATCGCCATTATCGTGATCGCGGCCGACGACGACATCATGCCCCAGACCCGGGAAGCCATCAGCCATGCCCAGGCAGCAGGGGTGCCCATCGTGTTTGCCATCAACAAGGTAGATAAACCCACCGCCAACCCCGAGAAGATCAAGGAAGGGCTGGCCAATATGAACCTGCTTGTGGAAGACTGGGGCGGAAAGATCCAGTCTCAGGACATCTCTGCCAAGACCGGGAAGGGAGTGGCCGAACTGCTTGAGAAGGTGCTGCTCGAGGCCGAGCTGCTCGAACTCCAGGCCAACCCTGACCGCAATGCCTCCGGAACCGTGGTGGAAGCCTTCCTCGACAAGGGTCGGGGCTACGTTTCCACCGTGCTGGTCGAGAACGGAACCCTCCATGTCGGAGATTACCTCCTGGCCGGAACCTGCAGCGGAAAAGTCAGGGCGATGCATGACGAGCGGGGCAAGGTGGTGAAAACAGCCGGGCCATCCACCCCGATTTCCGTACTCGGGTTAGATGGCGCCCCCCAGGCCGGTGACAAGTTCAACGTGCTGGAAGACGAGCGCGAGGCCAAGCAGATCGCCGCCAAGCGGGCCCAGTTGTTGCGCGAGCAATCGGTGCGCACCCAGCGGCATATCACCCTCGACGAGATCGGCAGGCGCATTGCCCTGGGCGAATTCAAGGAACTCAATATCATCCTCAAGGGAGACGTGGACGGCTCTGTGGAGGCGCTTTCCGATTCCTTCCAGAAACTATCCACCGATGAAATCCAGGTGAATATCATCCATAAGGGAGTAGGCGCCATCACCGAATCGGACGTGTTGCTGGCCTCCGCCTCGGATGCCATCATCATCGGCTTCAACGTGCGGCCCATGGGCAATGCCCGCGACCTGGCCGACAAGGAGGAGATCGATATCCGCCTGTACTCGATTATCTACGATGCCATCAACGACGTGAAAGACGCCATGGAGGGCATGCTTTCTCCTGAGATCAAGGAGGAAATTACCGGTACTGCCGAGATCCGGGAGATCTTCAAGGTTTCCAAGGTGGGGACTATTGCCGGATGCATGGTCACCGGGGGCAAGGTGTTCCGCAATTCTCAGGTGCGCCTGATCCGCGACGGGGTGGTTATCTACACCGGCGAGCTGGCTTCCCTGAAACGTTTCAAAGACGACGTGAAGGAAGTTTCAAAGGGGTACGACTGCGGCATGCAGATCAAGAACTACAACGACATCCACGAAGGCGACATCATCGAGGCCTTCCAGGAAGTGGCGGTCAAAAAGACGCTGTAGGGGTCTTTTTGACAAATTCCACCCCGATAGCTATCGGGGCAAAACCCAAATTCCATCCCGATAGCTATCGGGAGAGTTTGGGATTTTTTTTTGCGTGTCTTCATCGCCTGGGCTGCCAGTCTTCGGATAGATGGCTTTTTTTAGGGAATCGCACGGATTGCAAATCCGCGCGATCGGGTTTCAAATCTGCGCAATCGGGCATCGCACGGATTGCAAATCCGCGCGATCGGGTTGCCGGCTCTTTTTCTTTAAAATATCGCCCGGATTGCAACTCCGCGCGATCGG
>CAYWZF010000005.1:0-70018 GCA_964461555.1 uncultured Robiginitalea sp. | reverse complement strand
CAGACATTTGATTCTCTGGATTTTATTTTGACAGTCCTGTAAAAATACGAAAAACAGCCGGTGTTAACAATTCACAGGAGCCTTTTCTGCCCCGTCAGGCAGGCCTTAGCCGGGGGTGCCCAGGCCGTATAATTTGCGGTAGTACTGGTCTACCGATTTCTTCCAGGTAAAGCGCATTTTCCGGGCGCGTTCGCGCATCTGCTGCCACTGCTCGGGCTGCTCGAAAAAGAGGGTAAGGGCCTTGTCAAATACGGCCTCCAAATCGGCGATCTTTTCCGCATAGGTTTCCCCCCCGAAGAGGAAGCCGGTCTCGTTGTGGCTGATGGTATCCTTAAGCCCCCCGGTGGCGTGGGCCAGCACCGGGTTGCCGTTGCGCATCGAGAGCATCTGGCTGATGCCGCAGGGCTCGAACAGGCTGGGCATGAGGTAGAGGTCCGTTTCGAGGTAGATGGAATCGATCAGGTCTTCTGACTGCCCGTTGGTAAAGATGAAATTGGGGTGGTCGTAGCTCATGCGGCGAAAAAGCGCCTCGTATTCGGGGGCGCCCGTGCCCAGCAACATGAAGATCCCATTGACCGTTTCCAGTCGCCTTAGCATATGCTGCAAAATCTCCGGGTTGTTCCTGAAAAAGTAGAATTTCTGCTCAGTCAGGCGGGCCACGCTCGAACAGATGAAGGCAGGCGGCTTTTCCATCAGGCCCACCACCTTCTCCCCGGTATGGGCCAGGAAGTCGGCCTTGTATTTTTTGGACTCTTCCTGCAACCAGCCGAACAGGGCCCGCACCGTGTTGCGGTAGATGGCCCCGGGGGTGGCGGTGCGGATGTTCTCGTAATTGCAGCCGTTGAGGATGCCGTAAAGGCGTTTTTGCCGGTGCGCCTGTTTCAGGTCATCTTCCAGGCCTTCCCCCCCGATGAATTCGGGCGGCTGGCTGGGCTTCATGATGTCTTTCATGTAGGAAGGGGAAACCGTGTGGACGGCATCTGACATGCGGATGCCCACGGCCATCAGGTTGATGCAGTCGGTATAGCGGTAGTCCATCAGGGGCTCCACCGGGTATTCGAGGTGGGGAAACCAGTTCTCAACCGAAGAATAATTGTCTGCCAGGGGCCTGATGCCTTGTATGGCCAGGTTGTGGATGCTGTAGACAAAGCGGATC
Organism: uncultured Robiginitalea sp.; assembly: GCA_964461555.1. Taxonomy (GTDB): domain Bacteria; phylum Bacteroidota; class Bacteroidia; order Flavobacteriales; family Flavobacteriaceae; genus Robiginitalea. Next base: position 68,862 of record CAYWZF010000005.1, on the reverse strand, counting down.
TTTTGCAGGGCCCGGTAACGCGGGTGGTAAGCCCTCAGAAAAAGGAGCATGCTGCTGTGCCAGTCATGCAGGTGGGCGACCTGCAAATGCCCGAAGACCTCCTGCAGCACGGCCTCTGCGACCCCCGCACAGAAAATGGTGAACTTGATGAAGTCGGTATAAAAAGGCTCCTCCGGGTCGTTGTGGTAGATATGGGCAATATCGCCGGCCTCGATCTCCGGGTGGTGGAGCAGGTAATGCGCAATGCCGGGCAGCTCCTTTTTGGGTTTGGCCTCGTACAATTCGAGTTCATACACCTGGCCCCGCAGTTCTACCTCCAGCAGGCGCAGGAACCGGCCGGTGGCGTGCAACCTGCCGTACGAAGGGGTGATCACGCTTACCTGGTCGCCCCGGGCCGCGATCTGCCTGGGCACGTCGCGGACCACATCGCCCATGCCCCCGGCTTTGCAGGCAGGCAGGGCATCGTTTTCGGCGGCTACGAATAAGAATCGGTTCATGCAGTTCCCGGTTTGGACTTGTTCCCTCCAAAGATACGCCAGCGCCAAAAAAAAGGCCTCAACAAGTGAGGCCTTTTACATTTATTTCACATTGGGTTCAGCGCACCACCTTGAAAGCGGCCACACCTGGGAAATACGCCACCGAACCGAGTTCCTCCTCGATGCGGAGCAACTGGTTGTACTTGGCCATGCGGTCGCTGCGCGAAGCAGACCCGGTCTTGATCTGACCTGTATTCAGGGCCACGGCCAGGTCGGCAATGGTGTTGTCTTCGGTTTCCCCGCTGCGGTGCGACATTACCGAGGTATAGCCTGCGTTCTTTGCCATGTTCACGGCGGCGATGGTTTCGGTCAGGGTACCGATCTGGTTTACCTTGATCAGGATGGAATTGGCGATGCCCTGCTCAATGCCGCGCGAAAGGCGATCCACGTTGGTCACGAAGAGGTCGTCTCCGACCAGCTGCACCCGGTCGCCCACTTTTTCTGTGAGCATCTTCCAGCCTTCCCAGTCGTTTTCGTCCATGCCGTCTTCGATGGAAATGATCGGGTACTTGGCGCACAGGTCGGCCAGGTATTCGGCCTGCTCCCTGGAACTGCGCACCGCCCCTTTGTCGCCTTCAAATTTGGTGTAGTCATACTTGCCGTTCACGTAAAATTCAGACGAGGCGCAATCGAGGGCAATCATGACCTCTTCTCCCATCTTATAGCCGGCTTTCTCAACGGCCTTGGCAATGGTCTCCAGGGCGTCTTCGGTGCCCTTGAGGGTGGGCGCAAACCCGCCTTCGTCGCCCACGGCCGTGCTCAGTCCGCGGTCGTGCAGCACCTTCTTCAGGTTATGGAAGATCTCTGTGCCCATCTGCATGGCTTTGGCAAAGCTCTCGGCCCTGACCGGCATGACCATGAATTCCTGGAAGGCGATGGGGGCGTCGGAGTGGGACCCGCCATTGATGATGTTCATCATCGGCACCGGGAGGGTGTTGGCGCTCACCCCGCCCACATAGCGGTAGAGCGACTGGCCCAGCTCGATGGCAGCTGCCTTGGCCACCGCGAGGGAAACCCCCAGAATGGCATTGGCCCCAAGGCGGCCTTTGTTGGGCGTGCCGTCGAGGTCGATCATGGCCTGGTCAATCTTGTTCTGGTCGAATACCAGCATCCCGCATACCTTGTCTGCAATTTCGGTATTGACGTTTTTCACTGCCTGGCTAACCCCTTTGCCCATATAGGCCTTGCCGCCGTCGCGGAGCTCCACAGCCTCGTGTTCTCCGGTAGAGGCCCCGGAAGGGACCGCTGCCCGGCCCAGCACGCCGTTTTCGGTTAACACGTCCACCTCTACGGTGGGATTGCCCCGCGAATCGAGGATCTGCCTTGCGTGTACGTCGATAATGATACTCATATGTTTTGCTTTATTCGTTTTGTTTTCAGGCGCCAAAGATACGAAAGCCGCGCAGCCGCCCCTGCTTGTACGGGAGGCTTTGTGCAACGCATAACAAACTCTTAAACCGCCGTGTCTTTTGTAATGCTTTTTTGGATGTTTTCGAAGAACTGGTCAAAAAGGTACTCCGCATCGTGCGGGCCGGGGCTGGCCTCCGGGTGGTACTGTACCGAGAACACGCTCTTGTCTTTCATGCGGATGCCCGCCACGGTCTGGTCGTTCAGGTGCACATGGGTGATCTCAAGGCCCGGGTGGGCTTCGGTCTCTTCCCGGTTCACGGCAAAACCATGGTTCTGGGAGGTGATCTCCCCCTTGCCGGTCAGCAGGTTCATCACCGGGTGGTTGATGCCGCGGTGGCCGTGGTGCATTTTGTAGGTGCTCACCCCATTGGCCAGGGCAATCACCTGGTGGCCCAGGCAGATCCCGAAGAGCGGCTTGTCGGCTTCGATGATCCGGCGGGCCACCTCGATGGCCTCCTTCAGGGGCTGGGGGTCTCCGGGGCCGTTCGAAATAAAGTAGCCGTCGGGGCCCCAGGCCTCCATCGCCTCAAAGGGCGTATCGTGAGGGAATACCTTGATGTAGGCGCCCCGCCTGGCAAGGTTGCGCAGAATGTTCTTTTTGATGCCGATATCCAGGGCCGCGACCTTGATGGCAGCTCCGGGGTCACCCACAAAATAGGGTTCACGTGCAGACACCTTCGAGGCCAGTTCGAGGCCTTCCATGCTGGGCACGGCTTTCAATTCCTCTTTCAGGGCCCCGATCTCATCCACCCGGGTGGAGATCACGGCATTCATGGCCCCATTGTCGCGGATGTAGCTTACCAGGGCCCGGGTATCCACGTCCGAAATGGCAAATAGGCCGTTGGCATCGAGGAATTCGAGCAGGCTCATATCGGCTTCCGGACGGCTGTACACATACGAGAAATTCTTGCAGATCAGCCCGGCTATCTTCACCCCGTCTGACTCCACTTCGTCGGCGGCGGTCCCGTAATTGCCGATGTGGGCATTGGTGGTCACCATGAGCTGCCCGAAATAGGACGGATCGGTGAAGATCTCCTGGTACCCGGTCATCCCGGTGTTGAAACACACTTCCCCAAAGGCGGTTCCCTCTTTGTCTCCGACCGACTTCCCGTAAAAAATGGTGCCGTCAGCCAATAAAATCAACGCTTTTCTTTTGGCCTGGTACTTCATGAATGCATGCTGGTTTTGTGGGTGGAAAACAAAATAACACAAAAAAAAGGATAGCCACCCACGACTATCCTTTCCTTCTTGATAACTTTTGAAAACAACGCTTTATGCTTCAGCTTCATCGGCTTTGGTTTCGGTGTCTGCCTCAGGGGCTTTGGGCGCCTTGGGCGCTGCTGCCTCAGGGGCCTTGGCCTCAACAGCCGGCTGGGCTTCCTTGCCTTTGGAAGAGCGGCGGCTGCGGCGTGTGCTCTTTTTGGCAGGTTTCCCGGCATTGTACAGCTCGTTGAAATCGACCAGCTCGATCATCGCCATATCGGCGTTATCTCCAAGCCGGCTGCCCAGCTTGATGATCCGGGTGTAGCCCCCGGGGCGATCGGCCACCTTTTCAGCCACCGAGCCAAAAAGCTCGGTAACGGCCTCTTTGCTGCGCAGGTTGCTGAATACAACCCGGCGGTTATGGGTGCCTTTTTCCACAGACTGGTTGTTCTCGGCCTTTGATTTGGTGATCAGCGGCTCGATGAACAACTTAAGGGCCTTGGCCTTGGCCACGGTGGTATTGATGCGTTTATGTTCGATCAGGGAGCACGCCATGTTGGCCAGCATGGCCTTGCGGTGTGCAGATTTTCTCCCCAGGTGATTGACTTTCTTTCCGTGTCTCATCGTTTCAATGCTTTAGCAGGCACCAGGTGCCCGCCAACTTAATCTTTATCCAATTTATATTTTGACAGGTCCATGCCGAAGCTCAGGCCCTTGTTGATGACCAGTTCCTCGAGCTCGGTCAGGGATTTCTTCCCGAAATTCCGGAACTTCATCAGGTCGTTCTTGTTGAAGGAAACCAGGTCTCCCAGCGTATCGACCTCTGCGGCCTTCAGGCAATTCAGGGCCCGCACCGAAAGGTCCATGTCAACCAGCTTGGTTTTCAGCAGCTGGCGCATGTGCAGCGACTCCTCATCGTAGGTTTCTGTCTGGGCGATCTCATCGGCCTCAAGGGTGATGCGCTCGTCAGAAAACAGCATGAAGTGGTGGATCAGCACCTTGGCAGCCTCGGTAAGGGCTTCCTTCGGGTGGATCGAACCGTCGGTGGCAATCTCGAAGACCAGTTTCTCATAGTCGGTCTTCTGCTCTACCCGGTAGTTTTCGATAGCGTACTTCACATTGCGCACCGGGGTAAAGATGGAATCCACGGCAATGCTGCCCAGGGGGGCATTGGATTTCTTGTTCTCCTCGGCAGGCACGTATCCGCGTCCCTTCTCGATGATGATTTCCATGTTGATGCTCACCTTCGGATCCATGTTGCAGATCACCAGCTCGGGGTTCAGCACCTGGAAACCGGAGATGAACTTCTGGAAATCGCCGGCAGTCAGCTGGTTCTTGCCGCTTACCGAGATGGAGACGGTCTCTTCGTTCACATCGTCGATCTGGCGTTTGAAACGAACCTGCTTCAGGTTGAGGATAATCTCCGTCACATCTTCCACAACACCCTCTATGACCGAGAACTCGTGTTCTACTTTATCGATACGCACCGAGGTGATGGCATACCCTTCGAGGGAGGCCAGCAGCACTCTTCTCAGCGCATTCCCGACGGTAAGGCCATAACCGGGCTCAAGGGGGCGGAATTCGAACTTCCCCTCGAAGTCGGTGGAGTCTACCATGATTACTTTGTCGGGCTTCTGAAAATTTAGTAATGCCATAATAGGATCTGTGTTGTTTTTATTTAGAGTATAACTCGACGATCAGTTGTTCCTTGATGTTCTCAGGAATCTGAAGCCGTTCGGGCACAGCCACAAAGGTGCCTTCCTTCTTCTCTGAGTTCCAGCTGATCCACTCATAGACATTGCTGTGGGCAGACAGGGAATCATCGATGCTCTGGAGCGACTTGGATTTCTCGCGGACCCCAACCACATCTCCTGCCTTCAGGCTGTAAGAAGGAATGTTCACCACTTCGCCGTTTACGGTGATGTGGCGGTGCGAAACCAGCTGGCGGGCACCCCGGCGTGAAGGGGAGATCCCCATGCGGAACACGACGTTGTCGAGGCGCGATTCGCAAAGCTGGAGCAATACCTCCCCGGTTACCCCTTTGCTGCGGTTAGCCTGGGCAAAAAGGTTGCGGAACTGGCGCTCGAGAATCCCGTAGGTGTATTTGGCCTTCTGCTTTTCCTGCAGCTGCACGGCGTATTCTGATTTCTTGCCACGGCGGCGGTTGGTGCCGTGCTGCCCCGGAGGGTAGTTCTTTTTTTCGAAGGCCTTGTCGTCTCCGAAGATGGGCTCGCCGAATTTGCGGGCGATTTTGGTTTTAGGTCCTGTATATCTAGCCATTTTCAGTGTGTTGTGAAGGTGAGGTTATGAATTAAGGCATATCCTTCGATAACCGTAACTGCACCTTCGGTGAAAAATAAAATTCGCGTGTAGGGTTAAACTCTGCGCCTCTTGGGAGGACGGCAGCCGTTGTGCGGCAGCGGGGTCACATCGATGATCTCGGTAACCTCGATACCTGAGTTGTGGATGGAGCGGATAGCGGATTCGCGTCCGTTTCCGGGCCCCTTCACATACACCTTTACCTTGCGCAGGCCGGCCTCGTGGGCCGTCTTGGCGCATTCCTCAGCCGCAACCTGGGCGGCGTAGGGGGTGTTTTTCTTGGAACCGCGGAACCCCATCTTCCCGGCCGAAGCCCAGGAGATCACATCCCCCTTCTTGTTGGTCAGGGAAATGATGATGTTGTTGAAGGAAGCGCTGATATGGGCTTCCCCGGTAGACTCGATGGCCACCTTCCGCTTTTTGACCGTTTTGGTCGCTTTAGACCCTTTTGAACCTGTCTTTGCCATATTCTGATTTCTGGAAGTCGAAGGGGGTGCGCTTCGGGCCTTTCGGCATGCTGCGCCCCTTCCTTACGAATTATTACTTGGTCGCCTTCTTCTTGTTGGCTACGGTTTTACGTTTTCCTTTCCGGGTACGGGAGTTGTTCTTGGTCCGCTGCCCACGGAGCGGCAGGCCGGCCCGGTGGCGGATTCCCCGGTAGCATCCGATGTCCATCAGGCGCTTGATATTCAGCTGGGTCTCGGAACGAAGCTCCCCTTCGATGGTATACGAAGACACGGCTTCACGGATACGGCCGATCTCGTCGTCGGTCCACTGCGAAACCTTGGTATCTGCGTTTACCTGGGCTTTGTCGAGGATCTCCTGAGCCCTGCTCTTACCGATACCGAAAATATAGGTAAGGGCAATGACACCTCTCTTCTGGTTGGGGATATCTACCCCTGCGATTCTAGCCATAATTACCCTTGTCTTTGTTTAAATCTAGGATTCTTTTTGTTGATTACGTACAGGCGGCCTTTGCGTCTAACGATCTTGCATTCGGCGCTGCGTTTCTTTATGGATGCTCTTACTTTCATCTCGTGCGTTTTCTCTTAGTATCTGTATGTGATTCTCGCCTTGCTCAGGTCGTACGGGCTCATCTCAAGCTTAACCTTGTCTCCGGGCAGCAACTTGATATAGTGCATGCGCATTTTTCCGGAGATATGGGCCGTTACCACATGGCCGTTCTCCAATTCCACGCGAAACATCGCGTTGGAGAGGGCTTCGATGATGGTCCCGTCCTGGGTGATCGCAGCTTGCTTGGCCATATTAAGCTACTTTTCTGTTTTTACCCGTTTTCATCAGCCCGTCATAGTGGCGGTTGAGCAGGTATGAATTCACCTGCTGCACCGTATCGATGGCAACCCCTACCATGATGAGCAGGGAGGTGCCCCCGTAGAACAGGGCCCAGTTAGACTGCATATCGAGCAGCTTGATCACCACGGCCGGGAAAACGGCCAGCACCGCCAGGAACAAAGATCCGGGCAGGGTGATCAGCGACATGATCCGGTCCAGGAAATCGGCCGTGTCTTTGCCGGGGCGTATCCCGGGAATGAACCCTCCGCTCCGTTTCAGGTCATCGGCCATTTTGTTGGTAGGCACCGTGATCGCCGTATAGAAATACGTAAAGATGATGATCAGCAGGGCAAAGAGGATGTTGTAGGCCAGGCCGAAAATATCCTGGAACTGCACCTCCATCCACTGCCCGACGGCTGAGCTGTTGAAATAGCTGCCAATCAGGCCCGGCGCAAACATGATGGCCTGGGCGAAGATGATGGGCATTACCCCGGAAGCATTGAGCTTCAGGGGGATGTACTGACGGGAGCCCATTACGTTTTTCTCATAGCCTCCTGAAGCCGTTCTCCGGGCGTATTGCACAGGGATGCGGCGGGTGGCCATCACCAGCAGCACGCTGGCCAGGATCACCACAAACCAGAGGATCAATTCCACCAGAATGAGCATGGGGCCGCCGTTCCCGTTCAGGCGCGATACGGCTTCCTGAACAAAGGATTGGGGCAGATTGGCCAGAATCCCGATCATGATGAGGAGCGAAATCCCGTTGCCGATCCCTTTGTCGGTAATCTTCTCGCCCAGCCACATGGCAAAGACGCAGCCCGTTACCAGGATTACTACCGAAGGCACGATAAAGTTGAGCCCCTTGCCCAGAAGAAAGGCGCTGTCGGGAACCCCCAGGGCCCCGAGGCTGTAGAGGTAGGTCGGAGCCTGGATGATACAGATCCCGATGGTCAGCCAGCGGGTGATCTGGTTCTTGGTCTTCCGGCCGCTCTCGCCTTCTTTGTCGAGCTTTTGCAGATAGGGTATGGCAATGCCCATCAACTGGACCACGATGGAAGCTGAGATGTAGGGCATGATCCCCAGCGCGAAAACCGAGGCGTTGGCGAATGCCCCCCCGGTAAAAGCGTTCAGGATCCCCAAAATACCCGTGTCGGTCCGGTTGACCAGCTCAGCCAGCTGGGAGGTATCGATGCCGGGCAGCACCACCTGGGCGCCGAACCGGTATACCAACAGCAGGCCGAGGGTCAGCAGGATACGGGTCCTGAGCTCCTCGATCTTCCAGATATTCGATATGATCTCGATAAACTTCTTCATATCCGGTCTGCTTATAAACTTATGGCCTCACCACCAGCAGCCTCGATAGCGGCTTTGGCACTGGCCGTAAATTTATGAGCTGTGATTTTCAGCGGGGCCTTCAGTTCGCCCCTTCCCATAATTTTTACCAGGTCGTTTTTGTGCGCCAGGCGCAGCTCCACCAGGTTGTCGACGGTTACCTCTTTCTGGAAGGCCCCGTTCTCGACCAGTTGCTGGAGGGTATCGAGGTTGATGCCCCGGTACTCCACGCGGTTGATGTTCTTGAACCCGAACTTGGGCACACGGCGCTGCAGGGGCATCTGGCCTCCTTCAAAGCCGATCTTCTTGGCATATCCGGAGCGGGCCTTGGCCCCTTTGTGTCCCTTGGTGGCCGTTCCGCCTTTTCCGGATCCCTGTCCGCGTCCTACGGTCTTGCCGGCTTTATGTACGGAACCTTTCGCAGGTTTTAAATTCCCTAAATCCATACTCCCTCTGTTTTAGGCTTCCTGGGTCGAAACCAGGTGTTTTACTTTGTCAATCATTCCCAGGATGCTGGGGGTGGATTCGTGTTCCACCACCTGTCCGATCCCGCGCAGGCCGAGGGCCTCCAGAGTACGCTTCTGGTTCTGGGGGCGCTTGATGCTGCTTCGCACTTGCTGTATCTTGATCTTTGCCATCGTTCTGCTTCCTTATCCGTTGAAAACTTTTTCCAGGGAGATGCCTCGCTGCTGGGCCACGGTATTCGCGTCGCGCAGCTGCAGCAGGGCGTCGAAGGTAGCCTTCACCACGTTGTGCGGGTTGGAAGACCCCTGTGACTTGGAGAGCACGTCGTGAATTCCGACGGCCTCAAGCACAGCGCGAACGGCCCCACCGGCAATTACCCCGGTACCGTGCGATGCCGGCTGGATGTATACCCGGGCGCCGCCGTATTTCCCTTTCTGCTCATGTGGAAGGGTACCCTTGTTCAGGGGGATGCGGATGAGGTTTTTCTTGGCGTCCTCGATGGCTTTGGCAATGGCCGTGGCAACTTCCTTGGATTTACCCAGGCCGTGGCCCACCACCCCGTTCTCATCTCCCACCACCACGATGGCAGAGAAGCCGAAGGCGCGCCCCCCTTTGGTTACCTTGGTAACCCGTTGAACTCCCACCAGGCGGTCTTTCAGTTCCAGCCCGCCCGGCTTTACAGTTTCCACATTCTTATATTTCCCGTACATAACTCAGTTTAAAATTTTAATCCGCCTTCCCTGGCGCCGTCGGCCAGTGACTTAATCCTCCCGTGATACAGGTATCCGCCCCGGTCGAAAGCCACGGCCTCGATCCCTGACTGAACCGCCTTTTCGGCAAGGGCCTTCCCGACCGCCGCGGCGATCTCGGATTTGGTGCCCTTCACCGCGCTCAGTTCCTTGTCGCGTGAAGAGGCAGACACCAGGGTCTTACCGCTCACGTCGTCGATCACCTGGGCATAGATCTCTTTATTGCTGCGGAAGACAGACAGGCGCGGGCGCTCAGGGGTCCCGAAGGATACCTTGCGGATGCGTCTTCTGATTCGATTTCTTCTCTCAGACTTCGTTAGTGCCATAATGCTATAGATTACGCTGATTTACCTGCTTTTCTTCTCAACAGCTCGCCTTTGAACTTGATTCCCTTGCCCTTGTAAGGCTCCGGCTTGCGGAAGGAACGAATCTTGGCGGCTATCTGTCCGACCAGCTGCTTGTCGTGAGACGTGAGCTTGATGGTCGGGTTCTTGCCCTTTTCCGAAGTGGTTTCCAACTTTACCTCGGGAGCCAGGTCCAAAACGATATTGTGGGAATATCCCAGGGCGAGGTCGAGTTTCTGGCCCTGGTTGCTGGCGCGGTATCCGACCCCAACCAGTTCCAATTCCTTGGTCCATCCTTCCGTAACCCCCTTGATCATGTTGGCGATCAGGGCGCGGTAGAGCCCGTGCTTGGCCTTGTGCTCCTTAGAGTCTGAAGGCCGGTTCACCTGAACCTGGCCGTCGGCCACCTCGATCTCGACATCGGAGAACTCCTGGGTGAGCGTCCCCAGTTTCCCCTGTACGGTTACCACTCCGTCGGCTACTTCCACACTGGCACCCGCGGGGATTGAAATCGGATTCTTACCAATTCTAGACATGCTTCTGCTGTTTTATCATTCTTTTAATACACGTAGCACAGCACTTCGCCGCCTACGTTTTCCTGACGGGCCTGCTTGCTCGTCATCACCCCGTGCGAGGTGGAGACGATGGCGATGCCCAGGCCGTTCAGCACCCGGGGCAGCTCGTCTGCTCCTGTGTATTTGCGAAGACCGGGGCGTGAAATCCGCTCGATCTTGCGGATTACCGGCTCTTTGGTCATCTTGTCGTATTTCAGGGCAATCTTGATATTCCCCTGGGCCTGCCCTTCGTCTTCGAACTTGTAGCTCAATATGTACCCCTGGTCGAAAAGGATCTTGGTAATCTCCTTTTTCACCTTGGAAGCAGGAATCTCAACAACCCGGTGCCCGGCACTGCTGGCGTTGCGGATTCGGGTCAAATAGTCTGCAATAGGATCTGTAAACATCTTCTTTTCCTGTATTAGGGGGTTACCAACTCGCTTTCTTCACGCCGGGGATCAGACCCTGGTTGGCCATTTCGCGGAACAACACGCGCGAAATCCCGAAGGTCCGCATGTAGCCCTTGGGCCGGCCGGTGAGCTTGCAGCGGTTGTGCTTGCGAACCGGTGAGGCGTTGCGGGGCAACTTCTGCAGCGCTTCGTAGTCGCCGGCCTCTTTCAGGGCCTTGCGCTTCTCGGCGTATTTCGCTACCAGTTTGGCCCTTTTACGCTCGCGGGCCTTCATTGATTCTTTAGCCATACTAATTCTTTTTAAAGGGTAATCCCAATTCGCTTAACAGTGATTTCGCTTCCTTGTCGGTCTCGGCCGAAGTCACAAAGGTGATATCCATCCCGTTGATCCGGTTGATCCGGTCGATGTTGATCTCCGGGAAGATGATCTGCTCGGTGATACCCAGGTTGTAGTTCCCGCGTCCGTCAAACCCGGTGGCCCTGATGCCATGGAAGTCGCGCACCCGGGGAAGGGCGGTGGTCACCAGCCGGTCGAGGAATTCATACATCCGCTCGCCGCGCAGGGTTACCTTGGCGCCGATGGGCATGCCCCGGCGCAGTTTGAAGTTGGCCACGTCCTTTTTGGAGATGGTGGCCACAGCCTTCTGGCCGGAGATCATGGTGAGCTCGTCAACCGCATGGTCGATCAGCTTCTTGTCGGCCACGGCGGCTCCTACCCCACGGCTGATCACGATCTTCTTCAGCTTGGGAACCTCCATGATGTTCTTGTACCCGAATTCATCGGTAAGCGCCTTGATCACGCGCTCTTTGTACTCTTGCTTTAATCTTGGTACGTAGGCCATAACTAAATTACTTCATTCGATTTTTTTGCAACCCGCACTTTCTTGCCGTCGCGGATCTCGTAACCTACCCGGGTGGCATCGCCCGATTTCGGGTCGATCAGCGCCAGGTTGGAAAGGTGGATGGGAGCTTCCTTCTCCACGATCCCGCCCTGAGGGTTCCGGGCGCTGGGCTTCTCGTGTTTTGAAACGGTGTTGACCCCTTCCACGATGGCCTTGTTCTTGTCGCGCAGCACGCGTACGACCTTGCCCTCGCTTCCCTTGTGGTCTCCGGTGATTACCCGAACCTGGTCTCCTTGTTTAATCCTGAATTTCATCTTTCTCTATGGTTTAAAGTACCTCGGGGGCCAAGGAAACGATTTTCATGAATTGCTTTTCACGCAGTTCCCGGGCCACCGGGCCGAACACGCGGGTACCGCGCATTTCGCCGGCCGGGTTGAGCAGCACGCAGGCATTGTCGTCAAAGCGGATGTAGGATCCGTCAGGGCGGCGTACCTCCTTTGTGGTGCGAACCACCACAGCGGTGGATACGGCCCCTTTCTTGATGGTCCCGTTCGGAGTGGCTTCTTTCACACTCACCACGATCTTATCTCCCAGGGAAGCATACCTTCTTTTGGTGCCCCCGAGCACGCGGATGGTCAGAACCTCCTTGGCTCCGGTATTGTCCGCTACTTTGAGTCTGGATTCTTGCTGTACCATAATTATTTGGCTCTTTCAAGGATTTCTACCAATCTCCAACACTTGGTCTTGCTCAAGGGCCGGGTCTCCATGATACGTACTGTATCGCCGATGTTGCAATCGTTCTTTTCGTCGTGCGCAACATATTTCTTGGTCCGCAGTACGAACTTTCCGTACATGGGGTGCTTTACCCGCTTGACCTCGGAAACCACGATGGATTTCTCCATCTTGTTGCTGGTCACAACGCCAATACGCTCTTTTCTTAAATTTCTATTTTCCATAAAGCAACACCAATTATTGGTTTTCCCTTTTTGTTAATTCGGTCGCCAGCCTGGCCACAGTCTTCCGAGCCTTTCTCAGCTGAAGCGGGTTTTCCAGAGGGGTCACCGCATGGGCCATCTTGAGATCGTCGTACTGTTTCTTCAGTCCGGCCAGCTTCTCTTTCAGCTCTTCGACAGACAATTCCTTTATCTCCGATTGTTTCATGATCGTGTGTTATTATGAGGGATTGTAATCCCGGGCCACTACAAATTTTGTCTTCACGGGCAGTTTCTGGGCTGCCAGTCTCAGGGCCTCCTCGGCGATATCCATCGGCACCCCGGCTATTTCGAACATGATCCGGCCCGGCTTCACGATGGCCACCCAGTATTCGGGAGCCCCTTTCCCTTTACCCATCCGCACCTCGAGGGGCTTCTTGGTAATGGGCTTGTCCGGGAAGATCTTGATCCAGAGCTGGCCCTGGCGTTTCATGTAACGGGTCGCAGCGATACGGGCTGCCTCGATCTGGCGGGAGGTGATGAAGGCAGAGTCCATAGACTTGATGCCGAACATCCCGTTAGACAGCTGGTGCCCTCTTTGAGAAATGCCTTTCATTCGGCCCTTCTGGGCTTTCCGAAACTTGGTTCTTTTTGGCTGTAACATGTTCCTTTCGCTTCTTTAAATTACTTTCTGCTGCGACGCTTTTTGCCTTCCGGCTTGCCTGGTTTGCCATTGCTGGTGCCCTTAGACATGCCGATCAGGGGAGAAAGCTCGCGCTTGCCGTATACTTCACCCTTCATGATCCAGACCTTCACGCCCAGGCGGCCGTAAGTGGTATGCGCCTCGTGCAGGGCGTAATCGATATCGGCCCGGAAGGTAGACAGCGGAATGCGCCCTTCCTTGTAGGTCTCTGAACGCGCCATCTCGGCCCCGTTCAGACGGCCTGAGATCATGACCTTGATCCCTTCGGCATTCATCCGGATCGCAGCGGCGATGGCCATTTTAATGGCGCGGCGGTACGAAATCCGGCTTTCGATCTGACGGGCGATGCTGGCAGCAACCAGGTTGGCGTCGAGCTCGGGCCGCTTGATCTCGAAGATGTTTATCTGCACCTCCTTGTCGGTGATCTTCTTCAGCTCTTCCTTCAGCTTGTCTACCTCCTGTCCGCCTTTCCCGATGATGATACCCGGGCGGGCGGTAGTGATGGTAACGGTGATGAGCTTCAGGGTGCGCTCTATGATGACCCGGGAAACACTGGCCTTGGCCAGACGGGCGTGGATGTACTTGCGGATCTTGTCGTCTTCCGCCAGCTTATCTCCGTAATCGTCCCCTCCGTACCAGTTTGACTCCCAGCCCCGGATGATCCCCAGACGATTTCCTATTGGATTCGTTTTTTGTCCCATACTCTTTACTAGCTTGCTGCGTTATTTTTTGCTCCCAACACCAGGGTTACGTGGTTGGAACGTTTTCTGATTCTGTGGGCGCGCCCCTGGGGTGCCGGCCTAAGCCGTTTCAGGGATCGGCCGCCGTCTACACGGATTTCCTGGACAATCAGGTCGGCGTCTTCGATGTCGGCGTCCTCGTTCTTGGCCTGCCAGTTGGCGATAGCCGAAAGCAGGAGTTTCTCGAGCCTGCGCGAGGCCTCCTTGGTGCTGAACCGGAGGATGGCCAGGGCCTTTTCGACTTCCTGTCCGCGTACCAGGTCGGCAACCAGTCTCATTTTGCGGGGAGAGGTGGGGCAGTCATTCAACCTGGCGAAAGCCAGTTGCTTCTTTTCCTCCTTGATCCTCTCAGCCATCTGTTTTTTCCGAACTCCCATAGCGCTTACTTTTTACCTTTGTTTTTAGCTCCGGCATGCCCCCGGAAAGAACGGGTGGGCGAAAATTCACCCAGCTTGTGGCCTACCATGTTCTCGGTCACGTAAACCGGTACAAACTGGCGACCATTGTGCACTGCGATGGTCTGGCCCACGAAATCGGGGGTGATCATCGAGGCGCGCGACCAGGTCTTGATGACGGTCTTCTTTCCGGAATCAAGGTTCTGCTGAACTTTCTTCTCCAGACTATAGTGAACGTAAGGTCCTTTTTTTAGGGAACGTGCCATTCTTGCTTACTGTTTTATTTCTTTCTGCGTTCTACAATATAACGGTTGCTGTCCTTGGTCTTCGAACGGGTGCGGTAGCCTTTGGCAGGCATGCCTTTCCGCGACCTCGGATGTCCTCCGGAAGCACGTCCTTCCCCACCACCCATCGGGTGATCGACAGGGTTCATGGCCACAGGACGGGTGCGCGGGCGACGGCCCAGCCAACGGCTGCGGCCGGCCTTCCCAGACACGATGAGCTGGTGGTCGGAGTTCGAAACAGCTCCGATGGTAGCCAGGCAGTTCACCAGCACCATCCGGGTTTCGCCCGAAGGCAGCTTGATGGTGGCATACTTCCCGTCGCGCGCCATCAGCTGGGCAAACGTACCGGCGCTACGCGCCATGACGGCACCCTGCCCGGGACGCATCTCGATGCAGGAAATAATGGTACCCAGCGGGATCTCAGAAAGGGGCAGGGCATTGCCGATCTCCGGGGCAGACCCGGTTCCGGCGAAGACCTGCTGGCCAACCTGGAGCCCGTTCGGGGCCACCATGTAGCGCTTGTCACCATCGGTGTACTCCACCAGGGCGATGAACGCAGAACGGTTCGGGTCGTACTGTATCGATTTCACTTCAGCGGCCACATTGTGCTTGTCGCGCTTGAAATCGATGATACGATACCGTCTTTTATGACCGCCGCCTTTGTAGCGCATGGTCATTTTTCCTCGACTGTTTCTTCCTCCCGTCTTTTTTATCGGAGTGAGCAGGCTCTTCTCCGGCTTATCAGTAGTAACCGCGTCGAATCCGTTTACTACTTTAAAACGCTGTCCGGGAGTAATAGGCTTTAACTTTCTGACTGACATGCCTCTTAGATATTACTGTAAAAATCAATCACATCGCCGTCCTTCACATCCACGATGGCCTTTTTGAAAGCGCCCTTCTTGCCCTGCTGTACACCGGTCTTGGTGTAGCGGGTCTTGCGGGACGGGCCGTAGTTCATGGTGCGCACGCTGGTTACAGACACTCCGTAGGTAGCTTCAACAGCTTCCTTGATCTGCAGTTTATTGGCAGCAGGGGCCACGATGAAACCATAGCGGTTGTACAACTCACTATCGGAGGTCATTTTCTCGGTAATGATCGGCTTAATCAACACACTCATGATTTCTTACTTGTTTAAGTTCTCTTCAATTCCGGCTAAAGCACCCTCCATCAGCACGACGCTGTTGGCATTCATTATCTTGTAAGTGCTTAATTCTGAGTTAGTTACAACTTCAGACCCCGGCAAATTGCGCG
Organism: uncultured Robiginitalea sp.; assembly: GCA_964461555.1. Lineage (GTDB taxonomy): Bacteria > Bacteroidota > Bacteroidia > Flavobacteriales > Flavobacteriaceae > Robiginitalea. Next base: position 53,100 of record CAYWZF010000005.1, on the reverse strand, counting down.
ACGACAAATATACGTTATTATTTGAATCACCCAACACTATCAGAGACTTTTTGTCCTCCAGCCCAAGGGCTTTCAGCACTGCCTTGAAATCCCTGGTCTTCGGTTGCTCGAACGTAAAGTCTTCGATCACCACAATGGCGTTCGCCTGAGACTTCAGGCTCAGGGCCGACCTGCGGGCCAGGCGCTTCACGTTTTTGTTCAGCTTCTGGGTGTAATCCTTGGGGCGCGGGCCGAAAATGCGACCTCCGCCGCGGAAGACAGGCGACTTGATGCTGCCGGCACGGGCGGTACCGGTCCCCTTCTGCTTCTTGATCTTGCGCGTACTGCCGGCCACTTCACCCCGCTCCTTGGATTTGTGGGTACCCTGCCGCTGGTGGGCCAGGTATTGCTTCACATCCAGGTAGATGGCGTGCTGGTTCGGCTCTATCTTGAAAACATCGTCAGAGAGCTCGGCTTTCCGACCGGTTTCTTTACCCTTGATATCTAATACTGCTACCTTCATCACTTCAAAATGGTTATGTAAGCATTCTTGTGACCCGGAACGGCTCCCTTGAGCACCAGGAGGTTCTTTTCCGGCACCACTTTAAGCACCCGCAGGTTCTGGACGGTTACCCGCTCATTGCCCATCTGACCCGACATTCTCAGGCCCTTGAACACCCGTGACGGATACGAGGAGGCGCCGATGGAACCCGGTGCCCGCAAACGGTTGTGCTGCCCGTGGGTAGACTGCCCCACGCCGCCAAAGCCATGGCGCTTCACCACGCCCTGGTGTCCTTTTCCTTTGGAAGTTCCGATCACATCGACGAACTCCCCCTCTGTAAAGAGGTCTACCCCAATGGTATCCCCCAGTTTGTGTTCCCCTGCAAAATCACGGAATTCGACGACTTTCTTCTTGGGAGCAGTACCCGCCTTTTTGAAATGGCCCTGTTCGGCCTTGTTGGCGCGCTTCTCTGCCTTGTCATCGAAACCGAGCTGAAGGGCGTTGTACCCGTCTACCTCTTCGGTTCTGACTTGGGTGACGACACAGGGACCTGCTTCGATAACGGTACAGGGAATGTTCTTCCCGTTTTCGTCAAAGATGCTGGTCATGCCGACTTTTCTTCCGATTAACCCAGACATATGTATTAAAGATTAAAATTAAACTGTGAGATCCCGAAACTTGGATTTCCCTTCCGGTTGCCCGGCTAAAACCGGCTTCGGAACCTCCCTTTCACACTATTTCAACAAACTTTTTTCCTGACAAAAAAACAGGGTCAAAAATAGATTCGACCCCGAATTTATTTTTGTTGCCGTTTTTCCTTTGCACGCAGCGCCGGACATGTTGCGAAGGGCACCTGGCCCCCGCCTCTCAGCCTGTCAGACTTTAATCTCAACCTCCACTCCGCTGGGAAGCTCGAGCTTCATCAGGGCGTCGATGGTCTTTGACGAAGAGCTGTAAATATCCAGCAGGCGCTTGTACGAGCTCAGCTGGAATTGCTCCCTCGATTTCTTATTCACGTGGGGCGAACGCAACACGGTGAATATCTTCTTGTGCGTCGGCAACGGAATGGGCCCGGTTACCACCGCCCCGGTCGTTTTGACCGTCTTGACGATCTTATCGGCAGATTTGTCTACCAGATTGTGATCGTATGATTTCAATTTGATTCTGATTTTCTGACTCATCTTTCGATATTAAGCGGTTACACCTTTGGTTGCCTTGATCACTTCTTCTGCAATGTTGGCCGGGGTCTCGGCGTAGTGCGAGAACTCCATGGTCGAGGTGGCGCGTCCTGAAGACAGGGTCCGCAGGGCGGTTACGTATCCGAACATTTCAGAAAGCGGCACGTCCGCCTTGATTACTTTGGAACCGGCGCGGTCTGACATGTTGTTCACCTGCCCGCGGCGGCGGTTCAGGTCGCCTACGATATCCCCCATGTTTTCTTCAGGGGTGAGCACCTCCAGTTTCATGATGGGCTCCATAAGCACAGGCTTGGAAGCCTTGGCAGCGGCTTTGTAGCCGATCCTGGCAGCCAGTTCGAACGAGAGCGAATCGGAATCGACCGGGTGGAACGACCCGTCTTTAAGCCGCACCCGCAGGCTGTCGACCTCGAAACCAGCCAAAGGCCCGTTCTTCATGGCTTCGCGGAAGCCTTTCTCCACCGAGGGGATGTATTCCTTGGGAATGTTACCGCCTTTAACCTCGTTGATGAACTCCAGGCCGGGCTTGCCTTCTTCGGCAGGCTCCATGGTGAAGATGATATCGGCGAATTTACCGCGTCCACCGGTTTGCTTCTTGTACACCTCGCGGTGGTCGCAACGGCCGGTGATGGCTTCTTTGTACTCTACCTGGGGCTGGCCCTGGTTTACCTCCACCTTGAATTCGCGACGCATGCGGTCTACGATGATATCGAGGTGCAGCTCGCCCATCCCTGAGATGATGGTTTGCCCGCTGGCCTCGTCGGTCTTGACCTGGAAGGTCGGGTCTTCCTCAGCCAGCTTGGCCAGGGCCATACCCATCTTATCCACGTCGGCTTTGGTCTTGGGCTCCACGGCAATACCGATCACAGGGTCGGGGAACACCATGCTCTCCAGCACGATGGGGTGTTTCTCGGCACACAGGGTGTCGCCGGTCTTGATATCCTTGAATCCGACCGCAGCCCCGATGTCTCCGGCAGAGATGCTCTCGATGGCATTCTGCTTGTTGGAGTGCATCTGGTAGATGCGGGAGATGCGTTCCTTGTTGCCAGAGCGCGTGTTCAGCACATACGAACCGGCATCGAGCTTCCCGGAGTAGCAGCGGAAGAAGGCCAGGCGCCCTACGAAGGGGTCGGTGGCAATCTTGAAGGCCAGGGCCGCGAAAGGCTCGTTAACGTCGGGCTTGCGCGCAATGTCGGCTCCGGTATCAGGGTGGGTGCCGTGAATAGCCTCTTTGTCAAGGGGCGAAGGCAGGTAGCGGCATACGCAGTCGAGCAAAAATTGTACCCCTTTGTTCTTGAACGAAGAGCCGCATACCATCGGGATGATGCTCATGTCCATCACGGCCGCACGCAGGGCGGCGTGGATTTCCTGTTCGGTGATGGAATCTTCGTCTTCGAAGAATTTCTCCATCAGGGTGTCGTCGTATTCGGCAACCGCCTCGATCAGCTCGGCGCGGTATTGCTTCACTTCGGCTTCCATCTCGGCGGGGATGTCGACCACGTCAAAAGTGGAACCCATGTTTTCTTCGTGCCAGATGATGGCCCGGTTCTTCACCAGGTCTACCACCCCTTTGAAGTCGGCCTCGTCACCGATGGGGAGCACGATCGGCACGGCGTTGGATTTCAGCATGTCGCGCACCTGCTGGCACACCGCCAGGAAGTTCGAGCCCTGCCGGTCCATTTTGTTGACAAAGCCCATGCGCGGCACCTTGTAGTTGTCGGCAAGGCGCCAGTTGGTCTCAGACTGGGGCTCTACCCCGTCCACGGCGCTGAAAAGGAACACCAGCCCGTCAAGGACCCGAAGGGAGCGGTTTACCTCCACGGTAAAATCCACGTGGCCGGGGGTGTCGATGATATTGAAGTGATACGGTTTGGTCTCTTCCGTCGGCTGTCCGTTCCTGAGCGGGAAGTTCCAGGTACAGGTGGTGGCCGCCGAAGTAATGGTGATGCCACGCTCCTGCTCCTGCTCCATCCAGTCCATGGTGGCAGCCCCGTCGTGCACTTCGCCGATCTTGTGGCTTACCCCGGTGTAGAAGAGGATCCGTTCCGTAGTAGTGGTCTTGCCGGCATCGATGTGCGCGGCAATCCCGATATTCCTTGTATATTTTAAATCTCTCGCCATGTTCTGTTAGAATCTGAAGTGAGAAAATGCCTTGTTTGCCTCAGCCATTTTGTGGGTATCCACGCGCTTCTTCACGGCAGCTCCTTCTTCCTTGGCGGCAGCGATGATCTCGGCGGCCAGTTTCTGGGCCATGGACTTTTCGTTCCGCTTTCTGGCAAAGTTGATCAACCACTTCATGGCAGTGGATATCTTGCGATCGGGGCGGATCTGCATCGGGATCTGGAAGGTAGCCCCTCCGACCCGGCGGCTGCGAACCTCCACGTGGGGCATGACGTTGGAAAGGGCATCTTTCCAAAGCTCGAGGGCCGATTTTTCCTGGTCGGCCTTTTTCTGCTCCACGATGTCCATCGCATCGTAAAAAATCTGGAAGGCAATCGATTTCTTGCCATCCCACATCATCATATTCACAAAGCGCGTTACCAGCTGGTCATTATACCTGGGGTCTGGCAACAGCGGCCTTTTTTTAGCCTGTCTTTTTCTCATTGCTACTGCTTAAGTGGTGAAACTTACTTTTTGGGGCGTTTTGCACCGTACTTTGAACGGCGCTGCGTTCTGCCCGCTACTCCGGCAGTATCAAGCGCGCCGCGCACGATGTGATACCTCACACCCGGCAAATCTTTCACCCGTCCGCCTCTAACCAATACTATCGAGTGCTCCTGGAGGTTGTGGCCTTCTCCGGGGATGTAGGCGTTTACCTCCTTACCGTTGGTAAGGCGCACCCGGGCCACCTTCCGCATAGCGGAGTTTGGCTTCTTGGGCGTGGTGGTATACACACGCGTACAAACCCCTCTTCTCTGAGGACACGAATCCAAAGCAGCCGATTTACTCTTCTTGGTAATTGTGGCCCTTCCTTTTCGTACTAATTGTGAAATTGTTGGCATAAATACTTATAAATAAAAGCAACCCTTGTTTAAGGGCTGGCAAATGTAGTGATAATTCCCTTTAATTCAAATCCCCTCGGATTAAATTTCAGGGGAATTTTCAAACAGGGCCGAATGGGCCCTTTCCGCATCTGCCACAGAACCTGAACAGGGAGTCAAATCCCCGCCGACCGGCCTGCTATGCAGCTCAAAAACACAGTACCCTATACCTTATTATATATTACGCATTTATGAACCCGGGATTCATAAGGAATTGCACCCGACGCATCCTTTGGGCCACCTGAGCATCTGAAAGGAAAGAAGGCCCTGAAATTCGGCAACTCGGCCTGCCCCGGGACCAGAACCCCGGGCCCTGAAAGACAGGCACGGCAGGGCCCTCTTGTATTTTTCGCAACCCGCAGGGGCCGAAAATACACATCTGTCAAACAGACCTGCCAGAAAATCAGGAGATGAAATTAACAGGGAGGCTCTTTAAGTTTTATTAAAATAAGTTTGGATTATTAACACAGAATTAAGATTTTCGCAGTTAGCTAATTCAAATAATTTAAAAATGAGAACAAAATTAAATGGAATCCTAACGCTGTTTTTGGCGTTGGTTGCGCAGATATCCTTTGCGCAAGACAAAACGATTTCAGGTACGGTTACCGATGCCGACGGATTGCCGCTGCCTGGGGTTAACATCCTTGTTCAGGGCACCACTTCCGGTACCCAAACGGACTTCGACGGAAACTATTCCATCCAGGCCGGCGTTGGCGATGTGCTGACGTACACCTACCTGGGGATGCGTGCCGAGACGAGGACCGTGGGTGCAGCCAACTCGATCAATGTTCAGATGACGGAAGACACCCAGGCCCTCGAAGAGGTGGTTGTAACCGCCCAGGGTATCAAAAGGGAGAAAAAAGCCCTTGGATACGCGGTAACCACGGTAGGCTCCGAAGATCTTGAGGAGAAGACCGAAGGTGATATCGGCCGGGTACTGAGAGGTAAGGCCTCTGGGGTGAACATCACCCAGCAGAGCGGTATCTCCGGTTCGGGAACCAACATCATCATCCGGGGCTATCAGTCGTTCAGCCAGGACAACCAGCCGCTCTTCATCGTTGACGGCGTGCCCTTCAGCAGTAACACCACCGGGCAATCCCGGAATGGGCTTAACGACAACAGCTTCGTGGACGGGAACAACGGTTCATCCCGCTTCCTCGACCTCGACCCGAACTCCATCGCCAGCGTGAGCGTACTGAAAGGACTTTCAGCTGCCACCCTTTACGGGGAGCAGGGAAAGAACGGGGTGATCCTGATCACCACCAAGGCCGGCGCCGCCGGAGCAGGTGGGCCCAAGAAGTCTGAGATCACGGTTACTTCCTCGTTCTTCTTCAACGAGATCGCTTCCCTGCCCGATTACCAGAATTCCTATGGAGGTGGATTTGACCAGCGTTTCGGTTGGTTCTTCTCAAACTGGGGGCCCTCTTTCTCCCGCAGCGGACAGGCCAGCTACACCAACCCTGCCAACTTCCCGTCCATTTACCAGCTCGATCCGGCCACCGGCACCATCCGCCACCCGTATTCCACTGCCTCTGCGGCTACCGGAATTCCGGCTGCATTCCCGGAACTGGCCAACGCCCGTTACGAGTTCAAGCCGTATAACAGTGTTGAGAACTTTTTCCGCACCGGAACGGTTACCAACCTTTCTATCAACGCCAACGGCTCTTCTGACGACGGCAAGATTTCGTACAACGTGAGCGGGGGCCACCTCGAAGACAACGGGTTTACCCCTGGAAACCGCCTGCTGCGGAACAACCTCTCTGTAGGGGGACGCGCCCAGCTGAGCAACAAGTTCACCGTGTCGGGTACCATGAATTACTCCCGTACCGATTTCAAATCGCCTCCTGTGGCGGCTTCTACCGGTAACGGTTCTTTCGGAACCGGTTCGTCGGTTTACGGACACTTGTTCTTTACGCCTATCTCTGTGGACCTTGCGGGCCTTCCCTGGGAAAACCCGATCACCGGAGGCAGCGTGTACTACCGTCAGGGGAACGACATTCAGAACCCCCGCTGGACGGTGGCCAACTCTGGCAACAAGCAGCTGACCAACCGGGCTTTCGGGAACATGTCTTTCCAGTACGACATCAATGAAAACCTGAACCTGCTGTATCGTCTGGGTTACGACGTGTACAACGAGCGCAACACCAACTTCCAGAACAGGGGGGGTACCAGTGGTGACACCCCCACTCAAAGCGGTCGTCTCGACACCTGGGACAACAACAACACCATCTGGGACCACAGCATCATCCTCAACGGTAGCTTTGACCTTACCGAAGACCTGGATATGAATTTCAACGCCGGAGGTACTACCCGGAGCACCATCTTTGACCAGCAGGGTGTGTCTTCTACCGGTCAGAACGTGTTTGGCGTACTGCGCCACTTCAACTTCGACCTGCAAAATGAAATCCAGTATACCGAGAAAAAGAACATCGCCGGTCTCTTCGGCCAGGTCGACTTCGGTTACAAGGATTTCCTGTACCTGACCCTGAACGGACGGAACGACTGGGTATCTAACCAGGCCCGGGCCAACCGCTCCCTGTTCTACAAAGGGGCCAGCTTCTCGTTCGTGCCCACCAGCCTGGGAGGCACCTGGAACGATGCCCTGCGCATCAACTTCCTGAAACTGCGCGGCGGTTACGGGGAATCAGCAGGTTTTGCTCCGGCATACCCAATCTCTGTTGACTTGTTCCTCGACACCCAGGACTTCATCAACGGCGACGGGCAAACCGTGGTTACCAACACCGTATCGAACCGTGTGGCCAACCCGAACATCCTGCCGGAGCGTTACTCCGAGTTTGAAGTGGGTCTGGAATCACGCCTGTTCAACAACTTTGTTTCTCTTGATGTTTCCCTCTACAAGCGGATCACCAACGACCTGATCGTAGACCGTCCGCTCGACCCCGCTACCGGTGGTACCGTAATCGCTACCAACGTCGGTAAGATTGAAGGTAAAGGGATCGAGGTAGACCTCGGAATCTATCCGTTCTCAGAAGGTGATTTCAAATGGAGCATCAATGGTAACTTCAACTCCAACAACTCCATCGTGAAAGACCTTGGACAGGACACTGACCTCATCGTCTTCGCCGGTTTCTCCAACCAGGGGAACGCCGCCATCGTAGGGGAACAACTCGGAACCCTGGTGGGTAGCCGGATTGCCCGGGACGAGAACGGGGAGTTCCGCGTAGATGCCGCTGGTAACTACATCGCCGAAGAAGTTGACGAAAACGGCCGCCTGCCGATCATCGGGAACCCGAACCCCGACTGGACGGCTAACGTCAACAACACCTTCTCGTACAAGAATTTCAGCCTGAGCTTCCTGCTCAACTACCAGCAGGGCGGCGACATCTGGACCAGTACCGTGGCCACGCTGCTCGGCCGGGGTCTCATCGAAGACACCGCTGACCGCGAGCGTTCGTTCATCCTGCCGGGTAACGGCCCCGATGGCAACCCGAACACTGTTCAGATCAACAACTCCGACTACTACTTCAACAACGTGGTATTCGGCCCCGCTGAACTGCAGGTTTACGACGCCACGCACCTGAGGCTGCAAGAGGTCTCCCTGGGCTACTCTGTACCGAGCAAAGCCCTGGAGAAAACGCCTTTCGGCTCCCTGAGCTTTACCGTCACCGGCTTTAACATGTGGTTTGAGGCCTTCAATATGCCGAAAAGCGCCAATTTCGACCCGAACGTGGCCGGCCTTGGTGTAGGTCTCGGACAAGGCTTCGACTACCTGAACGGTCCCAGCTCGAAGAGATATGGGTTCAGTGTAAAAGCATCCTTTTAATTCTAATTAAAACAAAGACGATATATCATGAAAATATTGTTTAACAAACTTTGTGTCGTGGGAGCCCTGGGATTGTTTATGCTCCAGTCCTGCGAAACCACAAACCTGGATCTGACAAAGAATCCGAATGCCCTGTCTCCTGATCAGGCGAGCCCGGACTTCCTGCTGAACGGCATCCAAGAAGATTTCGCACGCAACGTGGAAAGCATGGGCGAAACAGCCGCTCAGCTGGTCCGTATCGAATACATGTTCGGCCGTAGCTATGTGAACAACTACCAGCCGAACTCTTTCGACGGTATTTGGGAAACAGCCTATACCGAAATGTTTACCGACATCAACGCCATGACCCCGGTTGCCGAGGAATCCAACCTGTGGTATCACGTCGGGATGGGGCAGTTCATGAAAGCCTTCATGATCACCTCCCTGGTGGATTTCTTCGGAGATGTGCCTTTTTCCGAGGCCAATCAGGGGGCTGACAACTTCAACCCTAATGTTGATTCCGGTGCTGGCATCTATGAGGTAGCCATTGGTTTACTCGACGAGGCCATCAGCAACTTCAACAGGACAAGCGCCGCCCTGCCGCAGAACGATTTCTTCTACGACGGGGATGCCGACGCCTGGATCAGGGCCTGCAACACCCTGAAGATGCGCCTTTTCATGAATACCCGGGTTTCTACCAACGGGTCTTCCCTGGCCGCTTTCGACGCGATCGTGAATTCAGGTAACTTCATCAACGCCACTGCCGATGACTTCCAGTTCGCCTGGGGAACCAACGTGGTTCAGCCCGACACCCGCCACCCGCGGTACGGCCGTAACTACGCCCCTTCAGGAGGTGCTGCCGACTATATGTCGATTGACCTGATGAATTACATGAGCGTGAATAACGACCCGCGTATCCGGTATTACTACTACCGCCAGAATGAGGTCACTCCGGGTCAGGACGGGTCTGATCCCGCCCTGGAGACCCTGCAGTGCTCCCTGCAGGAGCCCCCGACCCACTACGATGGCTTCCCCTTCTGTGGCCTGCCAAACGGCTACTGGGGCCGCGATCACGGGAACAACGAGGGTACTCCCCCCGACGGCTTCCTTCGCACTACCGTAGGGGTTTATCCCTTCGGCGGGAAGTTTGACGACAGCACCTTTGACGGGCAGCTGATCGGAGGCGGTGGAGGCGGAGCCGGGGTAACCCCGATCATGCTGGCCTCTTCATCCTGGTTCATGCTGGCTGAAAGGCGCCTGGCTGCCGGAGATGTAGCCGGTGCCAAAGACGCTATGCTTGAAGGCGTGAATATATCAGTGAATAAGGTGGTGTCCTTCGGGCCCATCGACGCGGGCGCCGACCTGTCCTTTGCTCCGACCACCGCCGATATAGAAGCCCATGCGGCCCTTATCGACGCTGCGTTTGACGACGACCCTGAAGGCGGCTGGAACGTACTCGGACGCGAGTTCTTCACGGCACTGTACGGCAACGGACTTGAAGGGTACAACTTCTACCGGAGGACCAAATTCCCGAGCAACCTGCAGCCGAACATCGAGCCAAACCCCGGGGAGTTCATCAATTCGTTCTTCTATCCGGCAAACTTTGTGAACAACAACTCGTCCGTACCCCAAAAGTCGGGAGTTACCTCCAAGGTTTTCTGGGATACCGATTCAACTCCCGTCAAATCAAATTAAAAAATGCACGCAATGAAAAAAGTAATCTATAAATATCTATCCGTCCTCGTTATCTTCGGCCTTACAGGTTGCAGCAGCGATGACAAGACCATAGATAAAGTGTTCGACGGGGTTGAGACCGGGGCATTCCTGAGAATTACATCAAGCTCAGGTGCCTCGCTGAACAAGGCTGACACTTCGTCAAGCGCTTCAGTGACCTTCGAATTCGACGGTCAGAAACCCGAGACCCTGAGCACCGTAAACTTTACCATCGCTTTTACGGATAACGACAGCGAGGATGGGGCCAATGAAAGCGCCGGACCGGTAGCCATTGGCACCACCCTGACCCCTGCCGATTTCGGAACCAGCAGTTTCGGGTTGCCTGTGGCCACGTTCAGCTATACCCTTGCTGAGGCCCTGAGCGCACTCGGCCTCACCGCTGACCAGATCAACGGGGGCGACCGCTTCACGCTCGGCATGACTGTAACCCTGACTGACGGCCGTTCCTTCGGGCCGGGCAGTGCCAACGGAAACGTGGCAGCCCTTGGTGGGTTCTACTCTTCGCCCTATTCCTTCAGCTCTCTGGTGGTATGCGAATTCGCTCCCACCCCGGGCGACTGGATCGTGGAAATGGAAGATACCTACGGCGACGGATGGCAGACTACTACCGGTAACGGTGGGCCTGGCATCACTGTTACCCTGAACGACGGCACCGTCTTTGAAGTGGGTCTGTGTACTCCCTACGAAGCCAACAACTACGATTGTGTGGATGAGCTGAGTGCAGGTACCGCCATTGTGACGATCCCTGCCGGAACCACCTCTGCCGTATGGAACTTCCCGGGCGACTTCTGGGGCGAGATTCTCTTCAAGATCACCTCTCCCAGCGGTAACGTGGTAGCCCAGGGCGGACCTCGCTTCCCGGCCGGAACAATTCCGCTCAACCTGTGTAACGAGCCCGTAAACTAAGGCGCTTTAAACACCTGAAATAGAAAACACCCTGCCCTGCGGCAGGGTGTTTTTGTTTGGGCCTACCTCTGGATGCCCGGTCAGCGGGATATTTTAACACAGATTATGACCTTAAAACCCTTGATTTCTGCAGATTCCCGCCAAGAGTTTATATATTTGAGAAAATAAAACCTATGAAAAAGACTGCTCTCATCCTTTCAGCCCTCTTCCTTTCCTTACAGGCAATAGCCCAGGCCAGCAACGTCAATTTGGAACGATTCAACGGACAGGGGCAAATGGGTAACCTGTTTGCAGAAATGCGGAAGAAAAAAGATATCGTATCGGACCTCCCTACTGCGGGAAGCGTCTATATCAACGAGGAATTCAAACCCTGCAAAATCTATTACAACACCGAGTTCGTGGGCGACTTTTTCTACCGCCACAACGCCTACAACGACGAGATCGAGATCAAGGATACGGCCTCCCCGTACGACAACGATGTCAGCTCCCTGGTGGCGCTGCGCCAATTGAAGCTGATCGATGCGAAGGATCAAACCGAATTGTCGCTACATGTGTATCAAAACAAGGAAGAGAACCTTCGCAATGGCTACCTGTATGAACTGAGCACAGGCTCCAAATACAACCTGTATTTCAAGAATAATGTGAAATACACCCCGGGTACCCACCCCGTCACTTCCCTCACGCGGCCCACCCCCAACAAGTACTCGCACTTTGTGGAATACTACCTGAAGCGCAACGGGGAAGAAACCGCCCAGTCGCTCGGGAAAAACCGGGGCGACTTCCTCAAGGTCGTCGATGCCGACATACGCGAGCAGGTAAAAGACTACCTCAAAGAAGAAAAGATCGATCTGAAAGACTCTCAGGACCTGATCAGGCTCTTTGAGTACATGAATAACCTTGTATCTGTCGATTCCAAACCCTGACTTTCGCCTGCCGACTTTATTCAGTCCCCTTCTGCCTGCTCGCCCGCGCCTGACCGGGAATGGGTGACCTGCCAGGAAGGAACTGGGCCCTACCCTGAAAGCTATGAAACGATCCTTCATCCTCCTTCCGGGGCTCACCTGCGCCCTGCTGCTTTTCCTGTCTGCCTGCTCCTCTGATGACGGGAACAATACCGGCGTGCCCCCGGGCACCGAAAGTCCCGATCCGGACGGGCAGGGAGAAGAAGAGATTCCCCTCGTGGAAGGCCTGACGGTATATAAACCGGCCAAATTCTATGACGGCTACACCCTGGTCAACGATGCGGCCGCCAACCGGGTATACCTCATGGACAAAAAGACCTCAGTGGTCTTTGAATGGAATATGGAGGGGAAAAGGCTGGGCAACGACGCCCACCTGATGGAAAACGGGAAGATCCTGGCCATGCTCGAAGCCGAAGACCCCCAGATCCAGATAGGCGGTTTCGGTGGCAAGCTCGCCATCCTCGACAAAGACGGGGCCATTGAATGGAGCTATGTGCAATCTGATGAAAACCAGATAGCGCACCACGACCTGGAAATGCTGCCCAACGGAAATATCATTTTCATGAGCTGGCAGAAAAGGCCCGAAGAAGAAGCGACGGCGGCCGGGTACTCGGGCGGAACCCCGGTCATCTACGACGCGATCTATGAAATCGACCCGACCACCGACCAGATCGTGTGGGAGTGGCACATGTGGGACCACCTCATCCAGGATTTCGACCCGGCCCGGGCAAATTACGGGGTAATCGCCGAACACCCCGAGCGCATCGATTTCAATTACTTCCAGGGAGGTGAAATCCCCGGAGACATCAGCCACGCCAATGGCATCGCCTACGATGCCGAAAACGACCTGATCTACATAAGCGCCAATTTCTACAGCGAGATGTGGGTGATCGACCACAGCACCACGACAGAAGAAGCCCGGGGCAGCACCGGGGGCAACTTCGGGCGGGGGGGCGACCTGGTCTACCGTTTCGGCAACCCCGAAGCCTATGACAACCCCCAGGGCACGCGGCTCTTTGACCGGAACCACCACCCCAATCTCCTGTCAGGCGACAAAAAAGGGAATATGCTGGTGTTCGCCAACGGGCTGAGCATCGAACAATCTACCGCCTACGAACTCAAATTACCCAATCAGCCCGGCCTTCTGGCCAATGCCGACAACGAACCCGAGGTAGTGTGGAGTTTTACCGACCCGACCCTTTTCTCGGGAAGGGTTTCAGGGGTAGACCTCCTTCCCAACGGCAACCGGCTGATCACCGAGGGGGACTTCGGATTCTGGGAAGTCACCGAAGCCGGGGAGGTAGTCTGGAAATTCCAGACCAACGGGTTCTTCTGGAGGGGCTACCACTACGACAAGGACGGGCCCGCCATACAGGCGCTCGGCCTTCAGCCGTAAGGCATGCCCCCAATGCACGCGATCATCGCGAATTTCCCGACCTTTACACGACTGTCAACCAAACAGAAGCCTTGACCCAAAACGAAAGCACGATCTACGGCCTGCGGGCCATCCTGGAAGCCATTGAGGCCGATACCCCCATCCATAAGGTTTACCTGCAGCGCGGGCTGAAAGGGGCGCTTTTCCACCAGCTGGAAACCTCCCTCCGCAAAAAGGGGATCAGCTTATCGTACGTGCCGGCAGAGAAATTGCAGAAGCTGACTTCCCAGAACCACCAGGGAGCCGTGGCGAAGATCAGCCCGGTGGGCTACCGCGATTTTGAGGCCCTGGCCGAAGAAGTGCTGCAAAGCACCGAAAACCCGCTTTTTCTGCTGCTTGACCACATCACCGATGTAAGGAATTTTGGCGCCATACTGCGCACGGCCGAATGCTGTGGGGTGCATGCCGTGGTGGTGCCGAAGAAAGGGGCCGCTCCCCTGAACAACGACGCCGTTAAAACTTCTGCCGGGGCGGCCTTCAGGGTGCCCATCGCCCAGGCAGACCACATGCTCGATGCCCTTTATTACCTGCAGGGCGCCGGGGTGCAAACGGTTGCAGCCACTGAAAAAACAGAGCATTCGGTATACGAGGTTGATTTCAGGCTGCCCACGGCCATCGTGATGGGATCTGAAGACCGGGGTATTTCCCCTTCGGTCTTAAAGGCGGCAGACCACAAGGCCCGCCTCCCGTTGCTGGGCACCATCGGGTCGCTCAACGTCTCAGTGGCCTGCGGGGTATTCCTGTATGAGGCCGTTCGCCAGCGAATCGCCTAAGTTTCCTTGGCATCGGGGCCGGCGCCGCGCTCGCGGTAGTGATACCGGATTTGGGGCGGGGGTTCTGCCGGGGTACCGGGGTCTTCGATGAAATTGCCGTCGGCGTCGAAATGCCGCATGAACGGGTCTGCCTCTTCGCGGTAATCCTCCTTTTCCCAGGCGTACTTTTTGGGCGCGGGCACATCTGCCCTGAGCGCAAAGGCCAGCAGCAGGCCGCTCAGCGCCCCGCCCAGATGGCCCTCCCACGAAATTTCGTCCTGTATCGGAAAGATATACCAGATCATGCCCCCGTAGAGGAATACCACCAGCAGTGACAGGGCCACCAGGCGGTAATGCCTGGAAAAGACCCCTTTGAAAAATATGAAGCTGGCCAGCAGGTAGATAACCCCGCTGGCGCCGATGTGGTACGAGGGGCGGCCGATGGCCCAGGTAACGAGCCCGGTTAGCAGGGTGCCCACAATCAAAGTCTTCCAGGCAATGGGTCGGTAAAAATAGAAAAGGGCGGCCGTAAGGATCACCAGGGGCAGGGTATTGTTGTAGAGGTGGCCCAGGGAGCCGTGGATAAAGGGGCTGGTTGCCACCCCGACCAGGCCCCGGAGGGTACGGGGGTAGATGCCCCAGGCATTGAGGTTGATGCCCAGGCGGAGCTCCATCATGTAGACGGTCCAGATGCCGAGCATGCACCCGAGGGGAACCAACAATACTTCCCTGGAAAAGTTGAAACCGGGTTCCTGTGCCATAGATGCAAGGTAACACTTAAACCGGAACCAGCCAGCAGATCGCTTCCCACACCCCCCCGAAAGCACACCCGTTGCACCCGGCTCCCCAACCTTGCGAACCCCGCGAAACCAGCCGATTTATCGGGGATATTTTTTTATATTGCAGCAACCATTCCCCGCCTCTTTGGCGTGAGGCCGGGCATTTAGCCCCCCGTACGATACCACCTGAGGCAATATGACCCTGTATTCGTCTATGACCCGTTTAAAGTCGCTTTTCCTGGGGGTAATCATACTGGCCACCCCGCTCTGTGCCCAGGAAAAACCCAACTACCAGATCGGCATTCTCGCCGACACATACAACGAGGAATCCGGCGCCATTCTGGGCAGGCTGCAGGAAGAAATCAAAGCCGTGGTAGGGGAAGACGCCACCCTGGAATTCCCTGAGAACCTGCGTTTGTTCAACGATTATGACCTGGGAAAGGCCCGGGCGAACTACGAGCAGCTCGCCAATAGCCAGGCCGACCTCATCATGGCCTTCGGATATGTGAGCAGCCGCATGCTTCGCGAGCGGCAGGCGTATCCGCTTCCCACCATCCTGTTCGGGACCACCAACATAGAGGTTGCCCCGTTCGACCCCGACCGCCCCCAGAGCGGTATTGCCAATTTCACCTACCTGATCGACATACAGTCGTATGCGGAAGACCTGTCAACCCTGCGCGAACTTACACAGTTCAGCAATGTCGGGATTGCCATAGAGGCCAGGGTTGCCGAAACCCTCCCCGTCAAAGAGGCCTTTGAGCGGATCATGCAGGGGCAGAACTACCGCCTGATCCCCTTTACCGGCACTGAGGATATCCTGGATAATCTGGAGGGGCTCGACGCCCTGTACCTGGCAGGGGGGCAATTGCTCCCTGACCACGAGATCAAAGCACTTGCCGATGCCCTGATCGGACGGCGCATCCCCACGTTCACCAACACCACCGTAGAAGACGTGGCTCTTGGGTTGCTGGCAACCAACCGCAACGACAAGATTGTGGAGCAATTCCTGAGGCGCATGGCCCTTACGGTAGATTCCTGGGTGAACGGGGCTTCCCTGGGCGAGCTGCCCGTATGGGTCGATTTCGGAAGAGAGCTAACCGTTAACTATGAAACCGCCCAGAAAATCGGCCTGCCCCTGGGTTTCAGCCTGATCGGCAAGACGCGGTTTCTGGGGTCGCTCGACAAGCCAACCCCCTCTGACAGCTACACCCTCCTTGACATCATACAGGGAGGCCTGGAGCGAAACCTGGGGCTGCAATCGCGTGAAAAGGACGTACAGCTGAGCCAGCAAGACGTGCGCCAGGCCAAAAGCGACTACCTGCCCAATGTGAGCGCCTCAGCCTCGGCGCAAATGGTGGAGGGCGACGCGGCTTTTGCCCCTTTAAGGCCCGAGTACCGGACCGACGGCAACCTGGCCCTGCAGCAAACGGTCTTCTCCCCCGACGCCAACCTTAATATCGCCGTGCAGCGCAATTTGCAGCTGGCTGAGCAATCGAACCTGGACGCCTCCCAGCTCGATGCCATCCTCGAAGGTTCCGGCCTGTACTTCAACGCCCTGCTCAACAAAATGAACGTGAAGATCCAGAACCAGAACCTGATGCTCACGCGCGAAAACCTGAAGATCGCTGAACAGAACTTCGAGGCCGGGCAGGCCGGCAAGACCGACGTTTTGCGGTTTCGGAGCCAGATGGCACAGAATACCCTTACCCTGGTCGAATCGATCAATGCCCTGGAACAGTCGTACATCGACATCAACCAGTTTTTGAACAACCCCATTGAGAAAGACATTGAGGTGGCCGAAGCCGTGATGGGGGAAGGGGTCTTTGCCGCCTACGATTACAGGCAGCTGGCCGAAATCCTCGAGCACCCCCAGTACCGGGAGCCCTTTGCCGCCTTCCTCATCGAAGAGGCCCGGCTCAACTCCCCCGAGCTCGAAGCCCTGTCGTACGCCTTTCAGGCGGTCGAAAAGAACTACAAACGAAATGCGCTGGGGCGCATTCTGCCCACCGTGGGCATCCAGGCCGCCTACGACCAAAACTTCAACCAGTGGGGGCAGGGCAGCACCGAATTGGATCCGGCCGGTTTCTACAGCATGGGGGTGAACATCCGCCTGCCCCTGTTCAACCAGTACAAAACAGAGCTCAACCGGCAGAGCGCCCGCATCCAGATGGAGCAGATCGAGATCGACCGCCAGAACCTCGAGCTGGCCATTTCGCGCAACGTGAACCAGGGGGTGCTGAACCTGATGAACCAGATTGCCAACATCAAGCTGTCGCAGGTGGCCGAGGCCGCCGCCCGGGAGTCCCTTGACCTGGTGCAAACCTCGTACCGCGAAGGGGCCGTGAACATCATCCAGCTGATCGATGCCCAGAACAACTACCTGCAGGCCCAGCTGGCCAATGCGGGAGCCACGTACAATTTCCTGATAACCGCCATCCAGCTCGAGCGGTTCATCGGGTATAACTTTTTGCTGCATACCGAGGCCGAGAACCTGGATTTCCGCAACCGCTTCCAGCAGTACATGGAAAATAACCCACAAGATTAAGCCCATGAGCATGAGAGTGACCCACCTGTTTTTCGCAACTGCCCTGACCGCCCTGCTGTTGCTGGCTTCCTGCGGCGGGGGCGGACAGGCCCCGGCCCCACCCCTTCGCCCAGTGAAGTACACCACAGTGGATTACCGCCAGGGATCGGATGTCAGGACCTTCAGCGGCACGGCCCGTACCGAGAAGATCATCAACCTGAGCTTCCGCTCGGGCGGCATCCTCACCGAACTGAACATCAAGCTCGGGCAGCGGGTAAAAAAGGGGGAAATGCTCGCCCGCCTCGACAATGTGACTGCCCGCCTGAACTACGAAAGCGCCCTGGCCTCGCAGAGCAGCGCCGAGTCGCAAATGAACACCGCCAAACTGGCCCTTGACCGGATACGCGTTTTATACGCCAAGGGAAGCGCCTCCCTGACCGATTTTGAATCGGCCAAGAATTCCTATAAGACAGCCGAGCAGGGTTTTGAATCGGCCAAGCGGAGCGTGGCCATACAGCAGGAGCAGATCCGCTTCGGCTACCTGTACGCCCCGGAAGACGGGGTGGTCACCTCTATCAGCGCAGAAGTGGATGAGACCATCAGCGCCGGCCAGCCCATTGCCGTGATGAATGCCGGCACCGAGATGCAGATCGCCCTGGGTTTTCCGGAAAGCATCATCAATGAGATCGCGCCGGGCATGCCCGTAACGGTCAGGCTGCCTGCCCAAGCCGAACGGGAATTCAAGGGAAAAATCACGGAGCTTTCCCCTGCCGTCGACAACAACACGGCCACGTACCCGGCGCGCATACAGGTAGAAGACCCCGAATCGCTGATCAAAAGCGGAATGGCCGCCAACGTGACCCTTAGCATGGGCTCTGACCCCCAGAGCGAAATGGTTTTGACCGTACCCCCCGAGGCTGTGGGCGAAGACAGCCAGGGCCGTTTTGTATTCGTTATCGATGAGACCCCCGAAACCCCTGTGGTGCGGCGCACGCCTGTAGAAGTGGGGGCCCTCGACAGCCGGGGCTTTGCAGTGCTGAGCGGGCTGGAGCGCGGCCAGAAGGTGGCCACGGCAGGCCTGCAAACCCTCCTGGACGGACAAGAGGTATCGCTCTTCGATTAGGAAACTGAACCCACCAACCCAGAACCCAGAGATTTTGAACCTCACTGCCTTTTCCATCCAGAAGAACCGCATCACCTTCACGGTGCTGGCGACCATCATGCTGCTCGGCATCACGCTCTACCAGTCGCTGCCGCGCGACAGCATGCCCCCCTATACCGTTCGGGTGGCCTCCGTGGTGTCGTTTTTCCCGGGGGCCAGCCCCGAACGGGTTGAGCTGCTGGTCACCGACAAGGTCGAGAAGGTGGCGCAGGAACTGCCCGAGCTCAAGGAAGTGTCGAGCACCTCCCGCACCGAGCTTTCTGTGGTCAAGGTAGAGCTCAAGGACGAGGTGCCGCCCGAAAAGATGCAGGCCGTGTGGGACCGCCTGCGCCGCAAGCTCGCCAGCATACAGGGCCTGCCCCAGGGGGTGGTACCCGACCTGAAAGACGACGGGATCGGCGAGGTCTACGGCATCGTGGTGGGGCTCACCTCTGACGGGTATTCCTATACGGAGATGAAAGACTACGCAGACGACATCCGCGATGCCCTGATCAAGCTCCCCGATGCGGCCAAGGTGGAGCTGGGCGGGGCCCAGGAAGAGCGGATCTTCATCGAATTCGACAATGCCGTGCTGAACCAGTACGGGATCACGGCCAGCATGCTGAAAAACAGCATTGCCGCCACCAACATCCTGAGTTCCGGGGGGCAGGTAAACCTGAAGGACGAGCGCATCATTCTGGAGCCCTCCGGGAATTTCAATTCCGTGGAGGATATCGAAAACACCCTCATCGCCATTGGCGGCAGCCAGGGCCAGCTGTTGGCTATCGGCGATATTACCGAGGTCAAAAAGGGCTATATCGACCCGCCCAAACAGCGGGTGCGGGTAAACGGGAAAGACGCCATTTCCCTGCACGTGAGCCTGAAGGAAGGCTCCAACGTGATCGCCCTGGGGGAAGACATCAACCGGGTGGTTGCCGAGTGGCAGCAGCGGCTTCCGGTGGGCCTCGAGCTGCAGCGGCTGGCTTCGCTAGACACCTACATAGACGTCAAGATCGACGATTTTGTGGTAAACCTGCTGCAGTCGGTCGGCATCGTGCTGCTGGTGATGCTGGTGTTTCTGGGCCTGCGCTCGGGGAGCATCATCGCCAGCCTGATCCCCATTGTGGTGATCATGACCCTCATGCTGATGGGCATGCTCGGCATGGGGCTCAACCAGGTAACCCTGGCCGCCCTGATCATGGCCCTGGGGATGATGGTCGACAACGCCATTGTGGTGGCCGAAACCATCATGGTCAAAATGGAACAGGGTGTTCCGAAAAAGCAGGCAGCCATCGATGCCTGTTCCGAACTGTTTACGCCCCTGCTGATCTCGACCCTCACCACCTCGGCGGCCTTCCTGTCCTTTTTCCTGGCCCAGTCGACCATGGGCGATATCGTCGGGCCGATCTTCGTGGTCATCTCCCTGGCCCTGCTCTCGTCCTGGATTTTGGCCCTGACCGTCATCACCCTGTTCTGCTACCTTTTCCTGAAGGCCAATAGCGGGGAGAAAAAGGAAAGCTTCATCGACCGGGTTATCTATGCCCTGAAGGTCCGGTACCAGGTGCTGATCGTCTGGGCCCTTACCCATCGGGCCCAGGTGCTTGCAGGCATCCTTGTCCTGTTTTTGCTCTCCCTGTACGGGTTTACCAAAATCCCGTTCGTATTTTTCGCCGACAGCGACCGCAACATGATCACGGTAGACATCAACCTGCCCCAGGGCACCCGCCTCGAAAGCACCTCAGAAGTGGTGGGAACCATAGAAGGATTTATCCGCGACTCCCTGCAGGACAGCCCGGGAAGCACCCGGGGGGTGATCGACTGGTCGTCGTATATCGGGGAAGGGCCGGAATCGTATGACCTGGGCTACAGCCCGGATGAGGCCAATTCGAGCTATGCGCACATGCTGGTCAACACCTCTGACTTCAGCATGAACAACGCCATGATCGAACGGCTCGACGCCTTTTGCTTCCGGGAATTCCCGAATGCGGACGTCAAGGTGAGCGCCCTTGGCTCCGGAGGGGGTGGCACGCCCATTGAGATCAAGGTCTCGGGCCCCGACCCCGACCGCCTGGCCGAGATCGCCGCCACGGTCAAGGGGCGCCTCTCCCAGATCGCCGCCACCAAAAACGTGAAAGACGACTGGGGGCCCAAAAGCAAGAAATTCGTGGTCGATATCGACCCGAACCGGGCGCAGCTGGCCGGCATCAGCAACCAGGACATTGCCACCTCGGTGCAGACCGCCCTCGACGGTTTTGTCACAGGGGAGTACCGGGAAGAGGACAAGTCGATCCCCATCGTGATGCGCGAAGACCGCAACCAGCAGCAAAGCCTGGAGGCGCTGGAGACCATGAACATCTACTCCCAGTCGACCGGCCGGAGCGTGCCCCTGCTGCAGGTGGCCCGCATTGTGCCCGAGTGGCAGTACAGCAAGATCAAGCGGCTCGACCTGATCCGCACTGTGATCGTCTCGAGCGAGTTGCGCGCCGACGGCAACGCCTCGGCCATAACCGCCGAGATACGCCCCTGGCTCGAAGAGCAGCAGGCCGACTGGGGGGCTGATTACCGGTATACCTTCGGGGGCGATGCCGAGAATACGGCCGAAAACATGGGGGCCGTGGTCAAGTACCTGCCGCTCTCGGGCTTTATCATCGTGCTGCTGCTGATCATACAGTTCAACTCCTTCCGCAAGATGGCCATGGTGTGCCTGACCATCCCCCTGGCCATCATCGGGGTGGTCATGGGCCTGCTGGCCTTCCGGGAAGCCTTCGGCTTTATGCCCTTTTTGGGGGTGATCTCCCTGGCGGGGATCGTGATCAACAACGCCATTGTGCTGATCGACCGCATGGAAATCGAACAGCGCGACCTGGGCCGCAGCGAGCAGGATGCGGTGATCACCGCCTGCCTGCAGCGCTTCAGGCCCATTTTGCTGGCTACCTTCACCACGGTGCTGGGGCTGATCCCCCTCTACATCAGCGGGGGCGAGATGTGGTCGGGCATGGCTGTCGCCATCATGGTGGGCCTGCTCTTCGGCACCATCATCACCCTGATTTTCATCCCGACCTTTTACAGCGTAGTATATCGGGTAGGCTACCGGGAATACCGGTTCGACCCCAAGTTCCTGGAAGAGACCTGATGAAGCACCTTCGGAAATACCGGTTTGAGGTGTACCTGCTGACGGCCTGCATGGTCCTTTTCGGCTCCCTGCTCATCCCGGAACCGGCTTTCGACCGATGGGTCTCTCCCCTCACCCTCAACCTGAACCTGGCGGCGGGTTTCGTGCTGATCTCCACACGGCGGAAAGCATTTTGGTCGTATGCTGCGCTATTCGCCTTCGGACTGCTGCTGTACCTGGCGCGCCTCCTGTACAGGGAAGACCCGGGCGGAGGCCTGCAGCTGGTGCGCCTCGTGTTCTTTTCGGGCTTTTATACCCTGGTTACCGTGGAGATCATTTTGCAGGTCTGGCGGGCAAAGGAAGTGAACCACAATGTCATTTTCGGGCTCATCAGCGGGTATGTCTCCCTGGGCCTGGTCGCCTTTTTCCTGGTGCTGGGCATTGAGGCCGCCCAGCCGGGGTCTTTCTCGGGCCTGCCCGCAAACCGAACCTCGGGGGCCCTTTCGGAAACCCTCCTCTACTATGCCTACATCACCCTGATGACCATCGGCTACGGCGATATCGTGCCCCTGACGCCCGTGGCCCGGAAAGCCGCCATGCTGATCGGCCTGGCCGGGCAGTTCTACCTGGTGATCATTACGGCCGTGGTGGTCGAAAAGTACATTGCTGCCAGGAAGGATACCCCGCCCCCTGCCAGATAAACCAGCCCAGCAACCGCGATGCTGCAAGTGCCGGAGCCCGGCCCTTCCCACCGCGGAATTCCCTCCCCCACCCCGCCCCGGAACGCAGAATTGTAGTATTTTTAGTCTATGAACGAACCGCTGGCCGAACGCGTACGCCCCCGCAAGCTCGCCGATTACATCAGCCAGGGCCACCTGGTGGGCCCGGAAGGTGCCCTGACCCGGCAAATCCGATCCGGAACCATCCCGTCCCTCATCTTCTGGGGGCCTCCCGGCACGGGCAAAACGACCCTGGCACAGATCATTGCAGAAGAAAGCGGGCGCCCCTTCTATACCCTCTCCGCCATCAACAGCGGGGTGAAAGACGTGCGGGAAGTGATCGACAAAGCCAAGCTGAGCGGGGGGCTTTTCACCCCCAAAAACCCCATCCTTTTCATAGACGAGATCCACCGCTTCAGCAAATCGCAGCAAGACTCCCTGCTGGCGGCCGTGGAAAAAGGCTGGGTGACCCTGATAGGGGCCACCACCGAAAACCCGAGTTTTGAAGTAATTCCGGCCCTGTTGTCGCGCTGCCAGGTGTACACCCTCAACTCCTTCGGCAAAGAGGACCTGCTCAGGCTGCTCGACCGGGCGATGGAAAACGACCCCTGGCTGCGCAACCGCGAGATTGACCTGGCCGAGACCGATGCCCTGCTGCGGCTCTCGGGCGGGGACGGCCGCAAACTGCTGAATATTTTTGAGCTGGTGGTGTCGGCCGGCGAAGAAGGGCCCGTTACGATCACCAATGCCCGGGTCACCGAACTAGTGCAGCAATCCCCCGCACGGTATGACAAAGCCGGGGAACAGCACTACGATATCATTTCGGCCTTCATCAAATCGATCCGGGGCAGCGACCCCAATGCGGCCGTGTACTGGCTGGCCCGCATGATCGAGGGGGGCGAAGACGTCAAATTCATCGCCCGGCGCATGCTGATCGCGGCCTCTGAAGACATTGGCCTGGCCAACCCAACCGCCCTGGTCATGGCCAGCGCTACCTTCCAGGCGGTGCAGGTGATCGGCTACCCGGAGGCGCGGATCATTTTGAGCCAGTGCGCCCTGTACCTGGCAACTTCGGCCAAGAGCAACAGCAGCTACGAGGCCATCAAGAAAGCCCAGCAGGAGGTGCGCAACAGCGGCGACCTGCCCGTTCCCCTGGCCCTGCGCAACGCCCCCACCCGGCTGATGAAAGACCTGGGGTACGGCGAAGACTACGCATACGCCCACGACCACCCCGGGAATTTTGTGGCGATGGAGTACCTGCCCGAAGCGATTTCAGGCCAATCCTTTTACACCGCCGGGAAAAATGGGCGCGAAGACGCCATTGCCGACTTTCTGAAAGCCCGCTGGAAAGGGAAATACGATTTTTAGAATTTGATGCGGAGCACCTCACGGTGCAGGGTGCCCCCTTCGTAGAATTCATGCACCCAAACCCCGTCTGAGAGAAACACACTGCCCCGGGCCTGCCCGTCTACCAGGGCGATATAGGTGTCATTGCGGGAGGTGTTCATAAGCTTCATGCGGATGCTGGGCGTACTGTCGACCAGCTGATAGCCGTTGGCAATGGGCTGGGCATACCAGATCTCGGGCGCGCCTTCGTCGCCGGTTGGGTCGGGCTGGGCGATGGGAGCTGCTTCCGGAACAGCTGCAACCACCACGGTGGCCGGCTCGGTTCCGGCTTCAGGGGCGGGCGGGTTGGCGGCAGCCACGGCGGCCGCTGCCTGCGCCGCCACCGGCACGGCTTGTTCGGCGGCAGGCTGTGCAGGGGGGAGCGCCAGGGGTTGGGCGGTCCGGGCCGGCTCAGCGGCAGGGGGGGTATAGGAATACGACCTGCCTGAAAAGGAACGGAAGGCCTCGCGAAGCGCTTGCCGATAGGCCTGCACGTAATCCTTTTCCTTGCTGGTCCCTTCGGCCGTCTCAAAAACCGTTTTTCCTTCGCAATCTACCAGTTCAAGCCGAACCTTCGTGTTAAACATGCCCGACTCATCGTGCAGGCGGGTATAAACGCCCAGGCAGGGCTGGACTTTCAGTTCGGTGGGCTGTTCGGTATCGTAGACAGCCGGATACCCCTGCTCGGTGAACATGTATTTGATGGCAGTGCTGGTCTGATGCTGGTTGGCCTTCTTGAAATTCTCGAAATGCGTGGGAACCACCACGTATTTATAAGCATCGAGCTGCCCCCAAACGGGCGCGCCCGACAGGAACAAAGCCAGGAGGAAACCTGCGGATCGGATCATGGAAACACCTTGAAATCAGTTGCGCCCCCAAGATAGGATATTTAATCCGAACTGGAAAGATTGGATATGGCTGGCGGCCAGGTTGCGGTAGCCCAGCAGGTTGTCGGCCAACAGGTAAAATTCCACAGGCCCGGCCTGCAGGCTCATCCCCAGGCCCAGGTTAGCCAGGGTAAACTTGTCTGCCGTATAGGTGGCCTTCAGCGCCAGGGCATTCCAGAATCGCCTTTGGTAGAAAACCGTGAGGGCGGCCTGCGGGCCCCTCGGGCGGTTGATCATGTGCAATTGCCCCCCCAGGCTGCTGCGGTAGTCGGGCAAGGGGGTCAGGCCCGATTTGCCGTCGCGGTAATTACAGTCGCAGGAGGAGGTGGCCCCTCCCGGGTTGCGTTGCCCGAAATTGTAGCGCAGGGAGGCGTACAACTGCGTGGGGCGGAAACTCAGGTAGGTGCGCTGGTTCTCTTCGAAGGGAACCAGCTCTTCCAGCTGGTCAACAAGCTGCTGCCAGTATTCCCCGTCGGGGTTCGAAAGCGCCTCGGGGAAGATGAGCTCAACCCCTTCCATGGCGCCCCTCCCCTGCAGGGTAAAATTCCGCACATCTGAGCTGTGCAGCAGAAAGCCGACATCGAGCAGGCTGGCGGTAAGGAGCAGGCGGTTGCTGAGGTTATGGGTAAAGCCCACATCGAAGCCCAGGCCCAGGTCGCCCCCGAAAAAGCCGCGGCTCACCATTTCGCGCCTTATTTCGGCCGCCGGGTCGGCCGGGTCGTCATCGAGGATGCGCCGTATGGCCTCAAAGCCCGAAGAGCGCAATTGCATGTCGGCATCGAGGATGCTGCGCAGCAGGTTATTGCTGCCGGGTTCGGTGAGGAAATACCCCGAGTTGGTGCTGCTTTTGAAGCTCACCATGCCGCTGTAAACCTTGGCCCGGGCACCGACCGTCCAGCGGTTGTCGAGCTGTTTGTTGATGCCGAAATGGAACACGTTGAGCACATCGCCCCGGGTCTTCAGGTGGGCCAGGCGGTAGCGCCTGCCCAGCTGCCCGGCATTGCCCTCCCAGGCCAGTTCGGCCAGGTCGCCCGGCCAGTATGTGATGGCATCTGCCAGGCTGTAGATGCCGAAGGAGTAGAAATTCTCGGGGTGTTCGCGCCCCCTGAACCCGCCGCTGAGGAGTTCGGCCTGTATCGTGGTGCCGAATTCGTCCCGCGGGCTTAATCCGTTTATGGCCCGGTCGCGAACCTTGTCGTTGATATCGAGGCCGTCATCGGCAAAGAGGTCGTTTACCGATATGCCGCTCGCCCGTCCCTGAACCGAAATTCCCGACAGCAGGGGCACGCCGGCATACCATTGAAATTCGGCCCTGGCCCCGGGATTGAGCAGCAGTGCCTGGGGGATCTCCATAAAATCGTACAGGAGTTGCCTGTTCTGAGCCCGAAGGGGCGTCACAACAGTCGCGGCAAGGAGGCACCAAAAGAGCAGCTGCCTCATTTCAGCCTGAACCTGAATTGGGCACCGGAACGCAAAATGATCTTCGGGTCGGGCAGGGAAGAAACGCTGCTGGTGTCGCCCAGATTGGTGGCGCTGATGCGCAACTGGGTAGTATTGCGGAGGATGTCGATATTGCGCCCCCCGAGGGTGCCATAATTGATTTCCCGGCGCAACACGGCCGTGGGGGCGGCCTCTACCAGGAATGTCTCGGAATCGAGGACGCCTGAGGAGGCATCGAGAAACTCAATGCGGAGCTGGAGGGGCTTGCTGGTCGTGTTTTCGACCTCATAGGTAAGCACCCCGTCAAGCAGGTTATCGGCCACGAATTGCTCCGAGAATGCCTCGAAAGCGAAGGTTTCCTCAATGAAATCAACCCCGGGCGCCTCGTTGATCATCGCTTCGGTAGCTTCCATGTACAGCAGGCTGGCCTCCAGGTCGGGGGTAACCGACAGGTTTTCGTACTGGTCAAAATTCTGGGATTCCACGCAAGAAATAGCTGCCTGCAGGCTTAACAGGGCGGCCAGGATACGGAAGGGCTTTTTCATGGCAATTTTTTCTCAGCCTGCCCCGGTCAAACCGCGGCCCGGCGATTCATAGCGCGTTCCCTTCTAATAACTCTACAAATGCCTTTTTATTTCACTCAGATGGCTGATTATCGGGCAATAATCATGGGGAGGGTCGTTGTGGACGTTAAAATGCAGGGCCTGCAGCCCGGAGGCCTGGGCGCCGAGGATATCTGCCTCGAGGCTGTCGCCGATCATCAGGGAACGCTCTGCGGAGACCCCGGCCACCTCCAGGGCCATTTGGAAAATCCTCGGATGGGGTTTCTGGGCCCCGGCCCGTTCGGAGTGGATCACCTCGGTGAAGAAATGATCGATGCGGCTGTTGCGCAGCTTCCGGAACTGCACTTCCTCGAAGCCGTTGGTGATGATGTGCAGCCGGTAGCCCCCCCTGAGGTACTCCAATATCTCCAGGGCGTAGGGCATCAGGTGGGTATGGGTCGAAAGGCGCTCGATGTAAGCCTCTGACAGGCGGTGAATGTCTGAATCGCCGACCGCATAGCCCAGGTGATCGAAAACAGTGCGTAGCCGCCGGTACCGAAGCGATTCCTTGGTGATCTGCCCTTCGCGGTAAAGCTTCCAGTAATGCAGGTTCTGGGGCACGTAGACCTCCAGGAATTCCTCCATGCGCACGTCAATGCCATGATCGTCGAAGATGGTGCGGTAGGTCAGGGCCGAATTGCGCTCGAAATCCCAGAGGGTATGGTCGAGGTCGAAGAAAATGTCGGTGATCGGATGCTTAAGCATGGTATTTCGCGAGTACTTCTTCGTATAGGGCCAGCCAGCTGTCGGTTTCGTATCCTCCCAGCAATTCGTTCGAAAAGATGCAGCAGAAGGTGCCGTTAACCTTCCTGACGGCCCTGTAAAGCCCGTCGAGGGTTTCCCAGATGGCCTCGCGCGAGGGAAAGGTCAGCAGGGCGTAGTCGTGGAAGGCAAAGGGCACCACCCGTATCGGCTGTTGGGTTTCATGGGTAAGGTCGTAGAAAAAGAAGGGCGTGCAGGTGCTGGCCCTGAAGCCGATCCGGTGGGTGTACCCGAGGGTGTAGTCATCGGTGAACTCAGCTTCGACCAGGTCGCGGTAGGTCTGGGGGATATCTACCCGGTTGTAGCGCATGCGGGCCATTTGAACCGGCCTGTGGAGCACCTCTGCGAGGTTTTTCTTCTCCTGCCTCATGACCTCGGGATTCCCGGCGGCCGTATAGGAAACACCCAGGGCAACCGGGGAATAGTCGGCCACCGACTTGATCAGGAAGCGGAATTTGTTGTTGTGGGGGGAAACATTCTTGTCGTAGGTGGAATATTCCGCAAACTGGAAAAAGAACACGGCCTCAACCGGGTACTTCCGGTGCAGGGCGATCAGGGTTTCAAAATTGTCGTACGGATCGCGGGATGGGTTGATCCAGACCCGGATACGCTCCCAGATCCGCCTGAACTGGAAACGGGAAAGGTCGTAGAAGAAACCGGCGGCGCTCCGGAAGAACCCGCGGTGTGCATAGGCGTGGGAGGTAGTCACGTCGATCACCGGCCTGAAGGTATAGGCCTCGGGTTTGGCCCGGAGCTCGGGGAAACGCTCCTGCAGCACGGCCAGCAGCCGGTACGCCCAGAGGTCTACCAGGGGCAGGTGCAGAAAGCCGTGCTGGTGGGCCAGGCTTTCGGCCGGGGGAAAGCGGCCGTGGGCGTCCTTCATGTGGGGCAGGTATTCTTCATACCGGCTGATCAGGTAGAAGGAAGCCGCGAAGATATCGTACGGGAGGTTGCTGCGCTCCCCGGTCCGGAAAAAACACGGGAGGCCGTCCCAGTCGCCCAGCTGTATCTCGACCTCTTCTACCCCCTGCCGGAAAAGCAGCTCATGGCTGCGGATGAAGAACTCGTTCTGCAGGGGCTGGCGGGTATAGGTGATCTTGGGACCCTTGTGCCCGATGAAGTCTTCGACCTTGCTGCTGAAGCGGACCTCGATGCCCAGCATGCGCGTAAAGAGGTGGCGCATGATATAGGTGAAACGCGGGCTGATCTTGTGGGTGTAAATGAGCAGGACGGCCAAGGTTCAGAGCATTTGTTCATCTGCAAAGCTAAAATATTCCGCGCCACTTACGATCAAATGGTCCAAAACCCGTATGTCCATCGTGGCTGATGCCTTGCTGACCTTCCGGGTTATCTCCCGGTCAGCCTTGCTCGGCCGCAGGTTCCCCGAGGGGTGGTTATGTGCCAAAATAAGCCCGACCGCCCCCGTTTCCAGGGCCCTGCGCAAAATGAGGCGCACATCTACCAGGGTGCCGGTAATGCCCCCCTTGCTCAGCTGAAAGCAGGTCAGCACCCGGTTGGCGTTGTTCAGGCACAACACCCAGAATTCCTCGTGGCCCAGGTGGGCCAGCAGGGGTTTCAGGATGCTGTAGGCGTCGCGGCTTTCCTTTATGGGTGCCGTGCGCACGGGGGGTTCCGAAAACCGGCGGGCGATTTCGAGGGCAGCCGTAACCGCGGCAGCCCGGGCCGGGCCCACCCCGCGGAATTGCTGCAGGCGGTCGGCCGAGAACCGGGCCAGGCCCCAGAACCCGTCCCCGCTTTCGCGCAACAGGCGACGGGCCAGGTCGACGGCGGTTTCGGAGCGGGTGCCGGAGCCCAGCACCACGGCCAGCAGCTCGGCATCTGAGAGCGTACGGCCCCCCTGCTCCATCAACCGTTCGCGCGGGCGCTCTGCCCGTGCCCACTCCCTGATTACCTGGTGTTCGAAGTCTGAACTCATAGGGGTTCAGTTAACGATTTTTGGGTGAATTTTCCGATCAGGCTGGCCCAATTCCGTACTTTTATTGCAAAACGCACCATGAAATCCCTCTTCGAAGCCCAGGCTTACCAGGAAATCCTCGACCGGCTCAATGCCCTCGAGGCTGACAGTACCCCCCTCTGGGGAAAAATGACCGTCGGCCAGATGGTATGGCACTGCCAGATTCCGCTCAAAGTGGCCATTGCCAACAAGGAAGGCGAAACCAAATTGAATCCGCTGTTGCGCTGGCTGTTCAAGAAAAGTCTTTACAACGACCGCCCCTGGCGCAAAAACCTGCCCACCAGCCCGCTTGCCAAGGCGGTGGAACCCCGCGATTTCGATGTGGAGCTGCCGGTGCTTAAGGGGCTGGTACGTGACTTCCACGAACTCAAATCGCGCGAGCAGTGGAACCAGCACCCCCTGTTCGGGTCATTCACCCCGCAGCAGTGGGGGCAGTTGCAGTACAAACACCTCGACCACCACCTTCGGCAATTCGGAAAATGATCAGGCCCGGGCGGGCAGGCGGGCTACCAGGGCATCGAGGTCGAGACCCCCGTAATTCCCGCTGCTCATCAGCAAAAGGACGGTGTCGTCAAGGGGGCATTGCCGCAGGTACTCCTGCAGGGCCGCCGTTTGGGTGAAGACTTCCAGGCCTTCCCGGCCAAAGGCCGCCCTGATGTCGTCGGGCGCCAGGGGCTGCAGCCCCTTGATCTGGAGCGATTCCGGGATGTAGAACACCAGGGCCGTGTCAGCGGCGTCGAGGCTGCCCCTGTACCCCTCCAAAAAATCGGCGTTGAGGCTGCTGTAGGTATGCAGCTCCAGGCAGGCCACCAGGCGCCGGCCCGGGTACTGTTCCCGTACCGCCCGGGTGGTGGCTGCGACCTTGCTGGGGGAATGCGCAAAGTCTTTGTAGATAGCGGCGCCGGCCCCGCTGCCGAGCAGCTCCAGCCTTTTGGAAGCCCCCCTGAACGAAGCGATCGCCTCGTAAAAGTCAGCCTCGTCTACCCCCATCTGCTGGCAGATCCATTTGGCGCCTGCCAGGTTGCTCAGGTTGTGCCTGCCGAAAACCTCAAGCGGCATGGGCCCTTCAGGGGTCTCCAGCAGGGTTTGCCCGCCGGCCACCCGGTATGGGGGGGTGCTGTAGGGGAATTTGCGGACCGGGGCCTCCAGGGCTTCTACCAGGGCGGCCACCTCCGGGTCTTCCGCGTTATAAGTGATGCTGCCGCCCGGAACGAGGGTCTCCAGGAAGATCCGGAATTGCTCCCGGTACGACTCAAAGGTGGGGAACACGTTGATGTGGTCCCAGGCGATGCCGCTGAGCAGGGCGATATTGGGCTGGTACAGGTGGAACTTGGGCCTGCGGTCGAGGGCAGAGGAAAGGTATTCATCCCCTTCCAGCACGATGAATTCGTTGGTGTCGGTCAGGTGGACCATGCGGTCAAACCCCTCCAGCTGGGCCCCAACCATGAAATCGGTTTCTATGCCCCAGTAGCGCAGCACGTGCAGGATCATGGAGGTAATGGTGGTCTTGCCGTGGCTGCCGCCTATGACCACGCGGGTTTTGTGGCGCGATTGCTCATACAGGAATTCGGGATAGGAATACACGGTCAGGCCCAGCTCGCGGGCCCGGAGCAATTCGGGGTTGTCGGCCCTGGCGTGCATGCCCAGAATCACCGCATCGAGGCCCGGGCCGATCTTTTCGGGGAACCAGCCCATGGCCTCGGGCAACAGGCCGGCCGCCTGCAGGCGGGTTCGGGAAGGTTCAAAGATCACATCGTCGCTCCCGCTGATCTGGTAGCCTTTGTCGGAGAGGGCGAGGGCCAGGTTGTGCATGGCACTGCCCCCGATGGCAATGAAATGGATTCGCATGGTGGTCGCATCAACTGGCCCAAAGATACATATTGCAACGGGTTCACCCAGCAGGCCTTCGGGGGCTGGCGCATTTGGGGGGAAACCCGTACTTTTAATCCCGGAACCCCGGCCTGGCCCGACCCATAACCGAAATCGATGCAAATATCCCTGAAAGGAAAACACGCCCTGGTGGGCGGCAGCAGCCGGGGCATTGGCGAGGCG
This sequence comes from uncultured Robiginitalea sp., assembly GCA_964461555.1. Lineage (GTDB taxonomy): Bacteria > Bacteroidota > Bacteroidia > Flavobacteriales > Flavobacteriaceae > Robiginitalea. The sequence goes on along the minus strand of CAYWZF010000005.1, from coordinate 21,451 downwards.
ATTGCCCGCCAGCTGGCCCGGAGCGGCGCCCGGGTAACCCTGGTCGCCCGTTCGGAAGGGCGCCTGGCCAGCCTCGCTGAAGAGCTTCGCCGGGAAACCGGGGAGGCGCATGGCTACCTGGCGGCAGACTACAACAACCTGGAATCGTATTTGCCCCGGATAGAAGCATTTCTGAAGGAAAACCCTGTAGACATCCTGGTCAACAATACCCAGGGGCCCCCGGCCGGCACCAGCCTCGAAATGGGCCTTGACGATTACCAGAAGGCCTTCGACCTGCTTTTCCAGACCGTGGTGCACACCACCCTCACAGCCCTCCCGCACATGCAGGGGCAGGGATGGGGGCGCATCATAAACGTGGCTTCGGTCTCGGTGCGGGAGCCCCTGGGCTACCTTGCTCTTTCGAACAGCATGCGCTCGGCCCTGGTCAGCTGGGCCAAGACCCTGGCAGGCGACGTGGGGCCCTTCGGCATCACGGTGAATTCGGTGCTTACCGGCTATTTCGAAACCGAGCGCCTGGCCGGCCTGAATGCCAAAAAAGCCGAACAAATGGGGGTGCCCCCCTCGGAAGTAACCGACCGGCTGAAGGCCCAGGTGCCCCTGCGCCGCCTTGGGCGGCCCGGGGAATACGGCTACCTGGCGGCCTTTCTGGCCTCGGACCAGGCGGCCTATCTCACCGGGGCGGCCATACCGCTCGACGGGGGCTTGCTGAAATCATTTTAGGAAAGGGGGTCTGCCGCCTGTTCAACGCCCGGGCGGGAATTTCGCAAAGGCGCGCCGGGCGATCTGCCGGAAGCGTTCTTCGCGCTGCTCTGGGCTGGCCCCTTCGTGGAAGCGGTCGGTGCTCACGGCTTGCCAGAGCAGGCTTTTGCTGGCCGTGTCAATCAGGTCGAAAGTAATGGCACGGGCCAGGTTGCTCCCCGAGACGGGGATGCCCACCGAAACGCCCCCGCCTACATTTCCACCGCCGCCACCCATGCCGATACCCACCGTACTGGGTGGGCCGTCTTCGTACACCTCACTGTAAATATTCAGCAAAAGGTCGGCTTCTTCGGCTTGCTGGTATCCCTTTTCGCGCAGCACCTCATCAAGCGCATCGGTGAGGCGGCGCGCATCGAGCTCGCTGAGGCCTGTCTGGAGGTCCGGGAAGAAATTATAGGTCCGGTAGGCAGACCAGTCTACCCCCCGTTCATAGTCGTGGTGCACCTGAATGGAACTGCAGCCCAGGCCCATCAGGGCGCAAAGGAGGAACAGGATCTTTTTCATCGCCTCGGTTTATCTTAAAAATACGGAATTCGGGCCGCCCCCGGCAAGGAAGGAGGATTTATTCGTTCAACAGCTTCCAGAGCTGATCTTTCAGGGCGGCAATGCCGTAGCCCGATACTGAAGAGATGAAGGTGAACGGAACGCCCGGCAGTTCTTCGCGCAGGCCCTTTTCCATCTCGGCCATGAGTTCGCCATCGAGCAGGTCGGCCTTTGAAATGGCGAGGAGCCGGCGCTTGTCGAGCAGTTCGGGGTTGTACTTGCGCAGCTCGGAAAGCAATATTTCGTATTCCCTTGAAATGTCGGGGCAGTCGGCCGCGACCAGGAAGAGCAGGGTCGCGTTGCGCTCGATGTGCCTGAGGAAATAGTGCCCGAGGCCCTTCCCTTCCGAAGCCCCTTCAATGATGCCGGGGATATCGGCAATCACGAAGCTCTGGAAGTCGCGGCCCTGCACGATGCCCAGGTTGGGTTTCAGGGTGGTAAATTCGTAGTCGGCGATCTTGGGTTTGGCCGAGGTAAGCACCGATAGCAGGGTCGATTTGCCCGCATTCGGAAACCCGACCAGGCCCACATCTGCCAGCACCTTGAGTTCGAGGGTCACATTGCGCTCTTCCCCTGGGGTACCCGGCTGGGCATAGCGGGGGGTCTGGTTCGTGGCCGATCGGAAGTGCCAGTTGCCCAGGCCTCCCATCCCGCCCCGGGCGGCGATTTCTTCCTGCCCGTCTTCGGTGATCTCAAAGAGGGTCTGGCCCGAATCGGAGTCTTTGACCACGGTGCCCAACGGCACCTCCATCACCGCGTCTTCCCCGTCGGCCCCCGTGCTGCGCTGTCGGCCGCCATGCTCCCCGTGCCCGGCCTGGAAATGGCGCTTGAATTTGAACCCCAGCAGCGTCCAGAGGTTTTTGTTCCCCCGCACGATCACGTGGCCGCCCCTTCCGCCATCTCCCCCGTCAGGGCCTCCCTTGGCCACAAACTTCTCGCGGCGGAGGTGGGCCGAGCCCTGCCCCCCGTTGCCGGAACGGAGGTGCACCTTCACATAGTCGACAAAATTACCTTCCGTCATGAGATTGCATCAATGGACCGGGCCACCCGCGCCCAGTGGGTTCAGAGGGAATCGATAATGGCAGAAAGCCGGGCGGTGATCTCGGGGATGTCGCCGATGCCGTTCACGCTGTGGAATTTCCCCTGGCCTTCATAAAAAGCCCTGAGAGGGGCGGTCTTCTGGTTGTATTCATCAAAGCGGTTGCGGATCTTTTCCTCGTCCTGGTCATCGCTGCGGCCGCTGACCTTCCCGCGATCGAGCAGGCGGGCCACGAGTATCTCGTCGTCGGCCTCCAGGGCAATGGTGGCGTCGATCTTCATGTCGCGCCCTTCCAGAAAGGCGTCGAGGGCCTCGGCCTGGGCCGTGGTCCGCGGAAAGCCGTCAAAGATGAAGCCCGAAGCCCCGGGATGTTTGGCCACCTCGTCTTGCAGCATCTTGATGGTCACCTCATCGGGCACCAGTTCGCCCCGGTCGATGTACGATTGGGCCAGCTTGCCCAGCTCGGTCCCGTTCTTCATGTTGTAGCGGAAAACATCGCCGGTAGAGATATGCAGCAGGTTGTAGCGATCTTTCAGGAAGGCCGCCTGGGTGCCTTTGCCGGCCCCGGGTTTTCCGAATAGCACCAAATTGATCATGGCTGGTTTCTTTAATTGGTATATGTCGCGCAGGTTGCGCCCCTGTTCGAGGTAGTCGAGCCCATAGCCCACAATAAACCGGTCGGGGATCTCCAGGCCGAAATAATCGATGGGGTATTCCCCGTTGTAGATCTCCGATTTGTAGAACAGGGTCGCTATCTTGAAATCCTTCACATTGCGGCCTGCCAACAGATGGTAGAGCTCCTGCAGGGTGCGGCCGGTATCGACGATGTCTTCGAGCACGATCACGTGCCGCCCCGCCACCTGGTCGGGCAGGTCGAGCAGGGTTTCGACGATTCCGGTGGAGGTGAGGCCGCGGTACGAGCTCAGCTTCACAAAGCTCACCTCGCAGGGGTGCGGGTAGCTCTTCAGGAAATCGGCCGCGAACATGAAGGCACCATTGAGGACCCCGATGAAGATCGGGACCTCGTCCTTGTAATCGCGTGCGACCGCATCGGCCACTTTCCGGACCGCCCTGAGGATTTCCTCCTCGGGGATGTACAGCTCGAATTGCTTGTCAAAGAGGGTAATGGACTTTTTCATACCGATTGCGACGCGAAGATACTATTTTTGGTTTTTCTTTTTGGCAGGCCTTTCCGCGCTTTCGGAGATTAACCGTATTTTTGTGGCACGCAAACCGAATCCCGTCTTTCAGACCATGCCGGGCACCGAGAACTACTTTTCATCCGATTTTACCCTGGGCATCCTCGGAGGCGGCCAACTGGGCAAAATGCTGTTGTACGAAACCCGGAAATGGGACGTGCGCACCAAGGTGCTTGACGCCTCGGCAGAAGCCCCCGCCCGCCTGGCCTGCAACGAATTCGTGCAGGGCGACCTGATGGATTACGACACGGTGATGGCCTTCGGCCGCGGGGTAGACGTGCTGACCATCGAAATCGAAAACGTCAATGCCGCTGCCCTCGAAGACCTCGAGGCATCCGGGGTTCGCGTGTATCCCCAGCCCGGGGCCCTGCGGGTGATCCAGAACAAGGCCAGCCAGAAGCTCTTTTACACCGACCACAATATCCCGACCGCCCCCTTTACGCGCTTTGCCTATACGAGCGAGATCGCCGACAGCCTCTCCAATGGCGGGCTGTCCCTGCCCTTTGTCTGGAAAAGCGCCCGTTTCGGGTACGACGGGCAGGGGGTCAAGATCGTGCGGAGCCTTGCAGACCTGGAAGGACTGCCCAACGTGGAGTGCATTGCCGAGACCCTGATCCCCTTCGTGAACGAACTGGCGGTGATCGTGGCGCGCAACCCCCAGGGCGAAGTGCGCACCTACCCGGTGGTGGAAATGGAGTTCCACCCCGAGGCCAACCAGGTCGAATACGTGCTGTGCCCGGCCCGGATCCCGGAGGCCGTGGCCCGGAAAGCGCAGGAAGTTGCCCTGAAGGTCTCCGAAAACCTGCAGCATGTGGGCCTGCTGGCTGTGGAGCTCTTCCGGACCAAAAACGACGAAATCCTGGTGAATGAAATCGCCCCAAGGCCCCACAACAGCGGGCACTTCAGCATCGAGGGCAGCTATACGAACCAGTTTGAACAGCACCTGAGGGCGGTATTGGGCCTGCCCCTGGGGCAGACCGGCAACAAGGTGGCCACGGTAATGGTCAACCTGGTTGGCGCCCCCGGATATACCGGCCCCGTGGTATATGAGGGGATCGAACAGATTTTGCAGCTCCCCGGGGTTGTGCCCCATATCTATGGCAAGCGTGAAACCCGCCCGTTCCGGAAAATGGGACACGTCACCATTGCAGACGCCTCCCTCGAGCGGGCCCGCGAGACTGCGGCCCGGGTGAAGGAAACCATACAGGTCAGATCTAACAGCCAAAAATCATGAAAAAAGTTGCGGTCATCATGGGCAGCACCAGCGACCTGCCCGTCATGCAGGAAGCCATAGACATTCTGCAATCGTTTGGCGTGCCCACCGTGGTCGATATCGTTTCGGCCCACCGTACCCCCGAAAAAATGGCCGATTTCGCCTCCAGGGCGCACCGGGAGGGGATAGGTGCCATCATAGCCGGGGCCGGGGGGGCCGCGCACCTGCCGGGCATGGTTGCCTCCTATTCGCCCCTGCCCGTTATCGGGGTGCCGGTCAAAAGCAGCAACTCCATCGACGGGTGGGACTCGGTCTTGTCGATCCTGCAAATGCCCGGGGGGGTTCCCGTGGCCACGGTAGCCCTGAACGGGGCCAAGAATGCCGGCATCCTGGCCGCCCAGATTTTAGGCAGTTCCGATGCGGAGCTGCTCGAGCGCATCCGCCTCTTCAAGGAAGGCCTTCGCGAGAAGGTAGAGCAGGGCGCCGCCGAAGTGCGCAAAAAGTACCGTTCCTGAACATCAGGTAGTCAGTCTTAATTGCTTGTATGCCATGAAGAATCCTTTGCTGGAACCTTTCGACCTCGCCCCTTTTTCCAAAATCCGCACCGAACACTTCAGGCCAGCTTTTTTGGAGGCCCTCCAGGCAGCCCGGGCCGAGATCGAGGCCATCGCGGGGCAAACCGGCCCGGCCACCTTTGAAAACACCGTGGCGGCCCTCGATTTTGCAGGGTATCAGCTAGACCGGATCAGCAGCGTCTTCTTTAACCTGAATGCTGCCGAGACCAATAAGGAGATACAGGGACTGGCCCAGGAGATCTCGCCCCTGCTGGCCGAATTTGCCAACGACATCACCCTGAACGCGGCCCTTTTCGAGCGCATCCGGCAGGTCTATGACCAGCGGGAAGCGCTGGGCCTCAACCCGGAGGAAATGACCCTGGCCGAGAAGAAATTCAGGCATTTCCGCCGCAACGGGGCCCTGCTCGACGACACCTCCAAAAACCGCCTGCGCGAGATCGATGCCCGCCTCTCCCAGCTCAAGCTCACTTTTGGCGAGCACGTGCTGGAAGAAACCAACACCTACCAGATGCACCTGACCCGTGAGGAAGAGCTGGCCGGGCTTCCCGAATCGGCCCGGGAAGCGGCCCGCCTCAGGGCGCGTTCGGAAGAAAGGGAAGGCTGGGTCATTACCCTGGAGTACCCCTCCTACCTCGCTTTTATGAAATACGCCGACAGCCGCCCGCTTCGGCGCGAGCTTTCCCTGGCCTTTGGCAGCAAGGGCTTTCACGGCAATGAGCTCGACAACCGACAGATCATCCTCGACATTACCTCGCTGCGGTACGAAAGGGCCCGGTTGCTGGGGTACGAAAGCCACGCCCATTTCGTGCTGGAAGAGCGCATGGCCGAATCGCCCGAAACCGTGAAGCAATTCCTTTCAGAGCTTTTGGAAAAAGCCATGCCGGCCGCCCGGCGTGAACTGGCCGAACTGCTGGCCTACGCCCAAAAGCGGAACGGGCTGCAGCAGCTTGAATCGTGGGACAGCGCCTACTATTCCGAAAAACTCAAGCAGGAGAAATTTGAACTCGACGACGAATTGCTCAAGCCCTACTTTGAACTCGGCAAAGTGCTGGGCGGGGTATTCGAAATCGCCGGCAGGCTGTTCGGCCTGCATTTTGAGCCCGACCCCTCCTTGGATACCTATCACGAAGAGGTGGAGGCCTACCGGGTCGTAGACGAGCAGGGTGCGCTCCAGGCCATCTTCTATGCCGATTTCCACCCGAGGCCCGGAAAACGGGGCGGGGCCTGGATGACCTCCTTCAAGCCCCAGTTCCGCAAAGACGGGCGCAACGAGCGGCCCCACGTCTCCATTGTCTGCAATTTTACGCGGCCCACAGAGACGGCGCCGTCGCTCCTCACCTTTGGGGAAGTAACCACCCTGTTCCACGAATTCGGGCATGCCCTGCACGGGATGCTGGCCGACACCACCTTCCCCGGCCTTTCGGGGACTTCGGTCTACTGGGATTTCGTGGAGCTGCCCAGCCAGATCCTCGAGAACTGGTGCTACGAGCCCGAGGCCCTGGCCCTCTTTGCCCGGCATTACCAGACCGGGGAGCTCATCCCGCAGGCCCTGGTCGACCGGATCAAGGAAAGCGCCAACTTCATGGAAGGCATGGCCACGGTGCGGCAGCTGAGCTTTGGCCTGCTCGACATGGCCTGGCACGGGGGCGACCCGAGGGGGGTGAACGATGTAAAGGCGCATGAAAAAGAGGCTTTCGCTTCGACCCGCCTTTTCCCCGACACGCCCGAAACCTGCATGAGCACCTCCTTCTCACACATCTTCCAGGGCGGGTATTCTTCAGGGTATTACAGCTATAAATGGGCCGAAGTGCTCGATGCCGACGCCTTTGCCTTCTTCCGCGAAAACGGCATTTTCAACCGGGAGATTGCCGATCGCTTCAGGGAGCACATCCTCTCGCGGGGCGGCACCGAAGACCCCATGGAGCTTTATGTGCGCTTCCGGGGCCGCAAGCCGGAGATCGACGCCCTGCTGAAGCGGGCAGGCCTGCTGGAGGCCACGCAGTAGGGGTTTATTGCTTTTGGGCGGCAAGGTAGGCGTCGTACCCGCCAGTAAGGTTTACTACATGCCTGAAGCCAAGGGAATCGAGCAATTGGGCCGCCTGGGCACTGCGCCCGCCCACCTTGCAGTATACGTAAATAGTCTTGTTTTTGTCAACCCCTTCCCACCGGGAGGCGAAATCGGGTTCATACCAGTCGATGTTGAGGGCCCCTTCGAGGTGTCCGTCCCCGAATTCTTCCGGGGTTCGCACATCGACCAGCATAGCCCCCTCTTTCAGGGCATCTTCAGGCAGATCGGTAATGGGCATGTCCTGGGCCTTGCCGCAGGCCATCAGCAACAAGGCTGAAATCAGTGCTATCAGGTATCTTTTCATGGTTCGGAAGTGTCTCTAAAGATATCAATAATCTGCAAAATTCCGTTACATTTAGGCCGGATTCAGGCCGATGAACACAAACACCCTTGAACCGGAGCACTGGGTAGACCGCTATGCCGACTACCTCTACAACTACGCCCTGGCCCGCGTGAGCGACGCCGAGCTGGCCAAAGACCTGGTGCAGGAAACCTTTATCGCCGGGCTGCAGTCTGCCCCGCATTTCAAAGGGAACGCGGCCGAGCGGACCTGGCTGGTCGCCATTCTGAAGCGGAAGGTGATCGACCAGTACCGCAGGGCCAATTCGCGCAAAGGGAAGGCCGAGGTACGCATGGGCTTTCCGCCAAACTCCGAGCAGGAGGGGGAATGGCTTGAAAGGATGGCCGCCGACCCCGACAGCACCCTTGAGAACGACGCCCTCGAAAATGAGGAGCTGGGCCTGGCCATCCAGCGATGCCTGTCGACCCTGCCCGAGCGCCAGGCCCGCGTCTTCACCCTGAAAACGATACAGGGCATGGAAACCGAAGACGTGTGTAAGGAACTGGGCATTAACTCGTCCAATCTGTGGGTAATGATCCACCGGGCCCGAACTGCCCTGATGGAATGCCTCAACCAGGTTTGGTTTAATTGAAGCGCCATGATCTCATGTGAGCAGGCCACGACCATCTGCACCAAAAGCCAGTACCGGGAAGCCAGTACCCGCGAGCGTTTCCAGCTTTGGCTGCACCTGCTTTTTTGCAGGAGCTGCGCCCATTTTTCGCACAAAAACCGGAAGCTGACAGACCTGTGCAACCGGGCAGCCCTCCAACGACTTTCAGAACCCGAAAAGGAAGCGCTGAAACGCCGCCTGCAAGACACCCAGACCCCTTAAACCCACCCCCAGGCCGCATAGAGCGCCACCACCGCCAGGGGGATCGCCTCGACCCAGAACGAGGCGTAGTAGGGCGACTGCCCTTCGCGGCAGAATTGGATCCCAAGGCCCGTGAGCAGGGCGGCCGCCCCTTTGATAAGGAGTTCCCCCCCGGCCGGGTTGGCTTTCAACAGGGTGGTTGCCGCAAAGAGCGCCGCTCCGGCCCAGCCCAGCAGGCGGGTTTGGCCCAGGCCCAGCCGCCTGGGCAGGGTGCGCAGGGCAGGCGGGTCGAGGTGCATGTCGCGCACCTCAAAGGGCAGCATGAGCAGGCTTACCCAGAGCAGCCGCTGAAACCCTTCCACCAGCAGGTCACGCTCCGTGAAAACGCCCTTCCCCCAAAGCGGGATCCACAGGCTGACCAGGGTCCAGACCAGGGCCACCAGGCCGATCTTGAGCAGCCCGAAACTGCGCAGGTTGCGAAAGCCGGGCAAGACGGGAAGGGCGTACAGGGCTGCGATCAGGCAAGAAAGGCCAAGCAGCAACCAGGTGCGCAGGTCGAGCCGCATCAGCAGGGCCAGGGCCAGCAGGGCACTGCCCAGGCTCACCCTGAAAATGGCCCGGTTTGCGCTTCCCCGGCTTTTGCGGTGCTTCCACGGTTCGGCCCCGTGCTTGATGGCATTGTACCCGGCCACGCTCCCGAAAAACAGGGCCCCGCAATAGGCGGGTGCGATCGGAATCCCAAACAGTTGCCAGGTGAAAACCAGCAGGGAGATCAGCGAGAGGGAAACGTGGAAGCTCGCCTGAATGTAGAAGGCGAAAAGTGCGGGCCATACGCGCATAAAACAAAGGTAGCCAAACTGTTCATAAAGGTTTTTTTTGGTTAAAAACTTTCTGGTGCCGGGGCATTGCGAAAACGTGGGAGTGCGGGATTTTATCCCTAATTTTGGAGACTTAAAAAAGTTGAAAGCGCCTGCTATGAATACAGAGTCTTTTGCATCGCGGCACCTGGGCATCCGGCCCGGGGATTTGCCTGCCATGTTGGAAGTAATCGGGGTGAAAAACCTGGACCAACTCATTTATGAAACCCTGCCCGACGACATCCGCCTGAAAAAGGAGATGCAGCTCGACCCCCCAATGAGCGAGTACGAGTTTTTGCAGCACATCCACGGCCTGGCACGGGAGAACCAGGTTTTCAGGAATTATATCGGCCTGGGGTACCACCCGACCATCACCCCTTCTGTGATCAAGCGGAACATTTTGGAAAACCCGGGTTGGTATACGGCCTACACGCCTTACCAGGCCGAGATCGCCCAGGGCCGGCTCGAAGCCCTGGTGAACTTCCAGACCATGGTGTGCGACCTCACTGGCATGGAACTGGCCAATGCCTCCCTGCTCGACGAGGGCACGGCGGCAGCCGAGGCCATGACCATGCTGGTCGACCTGCGCACCCGGGAGCAGAAAAAAGCTGATTGCCTGCGTTTCTTCGTCTCCGACCAGGTGTTGCCGCAGACCCTTGCGGTGCTGCAAACCCGTTCGAAACCCCTGGGGATCGAACTGGTGGTGGGCCCGGTGGCCGAAGCGGCCCTCGACCAGACCTTCTACGGGGCGCTGTTGCAGTACCCCGCGGCAGATGGGGCGGTTGCCTCCCTGGAGGGCTTCGTGCAGCAGGCCCACGCCCTTGAAATCAAGGTGGCGGTAGCCGCCGACCTGCTGAGCCTCTGCCTGTTGACGCCTCCGGGCGAATGGGGCGCCGATGTGGTGGTGGGCAGCAGCCAGCGCTTCGGGATCCCGATGGGATACGGGGGGCCGCATGCAGCCTTTTTCGCCACACGGGAAGAATACAAGCGCAGCATCCCGGGCCGGATCATCGGCCTGAGCAAAGACATGGACGGAAAACCGGCCTACCGCATGGCCCTGCAGACCCGCGAGCAGCACATCAAACGCGACAAGGCAACCTCCAACATCTGTACCGCCCAGGTACTGCTGGCCGTCATGGCCGGGGCCTACGCCGTATACCACGGGCCGAAAGGCCTGCGGTCGATTGCCGCACGCGTGCACGCCCATGCGGCCTCCCTGGCCGAAGGCCTGCAGGCCCTGGGGGTCACGCTCAGGCACGAGGCCTTTTTCGACACGCTCTGCCTGGAGTTCCCGGCAGACCGGATCAGGCCCCTTGCCGAGGCTGCCGGGATCAACTTTGGCTACCCGGGGCCGGGCACGACCTGCATCTCGCTGAACGAGACCACCAGCCCCACCGACCTGGAAGAGATCCTGAACCTGTTTGCCCGGGCCCAGGATAAAAGCGGGAAAGCCGGTGCGCTGAACCTGAATGCCGCCCCCCGCATCCCGGCTGCGCTCCGGCGCAGCAGCAGCTTCATGGAGCAGGAAGTCTTCAACCGGTACCATTCCGAGACCGAAATGATGCGCTACCTGAAAAAGCTGGAGCGCAAAGACCTGGCCCTGAACCAATCCATGATCTCCCTCGGCTCGTGTACCATGAAGCTGAACGCCGCTACCGAAATGCTGCCGCTTAGCATGCCGGAATGGGCCAACATGCACCCCTTTGTGCCCGTTGGGCAAGCCCGGGGCTACCAGCAAATGCTGAAAAAACTGGAGGAATACCTCTGCGAGATCACAGGCTTTGCCGCCACCTCCCTCCAGCCGAATTCGGGGGCCCAGGGCGAATACGCCGGCCTGATGCTCATACGGGCCTACCACGAATCGCGGGGCGAGGGGCACCGGAACATCTGCCTGATCCCGGCCTCGGCCCACGGCACCAACCCGGCTTCGGCCGTCATGGCGGGCATGCAGGTGGTGGTGACCAAAACAGACGAGAAGGGCAATATCGACCTGGCCGACCTGGAAGAGAAGGTGCTGGCCCACAGCGATTCCCTGGCGGCCCTGATGGTCACCTACCCATCCACCCACGGGGTATTTGAATCGTCCATCAGGCAGGTCACCCGCCTGATCCACGAGCACGGGGGCCAGGTTTACATGGACGGGGCCAACATGAACGCCCAGGTGGGGCTGACCAACCCGGCCACCATCGGGGCCGACGTTTGCCACCTGAACCTGCACAAGACCTTTGCCATCCCCCACGGCGGGGGCGGCCCAGGGGTCGGGCCAGTTTGCGTGGCCCCTCAGCTGGCCGGATTCCTGCCCAAAAACCCGGTGGTCGAAACCGGGGGGGCAAACGGCATCCCGGCTGTTTCTGCAGCCCCCTGGGGCAGCGCCCTGGTCTGCCTGATCTCCTACGCCTACATCCGGATGCTGGGGGCAGAAGGGCTGACGCAGGCCACCCGCATCGCCATCCTGAATGCCAACTACATGAAGGAACGCCTCAAAGGGGCCTTCCCGATTTTGTATACAGGCGAAATGGGCCGTGCCGCCCATGAGATGATCGTCGATTGCCGGCCCTTCAAGAAACAGGGCATCGAAGTGACCGACATCGCCAAGCGGCTGATGGATTACGGCTTCCACGCCCCCACCGTTTCCTTCCCGGTGGCGGGTACCCTGATGATCGAACCCACCGAAAGCGAAAGCCTGGAAGAGCTCGACCGCTTTTGCGCGGCCCTGTTGTCGATCCGGAAAGAGATCGACGCTGCCGGGGAGGCGGGCAGCCCCCTGCTGAAGAATGCGCCCCACACCCTGGCCATGGTTACCGCAGACACCTGGGAGCACCCGTATTCGCGCACCGAGGCAGCCTATCCCCTGCCCTGGGTGTCCGAAAACAAATTCTGGCCGAGCGTGAGGCGGGTAGACGATGCCTATGGCGACAGGCACCTGATCTGCACCTGTACGCCCCTGGAGGCCTATGCCGAAACCACCGAATAGCCGCCCATGTATAAATACTATCCGGAAAAAAGGTACCGCCTGACCCTGGAATTCCTGCAGAAACATGTTTCGCCGGAAGAACCCATCCTGGACCTGGGCGTCGAGAACCCCTTTTCGGAGATCATGAAGCGGCAAGGGTACCAGGTCGCCAATACGGCAGGAGAAGACCTCGACCTGGAGCTCGAGGCAGTACGCCGGTCTGATGCGGCAGTGGTAACGGCTTTTGAGATCCTGGAGCACCTGGTTTCCCCCCTCGGGGTATTGCAGGCCATTCCCTCAGACAAGCTGCTGGCCAGCGTGCCCCTGAGGCTGTGGTTCGCATCGGCCTACCGCTCGAAGACCGATCCGCGCGACCGCCATTTCCACGAGTTCGAGGCCTGGCAGTTCGACTGGCTGCTCGAGAAGGCCGGCTGGCGCATTGTCGACCGCCTGCAGTGGGCCCACCCGGTCAGGAAGTTCGGGTTCAGGCCGCTCTTAAGGCGGTTTACCCCCCGCTATTACCTGGTGTACGCCGAGCGCATCCGATGAGCGGGGAGCGCCGCCATAGCAGGCCCGAAACCCCCGGCCCGAAATGGCTGGCGGTGGTCATGCCCGCCCATAACGAGGCGGAGCACCTCGAAGCCTGCCTCGATTCCTTTGTGCACCAAACCCGCCCCCCCGACGAGCTGGTGATCGTCGACGACCACAGCACCGACGCCACCCCCGAAATCGCCGCGCGCTACGCCGATTCCCATTCCTGGATCAGGTGGGTGCGCAGGGAGTCAGACCCGGGCCACCGGCCCGGGGCCAAGGTCATCAGGGCCTTCGGGCACGGGTTGGCAGAACTTTCCCGGCCTTTTGACCTGATCGGGAAATTCGACGCCGACCTGATTCTGCCCCCGGATTATTTCGCGCTTGTGCTTCAGGCCCTTGAAACAGATCCGAACCTCGGGATGTGCTCCGGGCTGCTCTATGTGCAGCGGCAGGGGGACTGGGCGTACGAGCCCATTGCCAACCGCGACCACGTCAGGGGGCCCCTGAAACTTTATACCGCGGCCTGCTTTTCCGCGATCGGCGGGCTTCGGCCCGCGGTGGGCTGGGACACGGCAGACGTATTGCAGGCGCGCTACCACGGCTTTGGGGTGCAGACCCTCGAATCGCTGCAGGTAAAGCACCTGCGGCCTACCGGAAGCGCTTACTCCAAAGAAAACGCCCTGCGGCAGGGAGAAACCCTGTACACCCTGCGCTACGGGTGGTGGCTGGGGGTGCTGGCCTCCCTCAAAATGGCCTGGAAGCGGAAAAACCCCCTCCTTCCCTGGTGGCACCTGCGCGGATGCCTGCAGGCCAGAAGGCAGCGTCAGCCCCGCCTGCTCTCGCGAGCGGAGGGGCGATTTGCACGGCGCTGGCGCTGGCGGCAAATCACCAAATACTTATTCTAAGACCTCCGGGATCGGCTCCCCGGTCGTGCCGTCGGGCAGGGCAATCCCCAAAAGGGCGGCCAGGGTGGGGGCAATATCCGGGATGGTGGTGCGGCGCAGCAGGTTGCCATGCCTGATCCCCTTCCCGTAAAAGAGCAACGGAACGTGCGTGTCGTACGGGTAGGGCGAGCCGTGGGTGGAGCCCGTGGAAGAATAATTGACAAAAGACCGGGGATACACCAAAAGCAGGTCGCCAGACCGTTTCGGGTTGAAGCCCCTTCGCAGGACGGCCGGCACCCCATCGGTGTAATCGGCCTCCATCATCTGCGTGGCGGTGTAGACGGCCTCAACCCCATCGTAGCTCATGAGTTCGGCGGCCAGAGTGCGCTGCACCTCAGCCAGGTCGAGGTCGAGGTTCCGGATCAGGTCGTGGTCGAGGAAGATCTGGCTGTTCGAACTATTGCGCACAATTTTGGAATTCCCGTAGGTAAACCGGATAAAATCGTTGAAACGCTTGCCTATGTCCTGCATTTCCAGGTTTCCGGCCGGCAGCTTCTGGTCGGCCAGGTATCCGGCTACCGGCAGGGCCCCGTGGTCGGCGGTCAGGAAGATGGTATAATTGCCGCTGCCCACCTTTTTGTCGAGTTGCTTCAGCAGGCGTGCCAGGTCCTGGTCGAGGCGAAGGTAAGTATCTTCGACCTCTTTGGAATCGACCCCGTAAAAATGCCCGACATAGTCAGTGCTCGAATAGCTGATAGCCAGAAAATCGGGGATGGCATCTGCCCCCAGGGCCTCTGCTTCCAGGGCTTCCAGGGCAAAATCTGTCGTGAGGCTGTTGCCAAAGGGCGTTATGCGGAGCAGGCCAAAGCTGCCGTTGGCATCCCACAATTCCGGAAGCTTATGCGGGAAAACAGGGGCTTGCTCCCCATCGATCAAACCTTCATAGGGCACGTTGTCAGGGCCGCTTTCCACATAGGTGTCAAGGTCCCTTAGCGGCTCCCAGTCTTTGCGGTAGGCGGCGGCAGCGCCTGAATTGTTGAAGCGCTGCACCCATTCGGGGAGTTGGTCCATATAGTAGGAACTGCTGATCCAGTGGCCGGTGCTGCCTCCCTCAAACCAGTAGGCCGCATTGGCGGTGTGCCCGCCGGGAAGTACGGCCCCCCGGTCTTTGATGGCCACCGCGACCACCTTTGAGCGCATCTGGTAATGCAGCCTGAGCTGGTCGGTGATGGTCGAAACCAGCAGGCGATGGGGCGAATTCTTCCCGGCTTCGGCGGCAGTGCCCACCGGCAGCACCGAATCGTCGCCCGTGCAGTACACCGATTCCCCGCTCGATACGTCAAACCAGTCGTTGCCCAGTATGCCGTGTACGGCCGGGGTGGTACCCGTATAGATTGAGGCATGGCCCGGGCCAGTGCTGGTAGGGGCATAGTCAAAATGGTGGTTGCGGCAGGTAAAGCCATCCCCGACCAGCCGCTTGAAGCCGTCGTCTGCGAACTTGCCCCAGAACCGCGACAGGTAATCGTAGCGCATCTGGTCGACCACGATGCCCACCACCAGTTTGGGCGGGTCCCCGAAAAGGGGGCGTTCGGCAGGGCCCTGTCCGCTGCGCGACCCGGCCTGGGCATGGAGGGCAGCAATGCTGAGGAACAGGGTCGTGATCATAATGGGGAAACGCCGAAGGGGTGCATTCATCTTGCCGGATTTTACCCGCTAAAATACAGAATACCCCTTATTCGCCCCGGTCCCCCGCATTAAATCAATATGAATATTCTTATTTTTACCGCATCAAAGCCGCTCCGGCCCCTATGAACTACCTGGCATCCATCGGAAGTTACGCGATCATGGTCGTGGAAACCTTTAAAAAGCCTACCAAATGGCGCATCATGAGGTCCCTGATCCTGAAAGAAATCGATGAGCTTATTTATGGCTCCCTGGGGATCATCATCTTTATCTCCTTCTTTATCGGGGGGGTAGTAGCCATACAGACCGCCCTCAACATCAGCAACCCGCTCATTCCCCGCAACCTGATCGGCTTTGCGACGCGGCAGTCGGTCATCCTCGAATTCGCCCCTACCTTTACCTCCATCATCATGGCCGGGAAGGTGGGGTCGTACATCACCTCGAGCATCGGCACCATGCGGGTGACCGAGCAGATCGACGCCCTCGAAGTAATGGGCGTCAATTCCCTGAATTACCTCGTGTTCCCGAAAATCATCGCCATGTTCTTCTACCCTTTTGCCGTGGCTATCGCCATGTATATCGGGATTCTGGGCGGATGGATCGCCGGGGTGTTCGGGGGCTTCAGCTCCAGCGCCGATTTCGTGGAAGGCCTGCAACTCGATTTTGACCCCTTCCACGTCACGTACTCCTTCATCAAATCGGTGGTGTTCGCCTTTGTGATCGCCACAGTGCCCTCCTACCACGGCTATTACATGAAAGGGGGCGCGCTGGAGGTCGGAAAGGCTGCCACGGTTTCCTTTGTCTGGACCAGCGTGGTGATCATCATCCTGAACTATATCCTCACCCAACTAATGCTCGGCTGATGATCGAAGTAAAAGACCTGCACAAATCATTCGGAGACACCGAAGTGCTGAAAGGCATCAGCACCACCTTCGACAAGGGAAAGACCAACCTGATCATCGGGCAAAGCGGGTCGGGAAAGACCGTCTTCATGAAATGCCTGCTGGGCCTCATCACCCCTGACAGCGGCACCATCAGCTACAACGGGCAGGTCTATTCCGACCTGAGCCCCTCGGCCCAGCGCGACCTGCGGCAGGAAATGGGGATGTTATTCCAGGGCAGCGCCCTGTTCGATTCCATGACCGTGGAGGGCAATGTGATGTTCCCCCTTGAGATGTTCACAAATCAGGCCCGTTCTGAGATGCAGGACCGGGTCGATTTTGTGCTGAAACGGGTGAACCTGGTCGATGCGCACAAAAAATTCCCCTCCGAAATCTCGGGCGGGATGCAAAAACGGGTGGGCATCGCACGGGCCATCGTGATGAATCCGAAATACCTCTTCTGCGACGAGCCCAACTCAGGCCTCGACCCCAAGACGGCCATCATCATAGACAACCTCATCCAGGAGATTACCCGCGAGTACGACATCACCACCGTAATCAACACCCACGACATGAACTCGGTGATGGAAATCGGGGAAAAGATCATTTTTTTGAAGAACGGGCACAAAGCCTGGGAAGGCACCAACCGCGACATCTTCCGGACCGACAACGAGGCCGTCACCGACTTTGTCTACTCGTCTGAGCTCTTCAAGAAGGTGCGTCAGATGTACCAAGAAGAGCGGAACTGATTACTCCGGAGCCTCCCGTACCTGGATTTTCGGGTTCTTCAAACGCACTTTGATCCAGTCTGAGAATCGCTTGAGCTCAGCTTCGCGCTCATCGGCCGAAATGTTTTCGTTCCACCTGGCTTCGATAATCGGCACGCTGTCGGTTTTCTGGAAATCGGTCTGCAGGGTAAAGGCGTAATCGAGCCCTATGAGATTCGGGTAGTTGGCCCGGGCCTCAGCCGATATATCACTGAAAGGAATCTGGGTAGCGGCCAGGCTGCTCATGCTGGTGAGCTCCTCCTCCAGCATGCGGATGCGCTCGTCCTTGTTCAGCAGCTCGGCCTTTTTGGCCTCGTACAACTCGCTCACATAGCGATATTTTTCCTCGCTGTCGGTGGTCCCGCTTACCACATGGAGGTCGGCATCCTGCAATTTGGAGAATTGGTTCTTCTGTGCCTTCCAGGTCTGGATCACATTTTCCGGCACCGGGTCGTCGCCCATGCAGATCCATTCGATTTGCGAGCGGCCGTCCGGGTCATAATGGATGCTGGAGAGCTTGGGCATGAACCGGCTGTTCCCTTCAAACTGGTAGATCGCTATGGTATTTGCAGTCAGCTCCTGCACCTGCCGACGGAACAGGGATTCCTGAAAAACCTCGTAAAAGGTATAGACCGCCGGAACCATTACCAGGATGGCCAGCAGGGAAGCGATCCGGGCAATGAGCCGCCTCCTGCCCGAATCGGCATACCGAACCATGGGAAAATGCAGGATCTTGATGACCACGAAGGTGGCCAGGGCGATGAAAATAGTGTTGATGGTAAAGAGATACATGGCCCCCCCCGCATAGCCAAACTTGCCAATGGCCAGGCCGAAACCCACCGTGCAGAGAGGCGGCATCAGGGCCGTGGCAATGGCCACCCCGAAGATCACGCTGGCGACTGTCCCTTTTTTGGCCCGGGCGATCACCAGGGCGGTCCCCCCGAAAAAGGCGATGAGGACATCGCGGATATCCGGGGCGGTGCGGGCAAGCAATTCGTTGGATTCGACCTGCAACGGGAAGAATCTGAAAAACAGGTAGGCGGTCAGCACGCTGAGCCCCACCATGATGGCAAAATTTTTCAGGGAGCGCCTGAGGGTGTCGATATCGTTGATGGCAATAGACATCCCGACCCCCAGGATGGGGCCCATCAGGGGGGAGATCAGCATGGCCCCGATTACCACAGCCGGGGAGTTGGCATTGAGGCCGATGGAGGCTATAAAGATGGAACAGACCAGAATCCAGGCGGTATGCCCCCTGAAGGAAATGTCGGCAACAATAGCTTCCCGGGCCGCTTCCTGGTCTGTGTTTGCCCTGATATTGAGGGTCTCGGAGAGGAAACTTCTCACACTGCCCAGCAGGCCCTTGAATTCGCGTTTTACATCCTCCCCCGTGTCGGGAGCATCCCCCGGGGTCGGATTCGACTGTTGAGGCTTCTCTATTCCTTCCATGAGTTACGTGAGTTGCGTTCCAAATGATTCCCTGACCCGGGCCACCCATTGCTTGATCTCCTGTTCCCGGGTTTTGGGCACGATCAGCAACACCTTTTCGGTATCGACCACAATGTAGCCTTCAAGGCCTTCCAGTACCCCGATCTTCCCTTCGGGCAGCCTGATCATATTGCCGCTGCAATTCTCGGTCAGCACAGCGCCCCGGGCAATGGCGTTGCCCGCAGGGTCTTTGTCCATCTTGTCGTACAGGGAGCCCCAGGTGCCGAGGTCATTCCAGTCAAAAGAGGCCGGCAGCACATAGACCTGGTCAGAGCGTTCCATAATGGCGTAGTCGATCGATATGTTGGCGGCCAGGGCGTAATTCGCCTCGATAAAGGCGGCTTCCCCCGGGGTATTGTACACCTCCAGCCCGCCGGCAAACAGGGCGTACTGTTCGGGTTGGTAGCGCCGGAAGGCATCCACGATGCTGGATGCACTCCAGGCAAAGATCCCGGCATTCCAGAGGAAATTCCCCTGGGCCAGGAATGCCCTGGCCGTTTCATAATCGGGCTTTTCCCGGAACTGGCGCACCTTTTTCAGGCCTGTGGCATCGTCGGCCCCCCGGTCAAATTCAATATATCCGAAGCCCGTATTCGGGAAAGTGGGCTGTATGCCGAGGGTACAAAGGGCCGACGAGGCAGAGGCGGCCTCAAAACAGCGCACCACATCGCGCTCAAAGGCGTCCTCGTCTTCGATCCAGTGGTCGCTGGGGGCGACCACCATGCAGGCATGCGGGTCCATTTTGCGGATCTTAAGGGCTGCGTACAAAATGCAGGGCGCCGTGTTGCGCATGGCCGGTTCGGTCACCACCTGCGCAGGCCCGATTTGTGGCAATTGCCCCAGCACCAGGTCGCGGTAGTCGGCGTTGGTGAGGATAAGGATGTTTTCGGCGGGTATGAACCGCGACAGACGGGTGAAGGTGCGCTGCAAAAGGGACTGGCCGCTGCCCAGCAGGTCGTGGAACTGCTTGGGGTACGACCGGGTGCTCACCGGCCAGAACCGGGAACCCACCCCGCCCGCCATCAGAACGGCGTAGTAATGGGAATTCATACGATCAGTTTTCAGAGAGTAATTCTACTTCGGCATGAGGCTGGAAAAGATACAATTTTCCGGTAGCAACTTCAACGCACTGGTAGCGTTTAATTTGGCAGGTCCCCTTGCGGAAGATACGGCCGTTGTACAGGCGGAACAGGCTCCCTTCGGGAATCTCGTACACGTGGCAGGTGTCGGGGCGCTCCAGATCGTAGAATTTCAGGGCCAGCGACAGGGCCGTATCGGTACTGCTGCTCGCCTTTGGATTCCTGAAATGACGGGCCAGTACGGGAAGCAGGCGATCGGGAAAGATCTCGGGCCTCAGGAAGGGCAGCATCAGCCGCTGAAAGGTATGTTTCCATTCCCCCCCGTGGGGCTTGATACGGCGTCCGTACTGCTCGAAGGCCACCAGGTGGGCAATCTCGTGCACCAGGGTGATCAGAAAGCGGTAGCGGTTCGACATGGCATTGACGGTGATCTGATGCCCGCCCCCGGGGAGGGTGCGGTAATCCCCGTGGCGCGTGACCCGCTGGCGAACGATCTTCAGATGGACCCCGTTGGCCTGTATCAGCTCGAGGCAGGGCGCCACGGCCCGTTCGGGCAGGTATCTCGCAAGTACCTCATTCATGCCTGTAAAGGTAATTAATCCCGGTTGTTCTGGGGAATATGGCGATTTCTGCCCCCCAGTGCGGGAAACCCTGCCAGGATTCCCGTATCTTATGCCCATGAAAAAGCTGCTCTTGCTGCTCCTGGCAGCCTTTGCCCTCCCCGCCTGCCAGAAAGACCAGGACGACCGCCTCAACCTCACCATGCTGGAAGGGACCTGGCTGTTGACCGAAGTGCTTTTCGACCCCGGGGATGGGAGCGGGGAGTTCCGAAAGGTCGATTCGGAACGCCAATTGAGCCTGACCCCTGAAAATACCTACAGTGCCAATTACGATGTATGCCAGGCCATTGAGGAAGGTGAAAACTTCACCGGCATCTTCGAGCGGATCGATGCCCAGGAATTCCTGATCCCCTGTGCGGGAAGCCTCCTGAACAGTGTGCAGGGCCGGCTCGAAGACGGGTTTCTGGTCCTGTATTACCCCTGCGATGAACCCTGTGCCTACAAATTCCGGAAGATCTCCGATTTCAGGGGGTAGAGCGGCTTACCTGCAGTACCTTGCCGTTGTAGTACGAATGGCCCGATAGGGCGAATTGCCCGATGTACGCAGCCATTTCTGAAGCGGTCACCGGTGCCTTGAAACCCGGAAATGCCGCCTCGAGCATCTCGGTCTGCACGGCCCCCAGGGCCAGGGCATTGAAGGCCGGGCCCGTATCTTTATATTCCTCGGCCAGCAACTCGGTAAGGGTGATGACAGCCCCCTTGCTCGAACTGTAGGCTGCCAGGCCCGGGAATTTGGCGCTGCCCTGTATACCCCCCATGGAGCTGATCACCAGCACGTGGCCCCCAGGCTCCATAACCGGGAGCACAGCGCGCGTCAGGGCGGCCACCCCGAAGACATTGACCCGGTACACGGCCTCAAAATCTTCAGCCCGGGTTTCGGAAAAAGGTTTGTTGACCAGGCTGCCGGCATTGTGGATCAGCACATCGGCCCGGCCCCAGTTCGAGCGCACCCACGAAGCTGCCGCATCAGATGCCGCAGGGTCGGTGATATCAAATGGAAGGGAAGTGGCCCCGGGCAGGCCAAGCCCCTCTACCGGCTGCGGGTTGCGCGACAGGGCCAGCACCCCATGGCCCCCGGCCACAAGCCATTTGACCAATTCCTAGCCGACTCCACGGCTGGTACCTGCAACGATCACCCGGGCCATCTATCGGCGTCTT
>CAYWZF010000004.1:0-71261 GCA_964461555.1 uncultured Robiginitalea sp. | reverse complement strand
CCTTCAGTATCCACACCGTACTGGCCGGCCTGCTGTGCGTGCTGCTCAGCGGATCATGGTACCTGATGGTCAGCCTTGACAACCCGAACTTCCTGGAATATTTCGTGGGCGAGCAGATCTTGAACCGGGCCGTATCGGCTTCCGACCTGCACCGGGCCAAACCTTTCTGGTACTACCTGCTGCTGGCTCCCCTGGCCGGCCTGCCCTGGCTGCCTTTCGCATTCTCGGCCTGGCTGGGTGCCAAAAGAAAGGGGAACGGGCCCGAACCCGCAGTTCGCATCGTGGCATTCACCGCCCTGGCCGTGCTGGTCTTTTATTCGCTGATCTCATCCAAGCTCATCTTCTATGTGCTGCCCATGTTCCCCTATGTGGCCCTGCTGGCAGGCTACTACCTCTTCAGGGTCCCTGAAAAAGGCCTGAGGGCCCTGAGCTGGTCTCTGACGGGCCTCACCGGCCTGCTTGCCATCGGGGTGGGCGTGCTGCCCTGGGTTTCGAACCTGGGGCGGGATGCGGTTGAAGGCTTGCTCTTTGTGCTCGCTGGCGGAGGCATCCTGCTCTGGCTTTCGAGGCGTTTCCCGCCTGAAAACCTGAACCGCATCCTGGGTTTGTCTGTGCTGCTGGGCCTGCAGGTCATCTGGGGATATGCCCTGGTTGCTGCGGCCAATCCGTATACCATACATACTTATCGGGAACTGACCCACAAGCTCAAAGAACTCGACCCGGCCCAAGAGCGGCCGGTGGTGGCTTACAATTTCTGGGTCCCGTCCATCGCCTTCTACCGCGACCAGCCCTTTACCACGGTCAAATCGGGGAACCGGCGCATCCAGCCCGAGCTCCAATTTGAGGAGGATACCCTGTACCGGAACAATCTAATAGACACGGACCTGCCCGGGGAAGAAGCGCGGCTCCTCCACAAGATCCGGCGTGAAAAACCCATTATGATCTTCCTGGAAAACGATTCCATCCCCGAGCCCATCCGGCGCGAACTGAAAGGGGCCCACACCCTTGAGCTATACCACAAATACCTGATCTATTATTGAGTTACCTCATCAGTGGCCGGGAAAGCTACCCCTTAAAACGCGATACGATCAGGGAAATCTGGCCTGTATGGTGGGCATTGTGGTTGAGGATATGCCCCAGCATGCGCATGCGCTCTACTTCCCCGAAAAAGGGGGTTTCGATCTTTTCCAGCCACCAGTCGGGTCCATGCTTTTGTGCCAGGTCATACAACATGGCATAGCCGGTATCGACCAGGCGGTGAGACGCCTCCAGGTCACTGCCCTGCCCGGTATCTTCAAAGCCCATGGTCGTGTTGGCAACCTCTGTGCGTTCACCCAGAAACGTGCCCAGCAGCAATTGTATTTCCCCTATATGACGGTATATAAACCCCACACTGGCCGCTTCGGGACTGAGTCGCCAATCCAGGTTTTCGGGATTGATCTTTTGAAAGAAATAACTGCTGGTGTACTTGTTCTGGTCGATCAGCAGTCGGATTAGGTCGGAGGTTTCCATAGGTGAAGCCGTTGGGTTGTTTTCCGAAAGATCGGAAATTGGACCCACCCGGCAAGCCCCGACCCCGAAGCAAACGAACTCATGCCTGCGACAGGCCGGTTACCGCCTCCCAACTTTTCCTTACATTAGGGCTGCAAAAGCCCTGAGGGGCCTAAAAAATGGAGAACACCATCGAACTGATACAACGGGCCGAAAGGTTTCGCGACCGGGTTGCCGTGCAATGCGGGCCCCGCCAATATACCTATGCCGAGCTCCTGGAAGCCTCCCGCGGGGTGGCACTGGCCCTGTTGGAAGGCCGCCACGACCTGCAGGAAGCGCGCATCGCCTTTCTGGCGCCCCCCGGTTTCGAATACGCCTGCATCCAGTGGGGCATCTGGAGGGCCGGGGGCATTGCGGTGCCCCTTTGCGAAAAACACCCGCTGCCCTCCATGGAATACGTGCTGCAAGATACGGGGGCGGCCTGCCTGGTCTGCACCCCGGAGTTCCGCGCATTCCTGGACCCCCTCGGGGCGCTGGCCCCGATACGCCTGTTTGAAGACCTTTCCGGGGGGGAAGGCAACCTGCCTGCAATCGGCCCTGAGCGGCGGGCCATGATTTTGTACACCAGCGGCACCACGGGCCTCCCCAAAGGGGTGGTGACCACCCACGGGCACATCCGGGCCCAGATCACGGCCCTGACCCAGGCGTGGGAATGGGGGCCCGACGACCAGGTCCTGAACGTGCTGCCCCTGCACCATGTGCACGGCATCATCAACATGCTCGGCTGCGCCCTCTGGAGCGGGGCCTGCTGCGAATTCCTGCCCCGTTTTGAGCCGGGTGCCGTTTTTGACACCTTCTGCAGGGGGCGGGTGAACCTGTTCATGGCAGTGCCTACCATCTACTTCAAGCTTCTCGCGCACTTCCGGGAATTGCCCGAAACGGAACAAAGGGCCATCTCGGAATGCCTGGGCCGCTTCCGCCTTATGGTCTCCGGCTCGGCCGCCCTGCCGGTCAGCGTGCTGATGCATTGGCGGGAAATCAGCGGGCACACCCTTTTGGAGCGCTACGGCATGACCGAGATGGGGATGGCCATCAGCAACCCCTACCGGGGCGAGCGCCGCCCGGGTGCTATCGGGCAGCCTTTGCCGGGGGTGCAGGTAAGACTGGCCGGGGATATGGGGGAAAGTGTTCCAGAAGGCACGCCTGGTGAGATTCAGGTAAAAGGCCCCAATGTGTTCTCAGAATACTGGGGGAAACCCGAAGAGACCCAAAAAGCCTTTACCGAAGACGGGTGGTTCCGAACCGGCGATATCGCCGTTTACGAAGAGGGCAGCTATCGCATTCTGGGCCGCAATTCAGTTGACATCATCAAATCGGGGGGGTATAAGATCTCGGCCCTCGAAATCGAGGAAGTACTGCGCACCCACCCCGGGATAAGAGACTGCGGGGTGGTCGGCATCCCCGACCTGGAGTGGGGGGAGGTAATCGGCGCCGGCCTGGTGCCCGAAGGGGAAGGCATGGACCTGAACGCCCTTGGCGACTGGCTCAAAACAAAGATGCCGTCGTACAAAGTGCCCCGGCAATACCTCGTGCTCGAAGAATTGCCCCGCAACGTACTGGGTAAGGTAACCAAGAATGCCCTGAAGGAACTGTTCTCAAACGCCCCGAACCAGCCATGAAGATCTACGGGGTAGCCTTGCTGTGCGCCTGTTTCCTGGCCGGGAAGTACCTGGGCCGCCTGCTCGGGCTGTGGCTGGGCCTTGACGGGGATATCGGGGGCGTGGGCTTTGCCATGCTGCTGCTGATGCTGGCGGGCACCTGGCTGCGCAGGAAGGACTGGCTCGCCCGCGAAACGGAAGCCGGGATCTGGTTCTGGAGCTCCATGTATATCCCGATTATCGTGGCGATGGCTGCCACCCAGAACGTGCGTGCAGCCTTTGAAGGCGGCTGGGTCGCCATTCTCGCCGGGGCGGGCGCCACCCTTGCAGGCCTGCTGCTGGTGCCATTGCTTTCAAAAATTGGCCGGGGCCCCGGTGAAACCCCCTGAAAGTACCATGGAGCTGCTGGATAACATCATCGGAAAAAACGGGCTCATCTTCGCCTTCCTGCTGGTGGGCCTCATGATGCTATGCTCCTACGGGCTCTCCAAATATGTCTTTCGAGGGAAAATCCCGGGAGTCGCCATCGCGATCCTGGGCGGCCTCGGCCTGGCTTTCCTGGGGGGTGAAAAAGGGCTTGGCGACTATCCCCTGTTTGCCGGCCTGGCCTTTCTGGGCGGGGCCATGTTCCGCGATTTCGCGGTGGTGGCCACAGCCATGGGCGCCGATATGGAACAGATCAAAAAAGCCGGGAAGGCCGGGGCCATCTCCCTGCTGGCAGGGGTCCTGGTCTCTTTTACCGCAGGGGTTGCGGCCGCCCTGGCCCTGGGCTACACCGATGCCGTAGACCTCACTACGATCGGGGCCGGCGCCTGTACCTATATCGTGGGGCCGGTAACCGGCTCGGCCCTGGGGGCTTCGTCTGAGGTACTGGCCATTTCCATTGCCACCGGGGTGGTCAAAACCATTCTGGTAACCACCCTTACCCCTTTGATCGCACGCCGGATTGGCCTCGACAACCCGCACTCAGCCATGGTCTTCGGCGGGTTGGGAGGCACTACCAGCGGGGTGGTGGCCGGGCTGGCCGCCACCGACCCCAAACTGGTCCCCTACGGAGCCCTTACGGCCACCTTCTACACCGGGCTGGGATGCCTGTTGTGCCCGTCGGTGTTCTACCTGATCCTGCGCGCCCTTACCGGCACATGATCCAAACCAAGCGAACCGAGATGACGCGACCCCTACCCCAACGGATACCTGCCCCCCGAAAAACCCCGAAACAACAAGAGCCGTGAAAGCAGGGCCTCTATACCGTTGGTCGCTGGGGGCTGCTTTTGCGCTGCTGGCCTGGGTTTTATGGCTTGCCTTCAGCGGGCAGCTCGAACATGCCGGCATCGCAATGCTGGCCTTCTTCGTGAGCCTGGCCATTGCCTTCGGCAGCCATCCGGGCCTGAAAAACTACGTTTTTACCTGCATGATCTTCGCCGGGGTCACCCTGGCCATGTATTATCCGGATGCCTTCCAGCAGGTGGGCGGCTTCCGCCTGTCAGCCCTGATCATCCCCCTCATACAGGTCATTATGTTCGGGATGGGGACTTCCATGAGCCCCCGCGATTTTGCCGCCGTGTTCCAGCACCCCAGGGCGGTGGCCGCGGGCCTGCTCGCCCAGCTCACCATCATGCCCCTGGTCGGGTATTCCCTGGCCGTGGTCAGCGGGCTGCCCCCAGAGATCGCCGCCGGCATCATCCTGGTGGGCTGCTCCCCCAGCGGGGTGGCCTCCAATGTCATGGCCTACCTGGCCCGGGCCAACCTGGCCCTGTCGATCACCATCACTTCAATGGCCACCCTCCTGTCGCCTTTCATCACCCCGATCGGCATGCGGCTGCTCGCCGGCGCCTTTATCGACCTGGACCCCTGGCAGATGATGTGGGATATTGTGAAAATGATTCTCCTGCCCATCGGGGCCGGGCTGCTTTTCAACCGCTGGATGGGGAAAGGCGCTCAAAAACTGGCCCGGCTGATGCCGCTGCTGTCTATGGCAGCCATCGGCCTGATCATCGTGATCATCACCGCGGCCGGGCGCGAAAGCCTGCTCCAGATCGGGGGCACCCTGATGGGGCTGGTGCTGGCGCACAACGCAGTGGGCTACCTGTTGGGCTACGGCTTTGCGCGCCTGCTCAGGCTGAGCGAGCAGGATGCCCGCACCATCTCCCTGGAGGTGGGCATGCAAAACAGCGGGCTGGCCTCGGGCCTGGCCCATTCCCTGGGCAAGATCGCTACCATGGGCCTGGCCCCGGCCGTCTTCGGGCCGCTTATGAATATTTCAGGATCTCTCCTTGCCTCGTACTGGCACAGGCGCAACCCCAAAAGCCCGGGGTAGCATAAAGGCCGGAAGGCGCTGCGATATACCGTGAAAACAGACTGGTACCGGTTAAATTCGACCGGAATTCACGAGCTTTGCGCAT
Source organism: uncultured Robiginitalea sp. (assembly GCA_964461555.1). Lineage (GTDB taxonomy): Bacteria > Bacteroidota > Bacteroidia > Flavobacteriales > Flavobacteriaceae > Robiginitalea. Next base: position 65,710 of record CAYWZF010000004.1, on the reverse strand, counting down.
GCCGAAGAAACGAAAGGTGCCTTCAGTGTTCATCCCCATGTTCGCCTGGATAGGCATCCTGGGTTCGGGCCTGTACCTGCCCCTGGCCATCCTGCAGAACATCGGCCTGCACCTCATGTTTGCCCGGGGCCTGCTCACCGACCATGCCGTGACCGCCTACAACCCGCTCGAAGTGGCCTTTTATTCGAACCTAAGGCTCTTCGGGGCCCTGCTGCTGGGGTACAACCTGTTCTTCTTTATCAGTTCCATCGCCCTGCTCAGGCGCAGGAACTGGGCCCGGATCAGCCTGAGCATCCTTCTGATCCTGGCATTGCTGGTCGTGTTCACGGCAGGGGCCGCCTATTTTGGGTTCGACTACGAGATCACGGCCTGGAACGAGCCCGAAAAGAACCGGCGCTTTGTGAGGATGGCCTTCGGCCTTGCCGGCTGCGGCATTTTGCTCCTGAGCTGGCTCCTGTACAAACTCAATTCGCGGAAAATCGCGGAAAAACTTTTCTGAGGCCGTATCTTTGAGGGGAATCATTTGGGTACACCATGAGCAAGCAAGAGAAGAGCGATCCGAAATCCCTGAGCCTTACCGATTTCCTGGCCATGGAACGCACGCGCCTGGCCAATGAACGCACGTTTTTGGCCTATTTCAGGACCTTCATCGTCTTTCTGAGCTCGGGCTTCGCCATCCTTAAAATGAACGCCCTGCGCGAAATAATCGTGATTGGCTATTTCCTAACGGCCCTGGCCCCCCTGATGCTGGCCATTGGGGTCGGGCGCTTTATCTACGTCAAGCGGAAGCTCAGGAAATACTACGCCCCGGCCGATTAAATCCACCTTTTCCCATTAATGGGCAGGATTCATCCGGTCTTCGCAGAATTAGAAGCACGGGGCAGGGAGATATCTATCCGATTTCGTAAATTTAGGGATCAAAACCATCTGTAATGAAAACACGTTTCCTTACCCGTACCTTCCTCTTTTCAGCCGTACTGGCCCTTACCACCTACAGCTGCCGGCAGCAAGCCAAACAACCGGATGAATCGGACGTAACCACAGCGGCCCAGGAAACCGCCTCCCAAACCCGGCAGGGGTCAGGGGTGGCGGGCAATTACGTTTCCGAAAGCTACGGCCAGCGGGGCGAAGGCTACGACTGGGTAGGGGTACGGGTAAAAGATATCGCGGATGGCCGGATATGGGTTTCCGTGCGCTCGCGGGCCGACCGAAAAAAGCCCACCTGCACCTTTGACGGGGAGGCCTATCATACAGAGGGTGATACCTACCACGCTATGATTGGAGGGGGGCAGGAGATTGAATTCCATTTTTCAGAAGGGAACCTGGTGATCGCCCCTGCCCTGGGCACCCATGAAGATGCCCTGTTTTTCTTTTGCTCGGGCGGGGCTACCCTTTCGGGGGCCTACACCCGGATTGAAGGCGACCTCGACGCCTCCCAGGTCGACAAGACCGTTTTTATGAAATACCTCACCCTGCAGGACGTTGCGTTCAACGTCAGTGTAGAGGAGGAAGGCGGGCGGCAGATGCTGACAATCCGGTCAATGGGGCTGCCCGGCAGCGATAACGACCCCGTAATGATGGAAGTTCCCGGGGAGATACTGGGTGCCGAGATCGAAGACCTCAATTCTGATGGGGCGCCCGAAGTAGTGGTCTTTTCGAGGTTCAATGGCAAAGGACAGGTAAATGGCATCTCGTGCAACGGAAAGAATTCCATGAGCATGTTTTATTTCCCGCCCCTCGAAAATAACCCCGAAGCCAGCCAGGGATATACCGGGGGGGACGAATTTGCCCTGGTGGAAACCTACCTGGCGCAGCGATTTCCCCTGGCAAATGGGAAAACGCGCCAGATCCAGTACAAACTGGTCAACGGCGAAAACAGCCGTGTCTTCGAGGTCAGCAATATCAGCGAATATTAAGGGTTAAACCCTTCCGTCGGGCCGATGGATAGGCAAAGCTCCCCGGCCGCTCACTGAATGTCGAGAACGCAGCGGAATCCGGTATGGCCCAGCCCGGAGTCGCGCGTGGAGCGCATGCGGCGAGCCACGCGGTACCCGCTGCAGTAGTTTTCGTTGCACAGGTACGATCCGCCCCGGATGACGAATTTCTCTGCCTGGGGTTCTGTCGGGTCAAAAGAGGTATCGGGGCCCCGTGGGTTGATCACCTCTGAGGGAGATTTTTCAAGGGCATAGGTATCGTGCCGGTATTTGTCGGCACACCATTCCCAGACATTGCCCGCCATATCGTAAAGCCCGTACCCGTTGGGCGGGAACGACCGGGCCGGGGCCGTGCCGTAATACCCGTCTGCCTCCTCGTTGCGGAAGGGGAAGATGCCCTGCCAGAAATTCGCCAGGCCATAGGCCTCTTCGATGGGAACATCTCCCCAGGGGTATTTGGGATCGTCAAGCCCTCCCATGGAAGCCCATTCCCATTCAGCCTCGGTCGGAAGCCTTTTGCCCGACCAGCGGGCATAAGCCAGCGCATCGTCGAGGGAAACATGGACCACCGGGTGGTCCATGCGGCCTTCCAGGTCGCTTCCCGGGCCTTCGGGGTGCCTCCAGTCGGCCCCGATGGTCCACCTCCACCACTGCGACAGGTCGCGCAGGTCGACCGGGCCATCCGTGGCCCGGAAAACCAGGGACCCGGCCTGAAGGACCGAATCGGGGGGTTTGGGGGTGCCGGGCGGGAGCTGGGTTTTGATCTCCTCCCAGTCGATCGGCTTCTCAGCGGTGGTGACGTATCCGGTGGCCTCCACAAAAGCTGCAAACTGCCGGTTGGTCACCTCGGTCTGGTCCATATAGAAAGCCGACACCTGCACCGCCCGCCGGGGCAATTCATCGGGTTCGGCCTGGTACGACTTCCCCCCCATCATAAAGGACCCCCCGGGGATGTACACCATCCCTTCGGGGGCCGCCTTGGGCCTGGCCCCCGGCATTCCGGCCCTGCCTTCCGGGGCCGGTTGTTCCCGGCACGCGGCCAGCGCCAGCAATACCCCGATCCCCGCCAGAATAACTTTCCTGTTCATTGGGCTGAAAATAGTATCTTGAAACGGGCAAATCCCGTCGTGCAAGTTACTAAGATACGCCATAAAGTATGAATACGTCCTTCACAGAAGTCCAGCGCTTCAGGCAATGGTGGCTCTTGCTGCCCCTTCTGGCCTTTACGGGCTGGATGGCCTACGGGCTGGTAAACCAGCTTTCAGGGGGGCAACCCTTTGGCAGCAACCCGATGCCCGACCAGGGGGCAGTGGTCTTCCTGCTCGGCTGGGGAGCCTTCCTCTACTTTTTCCTGATCTACCTGGAGCTGCGCACCGAGGTAGATACGCAGGGCATACGCACACGCCTGAGGGGGATCGCCACGGAACGCTTCCGCTGGGAAGAGATCGAAAGCATTGAACTGATCACCTACCGCTTTGTGGGGTATGGCATGCGCCTGCTTACCCGCTATGGAACGGTATACAACGTGAGCGGGAACCGGGGCCTGGCCATCCGCCTTAAAGACGGGGGCAGGTTTCTGATCGGCACCCGCCAGCCCGACGCCCTGCAGGCGTACCTGGAATCCATAGGGAAGCTTCATCCCTCCGTTCCCGTCTCACAAGCCTAAACCACTGCTCAAGTGAATACCCGAAACCTGTCGGCTCCCTCCTCCCTCCTTGCCCTGGCGCTTCGCCCCGGCATGCCCTTTCTCAGGGGCCTCTGCCTTTCAGCCCTGGCCGGGGCCCTGCTCGGCGGGTGCCGCCAACAGCCCCTTCCCGAAACTGCCTTCAGGCACGACCTGGGGCAGGGCCCAAAACCCTGGACGTCCGAACGCTTTGAACCCACCGAGGAAGACTTTACCTTCGCCCTGATCTCTGACCTGAACGGGGGCGAGCGCCCGGGGGTTTTCAGCAGGGCGGTGGCCCAGCTGAACCGGCTCGACCCCTCCTTTGTCCTCAGCGTGGGCGACCTGATAGACGGGGGCACCGAAGACAGCCTGCAACTGCAGCGTGAATGGGATTTCTTCGATGCCCGGGCAAGGAAACTGCAGATGCCGTTCTTTTACCTGGGGGGCAACCATGACCTGACCAACGCAAAAATGCGGGAATTCTGGGCAGACCGCTTTGGCCCCCGGTACTACCATTTCCTGTACGGGAACGTGCTGTTTCTGATGCTCGATTCGGAGGATTTCTCCGAAGCGCGGATGCGGGAAATATACCTGGCGCGCGACTCGGCCATCCGGATCATGGACGGGCAGCTGCCCGGGATCTACGAAGAATCTGCCTATTACCACATGCCCGAGCGAAACCTGGGCGGCATGGGGGAGGAACAGCTCGCCTATTTCAGGGAGGTGATACGGCAACACCCCCGAGTGCGCTGGACCTTCCTGCTGATGCACAAGCCCCTTTGGCTGCGCGAAGACGGGATGGGCCTGAGCCGCAGCACGGCCCCGTTGGAAGCCCTGGAAAAGGAGCTGGAAGGCCGCAATTACACGGTGATCAACGGGCACTTCCACCGGATGTCACACCGGAAACGCAATGGGATGGACTACCTCATCCTGGGAACCACGGGTGGCAGCCAGGCTGCGGGCGACTCCACGGCATTTGACCACATCAGCCTGGTCAGGATGGCAGAGACCCCCATAATCACGCATTTGAGGATGGACGGGGTTTTGCAGGCAGATGGCACCCTGCCCGAGGCCTCTGATCCGCCCCGATAGCAGGTTACTGCCCCAGCTCGCGCACCTCAAACCCCAGCAATTCCCCTGCGGAACAGGAAATGGTAAGCTCCATGGGGTTGCAGCAGACCTCGCAATCTTCCACATAGACCTGCTCGGGCACCGAAGGGTCGACCAGCACCGAGACGGCCTCCCAGCAATACGGGCATTGGAAGTAATGTTCGATCATCAGATGAAGCTATGGAGCTTTAGGGAGGGAGGCACTCCGGGGTACCACACCCTATGGGGGTAAACCCCCCGGAAATCCCCCCGGGAACCAAGTTAATCAAAACCCGCGCAGGTTCCTTTCGGGAAAGGAGGAAACAAGGTATCCCATTCCTTCCTTTCAAAGGGCCCCCTGGCCCGCAAAAGCCCCTGCCGGTTTACCCGGGCTCAGGCCGGGATTCTTCTGATCAGAAGTCCACATCGAGGAGCTGCCCGCTTACCTGCAGCAGTTCAAGCTCCGCCAGCTTCGCGTTGTACTTCGCCTGGCTGCGCAAGAGCTGCGCACCCAACAGGTTTACCTGTGCCTGGCGAAATTCGATGGAGGTGATCTGCCCGAGCTGGTAGCGTTCCTGCGACCGTTCAAAGTTGTTCCGGTTGGTCTGCAGGTTCTTGTCCTGTACTTCCAGCACAAAGAGGGTATTCTGGTAGTTGCCCCAGGCATTCTGCAGGTCGCGGTCCACCTCGAGCTCGGTCTGCTGTTTGAGCAGTTGGCGGTTCTCGAAACCGATTCGGGCATTGCGCACCGAAGTTATAGAGCGGCCCCCGTCAAAGAGGTTCCAGCTCAGGTTGACCGAACCGGTTACCCCCGTGGAGGTGTTCTGCAGCACGAAGGCAAGCGGGCTGTTGTTGCTCAGCTCGTTCCAGCCATAGGTGCCGGTCAGGCCGATGGTGGGCAAAAAGCTGCTGCGGCTGGCCTTCCAGTTGTACTCAGAGATCAGGATATCCTTCTCGGCCAGCAACATGCGCACGTTGTTGGACCTGGCCTGGGCCATGATGTCTTCCATCTTCAGCTCGGGCAGGAATTTCACCGTGGTATCGGGCCGAAAAGCCAGGGTCAGGTCGCGGTTCAGGATCAGGTTCAGGTCGCGCTTGGTATTGCGCAGGTTCTGTTCGGCATTCAGCAGGTTCACGCTGTCGGTGTTGATGTCTACTTCGGCGTTGAGCACGTCGAGTTTCGTGTTCTGCCCGAATTCGAACTGGTAACGGGCCCTTTGAAGGCGGTCGCGCGAGATGGCCAGGGCCTGCCTCAGGTTGGCGACGTTCTCCTCGATGCGCGCAACCTCATAGTACACCGAAAACAGCTGGAGCAAGGTTACCTCAATGGTCTGGCGCACCTCCAGCTCAGACTGCTGGGAGCGCTCCTGGAAGCTCTTGTAATCATACCAGCGGCCCAACCCGTCGAACAGCAGGTAATTGACCGAGAGCGAGGCGTTGTATCGCCGGGTTTCAGCCCCGTCGGCCGTACGGGTATCGCCGTTGGCCAACTGTCCTTCCGTATTCTGTCGGTCGATGCTCCCACCCCCGTTGGCGGTTACCGTAGGCAGGTAGCCCGAATTGAGTATGCCGGCATTGTTGGCATCGACCTCCCGCTGGTTGGTCGAGACCTGTATCCCAAGGTTGTTTTCTAGCGTCTGGGCAACAGCCTCCTGGGTAGAAAGTAACGGCTCCTGGCCGAAGGCTGCGGAAAGGCCCAGGACACAGCAGGTTGTTAGCGCGATCAGTTGCTTCATGAAGCGTGTTCTTCTAAGACGTTGGATTCCTGTTTTTTGGAGTCATTGCCGGGGGACGAATTCCCGGCCGAAGCAGGGATATGGCGCATCAGGTGCTCTTCTTCGAGCTGCTCCTTGATGGCCCGTTCCACTTCTTCCTTAGAGATCTCTTCCCCGGTGCGGAGCCACTTGGCGCTTACCTTGACCCGGTTGTTGAAGGTGAGCAGCAACGGCAGCATAAGCAGGGTAAGGATGGTGGCAAACCCGATGCCGTAGGCGATGGAAATCGCCATGGGCTTCAGGAACTGGGCCTGCCGGCTCTTTTCAAGGAGCAGGGGCGCCAGCCCGGCAATGGTGGTGGCCGAGGTCAGGAAAATGGCCCTGAAACGGGACCTCCCCGCTTCGAAGATCGCATCGTCGAAACTCATGCCCGAACGCAGGTTTCCATTGAATTTGCTGATAAGCACCAGGCCGTCATTCACCATGATCCCAATCAGGGCGATGATCCCCAGGGTAGAGGGCATGCTGATGGGGAAGCCATGTATCCAGTGCCCCCAGGCCACGGCGGTGAGCGAGAACGGCACCAGCAAAATAAGCATGATGGGCTGGCTGAGGCTCCGGAAGGTAAAGGCGATGGTGATGAAGATCAGGAACAGCACAATAAGGCCGGCCTGCTTCATGGAGTTTACCGTTTTGGCAGCTTCCCGGTTCTGCCCTTCGTACAAAACCGATACGGTGGGATATCTTGAGGTGATATCGGGCATCACGTCCTGGCGGATCCAGGCCAGCATATCGGTGGCCGTGGTGGTCTTGCTGTCTTTCAGGTCGGCAGATACCTGTATCTCCCGGCGCCCGTCGAGGTGGTTGATGGCCACGTCACCCCTGATGATCTGGTAGGTGGCGATCTCTTTGAGCGGCACCCTCTGGCCCGTTGGAGTTACGATGCGCATTTCGTCAAGGTCGGTAAGGGACGAGCGATTGGTGCGGTCGTAGCGCACCCACACCCGGATCTCATCCTGCCCCCGCTGAAAGCGCTGGGCTGGGGCCCCGAAGAACCCGGCCCGCACCTGGTTCATCACCGTGCGCAGGTCGAGGCCCAGCAGGTAGGCATTCTCTTTCAGTTCGAGCTGGATCTCCTTGATGCCCGCCGGGTCGTTGTCGGCCACATCCTTGAGCAGGTCGTTGTTTTCAAGGGCCGTTTTCAGTTCTGTCTTGGCGGCTTTCAGCTCACTGATGTTGTTGCCCAGCAGGGATACCGAAACCGGGCTTCCGCCGAACCGTCCGCCAGAACCGTAAATCAGGCTCTCCACCCCAATCACGGGGCCTACCAGCTCCCTAATGCGGTTGGCAACCATATCGGAAATAATGGCGTCGGGGCGTTCTTCCCCGGGCAACAGGTTGATGGCCAGGGAGGCCTGTGAAGAACCGGGCCCCACCGATTTGATGACATTCTCATAGAGCTGCTTCCCGCTGCCCTGCAGGTATTCTTCCGTTAACTCCTGATTCACGATCATGGCTTTCTCCTCAATCAGGTCGATGATGGAGTCGGTCACGCGCTCATTGGTGCCATTGGGCATGGTGAGCTGGATGGATACCCGGTCGCTGGCAATATCCGGGAAAAAGGAGGTGCGCACTACGCCGCCCCCGATCGAGCCGATGGTCAGCACAAAGGCCACCACGAAAAAGGCGAAGGTCAGCAACTTATGGGTCATGGCAAACCGGAGCGTGGGCTCGTATAAGGTGTCGCGCATCCAGACCATCATGCGGTCGCCGATCTTGTTGATCTCGCGCAATTTCGCAAAGCCTTTGCCCAGAAGGCTCTTGGGCTTCTTCTGTTGGGGCATCAGGGCCTTGGAGTGGGCCAGGTGGGCCGGCAGTATCAGCAGGGCCTCAATGAGGGAAACCGCCAGGGTCAGGATCACGATCACCGAGACCTCCCCGAAGAATTCCCCCAGGCGGCCGTCGAGGAAAAAGAAAACCGAGAAGGCAAGCACCGTGGTGATAATGGCCGATACAATGGGGGGGATAACCTCCAGGGTACCATCAATGGCAGCCTGGATGGGGTTTTTGCCCCGCTCGTAATGCTGGTAGATATTTTCGGCAATCACGATCCCGTCATCAACCAATATACCCACCACGATGATCATGCCGAAGAGGGAAAGCACGTTGATGGTGACGTCGAAAAGGGGCGCGAAAATAAACATCCCCAGAAACGAGAGCGGGAGCCCGAAGGCCACCCAGAAGGCCAGGCGGGTATTCAGGAAAAGCGAGAGGAAGATGAGCACCAGCACCATCCCCATGATGGCGTTGGAGGCCAGCAGCTCGGTACGCTGGTTGAGCACCGTAGACTGGTCGCTCACCACGTTCAGCTTCACGTTATTGTGCTTCTGGTTGTAGTCGTCTATATACGCCTTTACCTTGTCGGCGGCTGAGAGCAGGTCTTCGGTATTGGTACTGGTAATGCTGACGTTTACCGAAAGCTGCCCGTCGTAATAGGAGGCATTGGGGCTTTCCGAGAAACGGTCGCGGATTTCCGCAACGTCTTGCAGGCGCACTGTCTTGCCCGTGGCATCTCCGCGAATGATGAGGTGCGAGAGTTCATCCCCGTAATAAGACCGGTTGTTGGCGCGGATCAGGTACTCCTCTGCGTCGGTCTTGATGTTTCCGCCGGTGACCAGAATGTTGGCATTGGCCACGGCCCGCGACACTTCGTCGAAGGTAAGGTCATAAGCCAGCAGGTTGTTTTCGTTCACGGCGATCTCGATCTCTTCCAGGGGGAAGCCCGAAAGCTCAATCTGGGAGATCCCCTCCATGCCCCGTATGTCGTTCTCGATCTGCCGTCCGATCTGCTTGAGGGTGGCAAGGGGAATCCGGTCCCCGCTGATCGCAAAGCTGATGGTCTGCCTGATCGGCCGCTGCTTGGAGACCACCAGGGGTTCCATCCCCGTGGGGAAGGTGGGCACCTGGTCTACGGCATTCTTGACCTCGAGGAGCATGAAATCCACGTCCCGGCCCTTTTCGATCTCGATGTTGATGGTGCCGCTGTTCTCGCGCGAAGTGGAAGTCACCCGCTCTACGCCCTCGAGCCCTTTCAGGTTGTCTTCGATCTTCAGCACAACCCCTTCCTCAATCTCCTGAGGGGAAGCGCCCGGGTAGGTAATGCTGATGGAGATGTTCCTGGAATCGGTAAGCGGGAAGAAGGACGACTTCAGCAAGAGCGCCCCGTAGATCCCGAAAATGAAGAACGTCAGGATGAAAACATCGACAGCTACATGGTATTTGATGAAATACGAAATAATGGTGCGCATGCGAACGGCTTAATACAGATTAGTTCAGGGTGTTGTTGCCCTGGTACACCTTCACCAGCATCCCGGCATAGGCCCCCACAACGGGCCTTGAGACGATGGTGATTCCATCGGGCACCTCTTTGAGCACTACCGATTTGTCAGTAAAATACACCGGCTTCACATCGAGCAGGTCGAGCACGGTATCGCGGACCACGAAGATCCGGTCGCCTTCGAGCAGCAGGCCCCGGTCTATCTCGATGGCATTTTCCTCCTCCTTGGCGTGGAGGTTGGCCTCCAGGTACATGCCCTCTTTCAGGGAGGGGTCGCTAACTTCAATAAAGGCCGTGATGGTCTGGGAATTCTGGTCAACCCTCGCGTTGATGCGGGTAACGGTGCCGGTATAGGTCTGGGTGCGTTCCAGGTTGACCAGCTCCACCTTTTTCCCGACCTGCAGCAGGTCGCTGAAGGTCTTGCTGAGGGCAACCTCGAGCTCATAGACGCCGGTATCGATGAATTCCCCCAGTTTCTGCCCCGAGCGGATCAGGGTCCCCTCGGTGACCAGGGCCTCGGTGAGCACGCCGCTGAAGGGGGCCCTTATGTTGTATTTGGAAAGCCTTTCTTCCAGGTTCTTCACATTGTAGTAGCTGGTGAGGATCCCGCGGCCCGAAATAAAATAGCGCTCCTTCTCAGAGGCCAGTTCAGGGAGCTCAGGGGTGGTCTCATTCAGGTCGAAGTCGTTCAGGTACTGCTGCCATTTTGCGCTGACCTCCGGGTAATCGAGCCGCACATCGGGCATGATGGAGGTGATCAGGTTATACAGGTTGCTCTTGGCCGATTGCACGCTGGCCCGGTATTCCGAGGCGTCGATGCCGATGATCAGCTCGCCCTGACGGTATTGCTGCCCCGGCTTGAAGAGCTTGTTGCCGCGCTTGAATACGCCCTGGACTTCCGAATAGAGCTCTACCCGGTGCCTGGCCACCAAATTGCCATTCGCGGGCACCATGATGGGAACCGAGGTGTTTTGCACCGTATCCACGAAGACCGTTTTAACGACTTTGACCGGGCGGGGGGTGGGTGTCTTCTTGCTCTGTATAATGATGTTGGCCACGTAGAACGACATCACGATCAGCAATACCCCGAGAATCGAGAGAATGAGTTTTCTTTTATCCATGTGCTTGGTTCAGCAGAGTTTAGACGCCAAAGCTATCCATTAGTTTAATCGCGGTTCGTTAAATAATTCATAAAAGCCCCCCTTACGGCTCGCTCCCAAAAGAAAAAGGGTGCCGGCGGCACCCTTTAACAGCTACGTAAAAAATAAACCAAACAACTTAATCGTCTTAACCGTGCTAATTTTCATGGTCGTCTTCAAACCGGGTATCAGCCATGCGGGTCTTTGAGAAATTCAGGTTCCTGAAGTCTATGTCGGATTTCTCCACGTCGTAATCAAAGACAAGCAACTGCCGGGTATTGAGTTTGCCCAGGTTCTGGTAGGAATCAAAACTGTTGTGCTGGATTTGAAGGATCTCCAGGTTGGCCAGATTGCCGAAGCTTTCGGGGATGGCCCCTCCCAGTTGGTTGTTGGCCAGCACCAGCTCCCTGAGGCCGGTCAGCCCGCCAATGCTTTCGGGGATTTCCCCGTAGAGCTGGTTCTCGAACAGGCCGAGGGACTCGAGTTTGTGCAACCCCCCGATCGATTCGGGAATGCGGCCGAGGAACATATTGCTTGACAGGTTCAGTATTTCAAGGGATTTCAGCTCCCCGATCGCAGTGGGGATGCGCCCAGACAGAAAATTGTTGAAGGCTGAGAACTCCTCGAGTTTGGTCAACCCGGCGATTGCCTGGGGCAGCTCCCCTTTGAGCCGGTTCATCTCGATTTTAAGCACGCGCAATTCGCGCAGGCCAAAAATAGCGGGCGGCAGCTGCCCGGTAAGGTTGTTGAAGGCCAGGTTGAGCACCTCCAGCTTCGGGAGTTTTCCGAGTGATTCAGGCAGGGGCCCCATCAGGTTGTTGTGGAAAAGCTCCAGCCCGACCACGTGGCCCTCGCGCAGCGACACCCCGTGCCATTCGGCCACAGGCCGGTTCAGGTCCCATTTGCGTACCCAGTGCTTCCCGTTGGTGGCGAAATAAAGGTCTTCCAATACCTGCTTCTCAACGGCTGTGACCTGGCCCCTGACCCACAGGGAACAGCAAAGGGCTGCAGCAAATAGGATGGTTCGTTTCATGAGCGACCTAAAATGTTTTTCCTATAAATAAATACAGAATTTACTTACAATATTACACATTAAGTGCAAAACCTTGCGTCTTAATTAGAGAAACGCCCCGTAAATGTTGTGAAGTATCGGATTCCTGTGGTTTTCGTCAAAAGGAAGGGTCATTCCATCGACTCCAGCTCGGCTGAAAGTGCCTCCCACTGCTCCATCAGGCCTTCCAGCTCAGCCTTCCGCCCCTGGTAGGTATCAAAGAATTCCGGCTGGCTGACCGTCTCGTCGTAATGCATGTGCAGGCGGTAATCCATTTCGGAAAGCTCCTTTTCGAGGGTCCCGATGCGGGCCTCGAGGGTCCCGAGCCGGTTCTTCAGCGATTTTCTGCGCTTTCGCAGCTCGTAATCGGCAGCCCCGCCGGCAGCAGATGCTTTGGATTCCCCCGCCACGGGCGTGGCCGGTTCTCCCAGCTCGATTGCCCGAAAGGTCTGGGCCTTCCGCTGTTCCAGATAAAAATCAATATCGCCCAGGTAGGGTTTGATGCCCCGGTCGCGGAACTCGTACACCACATTGGTGAGGCCCTGCAAAAAATCCCGGTCGTGCGAGACCAGGATGAGGGTGCCCTCAAAATGCCGCAGCGCCTCTTTGAGCACGCGTTTGGAAGGGATGTCGAGGTGGTTGGTGGGCTCGTCCATCACCAGCACGTTGAAGGGCTGCAGCAGCATGCGGGCCAGGGCCAGGCGGTTGCGCTCGCCCCCCGAAAGGACCTTCACAGGCTTCTCCACTTCTTCTCCCCGGAACAGGAACGCCCCTAAAATATCGCGCACCCGGGGCCGGGTTTGTTCGCTGGCCGCTTCTATCATGGTGTCGAGCACCGTTTTGTCGCCGTCGAGCTGCTCGGCCTGGTTCTGGGCGAAATAACCCAGCTGCACGTTGTGCCCCAGCTGGCAGCGGCCCTCAGCCGCCAATTCCCCAACCAAAATGCGGGCCAGGGTGGTCTTGCCCTGCCCGTTCTGGCCCACAAAGGCGAACTTGTTGCCCCGCTCTATCAGCAGGTCGAGGTTCTCAAGTACCCGGTTGGTCCCATAGCTTTTGGTGAGCCCTTCCAGCTCGGCAATCACCCGCCCGGGCTGCACCGAAACCGGGAAGCGGAGCGACATGACGCTCTGGTCTTCGGCATCGACCTCGATGCGCTCCATGCGGTCGAGCTTCTTGATCAGCGACTGGGCCATGGAGGCCTTGGTCGATTTGGCGCGGAACCGCTCGATCAGGCGTTCGGCCTGCTCGATCTCGCGCTGCTGGTTTTTCTGGGCATTGAGCTGTTGCTGCCTTATCTCATCCCGCAGCTCCATGAATTCCGAATAGGGTTTCCGGTAGTCGTAGATCCGCCCCAGGGAGATCTCGATGGTGCGGTTGGTGAGCCGGTCGAGGAACATCTTGTCGTGCGACACGAGCATGACGGCCCCCGGGAACTGGACCAGGAAATCCTCGAGCCAGATGATCGATTCGATATCGAGGTGGTTGGTGGGTTCGTCGAGCAGCAGCAGGTCGTTCTTCTGCAGCAGCAGCTTGGCCAGCTCGATGCGCATGCGCCACCCGCCAGAGAAGGTGGTGGTGGGCCGGTCGAAGTCTTGCCGGCGGAAGCCGAGCCCCTGCAATACCTTTTCGGTTTCGCCCTGGTACTGGTAGCCCCCGACGAGCTCGTACCGGTGGGTGAGGTCGCTCAGGGCCACCATCAGGTCGTGGTAGGCCTCGCTCTCGTAGTCGTCCCGTTCGGCCAGGGCCCGGTTTACCTCCTCCAGTTCCCGCTCCAGGGCGCGGATCTCCCCAAAGGCCTGGTAGGCTTCCTCCAGTACGGTCCGACCCGCCTCAAAGTCGAGGTCCTGCTTCAGGTATCCCACGGCCAGGCCCTTGTCGCGCGAAACCGTGCCCGAGGTGGGGGTGGTTTCCCCGGCCAGCAATTTGAGCAGGGTAGACTTCCCCGCCCCGTTCTTCCCGATCAGGCCCACCCGGTCGCCGGGGCCCAGGCGAAAGGCGAGGTCTTCGAAGAGGTACTCCCCGGCAAAACTTACTGTGAGCTTGTGTACGTTCAGCATGGCTCTTGGGGCGGCTGTTGAGACGTCTGCCGCTTTCAGGCTGCAAAATTCCGAAAAATAAACCGATTTCAGGTCAGGCCCCGCCCATCTTTCCCAAAGTGGGCCCGGTAGCGGGCGATATCCATCTCGGGGGGCAGGGGTTTGCCGCCGTCCATAAGCGCCACCAGGCAGGCGGCCGCGTAGGGGGCGATCAGCACGCCCCGCGAACCGAGCCCGTTGAGCACGAAAAGCTGGGGCCTTTCGGGGTGGCGGCCCACCAGGGGCCTGCGGTCGGGGACGGTCGGTCGGATGCCGGCCACCTGCCCCTCCACTTCAAAATCGCAGCGCACGAATTTGCGAAGCTGGCCCAGCAGGTGTTCCCGGGCTGCTGCAGTAGGCTCCTGGGTGTAATCATTCCAGGCGTAGGTGGCCCCTACCCGATACCGGTCGTGCCCCAGGGGAATGAAGAACACCCCCGACTTCACGATGCGGTCTTCCTTCAGTTCAGGCGCCACGATCGTAAGCAACTCCCCTTTGGTCCCCTGCAGGGGCAGGTAATTGAAAAAAGGGTTGCCGCGCATCCCGAAGCCCTCGCAGAACACCACCCGCCGGGCCTTCAGGTCGCCATAGCAGACGTGGTCGTCTCCAAAGACCAGGGCGGCGGGGTCGAATGCCGCCGTGTCGAGCAACCCCTGTCGGCGCAGGTTTTCGGCAAAGGCATTCAGCAGGGTGCTGGTGGCGATCCGGCCCGTGTGCCTCACCCGGCCAAAGCCGAACGGGGCGTTGAGGGACGGGTTTTCATTGCGGATCAGCCCGGGCTCGAGAAATTCAGACAGGCCGGGCCGGTCAGAAGCCTCGAACCAGGCGTTCTGTTCCTCGGCCGAAGCCAGGCGGCGCATCACGGGTTGCTTCCGGTCGGCTGAAATGCCCCACTGTTGCTCCAGAGCCTGGTAGAAGGGCAGGGAAAAGGCCATCAGCCGGCTCCCTTCCCAGGCCAGGGTAAAGCGCTTGAGCACCACGGGGTTGTAAAGGCCGCCGGCCACGCGCGAGGCCTTCTGGGAGGCGTCGTCAAAAACCCGCAGGCTGCAGCCTTCCCTCCTCAGGGTTTCGGTCACGGCCAACCCGGCCAGACCTGAACCGACGATCAAATAGTCGAGCATGGGGCAAAATTAGGGAAGATTCCCGGGCAGGCATAAAAAAACAGCCCCGGCTTTTGGCCGGGACTGTCTGCATTGTTGAATTGGAAATTCGTGAAGTTGCGGCGCCTAGTAGGCCCACATATCCTGTTCGCGGTTGCGGATCTGTTCCTTGATGCGCTCCGATTCCAGCAACTGGAAGAGGGCGTTTTCGGTGATGTAATCCTTGATTTCGCGGTCGCCGTGAACATTCTCTTCCTTGTAGATCACCCCGTTGAAGCGACGGGCGTTCAACAGCATGTCGAAGGAAATGGGCTGGGACGAGTTCCGCTGGTTGAATACCTTGGCCTCGTGCAAAATCTGACGGGCGCTGGGGTACCAGACCCAGAAGAGTTCAACCAGGGCATCTTCGGGGGCCATCGACTCATCGTCGATGAAGTTCACGTCAGGGGCCACCGGGGCAATGCCCAGCAGGCGGTATTTGAGCTCACCCTGCCGCTTGTCGAAGTACCAGATGCCTTTGATCCGGTATTCCTCGATGTCGGCCGCGGTAAGGTCGCGCCGGTTGATGTATTCCTGGGAAATCTGTTCCCCGGCATTCAGCTGCTCGTACCCCAGGTCGGTGGTATCCACCTTCTTCAGGGTTGCCTCCAGGTCGCTGAACTTGCGTTTTTCAGTGAAATAGGAATCCACGTAAACGTCGGTGAGCTTCCCGTTCTTGATGTTCTTGATCAGCACATCGTACAGCGAGCGTCGGTCTGCCCCTATGTCGATTGTGTCGATCGGATAGTACATCGGGAAATTCACCCGCTCGTCCAGGTCGATCACTTCCCATACGGTCTTGGACCATAAAATGTCCCGGTCGTCCACATACCCGTAATCGAGGGGCTTGTCGTTGTCCAGGGCAATCTGGGCCTCGGTGCGCTTGCCGATATCCTCAGGCTTCTTGGCATTCAGGATGTTTGCCTGAGACCAGGCCGCTCCGGGGAGCAGGGCCAACGCGCCGATCGTTAAAACACTTTTCCAATTCATTGTACTGCGTTTATTTTCAGTTGCTGATTCCCGGGTGCCGGGAGCCCGCAGGGGGCTCCCGTGCACACAGGCAATCGGTTTTGACACTTTTTAGTTGGTGAGCTCCACAACCACGGGAGACACCTTCTTCAACTTATAGCTCTTGTTGTTGGTGATATACGCCTCGATGTCGAAGATCTGGACCGCGTCACCACGGCTGGCCCGCTTCAGGGCCGACTTGGCCCGGGCATCGAGTTTGTTGCCGCTCACCTGTACGGTCGGCTGACCCGGCACCTTGAACTTGAAGCCACTGACTTCCAGGTTCAGGTCAAAGTCGAAGTCTTCCAACAGGGCTCCCACGGTAGAGATCTCCAGGTTGGTCCTGGGCATAGACACGCTGCCGCTCTCGCCGCGGACCGATCCAGCGGGGCGCGGGATGTCCTTGATGCGGAACTCCGAGCGGGTGGTGATGTTCTGCCCGTCAGGCAGGGTGCCGGAAGCCGTAATGGTCACGGTACGCCCGGTGCCGGGGTTCATCACATAGTTGCTGCCGCTGCGCTTGTCCAGACCGGGGGCCGAAGCCGTTACCTTGTTGTCCGGGATGCCGGGGATGGAGATGGTCATGGGGTTGGCTACCCCGCGGTACACCACGTTCATCTTGTCGGCAGAGATCACAGCCGCATTCGGCTTGGAGATGGTGGAGAAGCTGTTCTTCACAGGCACGGGGGTTTCCACGCCGTCCTGCATGTAGAACAGGGTACCCGCGATCTGGTGGTCACCGGGGTTTCCGGCACCGATCAGCAGCTGCACGCCACCTTCCTTCAGCTGGTAGTCAGAGCCTTCGCTCAGTTTGCGCCCGTCAAGGGTCAGCTCGGCTCTCACCGGCTTGGCCGATTTGTCGGTCTTGCCCAGCACGATGCTTCCGGCAAATTTCTCCCCGGCGTAGAAGGCCGATTTTTCGGACTCCAGCAGGGTGGAGAAATTGGTAAGCGAAACCTGGCTGGTGAGCTCGCCCTGGAGCATGGCTTTCAGGGCGCTCTCTTCGGTTGCCTTGATATCAGCCTGCAGGGAGGTGAGCTTGGTCAGGGAAGCGATCAGCGGGAAGCCTTCGTAGTGGTAGTTGATCCAGTCTACTTTGATCCCGTCGCGGCGCTCTACCTTGCCGTTTTCGTCACCGGTCTGGAACCGGGTCTTCACAGCTTCGGAAACATCCGGGAACTGGGTGCCCAGAATTCCGAGTACCTGCTCGCGGTAGTTTTGGATATTCTCCATGAACCGCTTGCCTTCCTCGGCCAGGTTGTCTCCCTGGAAGAATTTCTCATCCAGGTAATCGGATTTGTCCATCACCTCGTAATCCTGCGGGTCCTCGATCTTCTCGACCATGGAGCCTTTCAGGTTTTCAAGGTAATCGTAGTACTCCTGAGAGAGCTGCTTGATCTGCTGCGCATCTTTGTAGAGGGCAGCGTATTTGGCAGCATCTTCGGAAGCTTTGGTCTCCAGGCTCTCGAGGAACGCGAGGTTGTTATCGGTAGCCTTGGCATTGGAAGCCTCCATCTTTTCGTTCATAAGTCCGAACGCGGCGAGTACTTCCTTGCTCATATTTAACGCCAGCATAGCGATGAAGATCAAATACATGAGGTTGATCATCTTCTGCCGGGGTGTCTGTTTTCCTGATGCCATTATCTCTAATTAGTTGTTAACAGTTACTTTGATTTGGGATTGATTCAGAACAACAACTCAATTAGTTTCTGCTCATCGCCGACAGCATGCCGCCGTATACTCCGTTGAGGGAAGACAGGTTGCTGGCCAGAGATTCCATCTGATCTTTCAGGGCACCGGCATTCTGCACCACTTCCTCGTTGATGGAAGCCTGGCGGCTGGCGCTTTCAAGCTGTACCTTGTACAGGCTGTTGAGCGATTCCATCTGGGCGGCGGCGTGGGCCAGTTCTTCAGAGTACTTCTTGGTAGACTGGATGGCATCGGCCGTAGGCGCGATTCCTTTGGCAGCTCCCTCGAAGTTGCGGATGCTCTCGCCCAGGCTGTTCATCAGGGAAGCGTCGATGTTGGCTTCTTTCAGCAGCTCGTCCAGTTTTTTGGAGAGCAGGCCTTCGGCTTCCTTCGCCTCAGCGGCCTGGTTCTTGCGGCCGTTGGACTGTCCGCCGGAAAGTTCGGGGTAAACCAGTGACCAATCGTATTCGTCTTCTACCGGTTCAAAGGCGCTGATCGCGAAAATAAGGGCTTCGGTAATCAGACCGATCGCCAGCAGTAAGCCACCTGTCAGGGGGCCGAACTCCCAGTGGAGGATTTTGAACAGTGCCCCGATGATTACCACCGAAGCGCCCAGGCCGTAGGCCATGTTAAAGAGCTTTTTAGTTGATTTTGACTGTGCCATAATTTGAAAATGATTTTAGGTTTAAAATTAAGAATAAGTATTTGGTTAAGGTTTGATCGCTTGGGATTTAATTATTTCTTATTGGGTTGAGTCTTCCTCGCCCATGTAATCCTGCACGGTGCGGAAGCCGATATAGCTCCGGGCCGAATCCTGGTACTCGTAGTCACGGGTGCTCACCTGCAGGAAGTAGGCCACGTCTTTCCACGAACCGCCGCGGATCACCTTCCGGGTGTTGTCCTTGCTGTCGGCATTGGGGTTCATGGTCGAGGCGTACTCATACGACCCGGGATAGTAGCTGGAGTTGGTCCACTCCGAAACGTTCCCGGCCATGTTGTACAGGTTGAAATCGTTCGGTTCGTACGACTTGGCCTCTACGGTATACAGGGCGGCGTCTGCTGCGTAATCACCCCGCTGCGGCTTGAAGTTGGCCATGAAGCAGCCGGTGTCGCTGATTACATAAGGGCCTCCCCAGGGGTAGGTGCCCCCTTCGATGCCCCCGCGGGCGGCGTATTCCCACTCCGCCTCGGTCGGCAGGCGAAACTGGTTCACAAACTGCTTGCCGCGATCGCGTTGGTCGTCGTTCTTGAATTTGGTGCGCCAGTTGCAGAACGCTTTGGCCTGGTTCCACGATACGCCCACCACCGGGTAGTCGCTGTAGGCATCGTGCCAGAAATAGTCGTTGTGCATCGGCTCGTTGTAGGAGTATTCGAAATCGCGGATCCACACGGTAGTGTCGGGATAGATCGAGGTTTCCTCCTTGCGGATGAAATCTTTCCGGCGGCCGTTCTTGGCGCGGGCCGCGGCTTCGATATCCATCCAGGTGTACTTGTACTTCAATTTGGTCACGTCGATGGTGCGCTGCCCGTTGTAGGCCTCTTCTTCGGGGATGTACATGGAATCCATCACCTCGGCATAGTAGGTATCCGGGTACTCGGAAGTATCCCAGACCAGGTCTTCATCCTTGTTCAGGGCGCGGCCTTCGTACCAGTCGTCTCCCAGCCCGGCGTAGTTGTCGAGCATGTACTTGTCGTATACCGAAAGGTTGGCGGTATCGGCATCCTTGAAGGCATACAGGCCGATCCCTTCATCTTCAGGGCCCATGCCAAGCTCGTCTGCCAGGATGGCCAGGCGGGTGCGGACCACCGAATCTTTAACCCACTCTACAAACTGCCGGTACTCGCTATTGGTGATTTCCGTGTCGTCCATATAAAAGGAGCGCACAGTGACGGTTTTGGTTGGGGCATTGAGAACGTTGGCCATGTCTTCTTCACTCTTACCCATGATGAAAGAACCCCGGGGGATCAGCTCCATCCCGTAAGGCTTTTCTGGGTACCATTTTTTTCCCTGAACACCTACGAGTTCCCCTTTGGATTTGGAACCGCAGCTGCTAAGCAAAAAAACACACGCTATAGACGATAACAATAGCTTCTTCATACGTTAGGTTAATTTCGGTTAAGACGTAGGTACGATCTGATGATTATTCACTAAAACTGATTATTGAATAATTTATTGTACGTCCCCGTCTATTCTCGTATAAATAAATGGGTTTAATTGAAGCCTTTCTTGTAGGCCTTGAACCACCGTTCAGGGATATTCTGGTCGCAGGCTTCCAGATAGTCCTGTTCGGTGCATGGTAATAACGCAGGTGCATGTGATTTAGTATGCGCCCCGGGGAGGTTGGGAACCTCAACCCACCAACGGCTGGTGAGGGCGCTCTTGTAGAAGTGAAGTTGTTCCGATTCGCAGGGAACGATATAGCGGATAAAATCAGGGTCTGACTGGGAAGGGCGCTCCTGTATCCTGAAGTTGTGCCCTTCCATGAAGTACCAGATCATCTGTGCAACGAGCTGGAACGACTGCATGTTGTTCTCGATCTCGAAGATGCCGAAGGCTGCAATGTTGTCGCCCATGCCGGCATAGCGCGTTATGGCGCAGATCTCCCGCCCGGTAAAGCCGTTGGGTGAAAAGCTGTCGGGCTGCCCCATCTCGCTGGCGCGGATCGCCCGGGCATCGAGGCTGACCAGGTGGGCATTGCGGAGCACGGGCTCGGCCAGGGATACATCGGCGGCTATCTCCCCGAGGCGGTAGGCGTCGAAGAAGAGGCGTTCCATCAGGTCGATTTCTTCCTGGGAATTGAAGTAGCTCTGGTAGCCGATGTTGGAAAAGTTGAACAGGTTGTTGGGCTTTTCCGTAATGATCCGGCTCATGTAAGAATTGGAAGAGATGAGCTCTTCCTCGGCCCCGAAATCGAACCGGCTGTCTACCGCGACCAGGTTCACCATTTCAGACAGGCCGTCAAAAGCCCGGTACATGGGGTAGGTGATATCCTGGGTGGCCCCCAGTATAACAGGTATGATCTTTTCCTCCAGCAGCTCGGCCAGGATTTCCCGCACCACGAAGTAGGTGTCTTTGGGTGTCTCCCCCTCGTCGATGTCGCCCAGGTCAATGATGGTGTCGTTCCAGTTGCCCTCCATCAGGCGGTACAGCTGCATGCGGATCTCATCCAGGTCGAGCCGGCTGGTTTTCTTGATAAAGGCGTTGCGCGACTCGTAGACCCCCAGGATGGCAAAGGTAGCCCCGGCCAGTACCGGCAGCCCTTCCTGTTCGGTGTGCTTGTAGATGATGCGCCCCAGCGTCTGGGCCGGGAGCAGCTCACAGTGGGCCAGAACGCGCTGTGAAACCGGTTGGAGGAAATCGAATGCCATACTGCCGCCGCCCTATTTAGTTCCTTTGCCTGTTTTGCGCGACCCCAGCAGCTCGCGCGCCTGGTCGAGGCTGAGTTGCCCGGGGTCAACATCTTTCGACAAGTCAACCCGGGTGCGGCCTTTGATCACCGTATGACGGCCCCAGCGGCCCTTTTCGATCCGGATACCCTCTTCGGGCCATTGCCTGACCACCTTTTCGGCTTCCTTCTGTTTCTTTTCTTCAATCAGGGCGGTGATATCGGCCTGGCTCAGGTGGTCGAAGTCGTATTTCCGGGGCACGTTGATGAAAATGCCGTCCCACTTGATAAAGGGGCCGAAGCGCCCTTTCCCCTTGGTGACCGGCTTGCCCTCGTAGGTGGCGATGGGCGCATCGGCCTGCTGCTTGGAACGGATCAGCTCCACGGCCCGCTCCAGGTCCACGTCAAAAACGCTCTCTCCTGCCTCGAGGGAGACAAAGGTCTTGCCAAATCGCACGTACGGCCCGAAGCGCCCCACGTTCACCTCCACTTCCTGCCCCTGGTGGGTACCCAGTTTGCGGGGCAGCTTGAAAAGGTCCATGGCCTCCTCGAAGGTAATCGTAGCGATCGACTGGTCGGGGAGCAGGCTGGCAAACAGGGGTTTTTCCTCTTCCTCAGCCGTGCCGATCTGCACCATGGGCCCGAAACGGCCCAGGCGCGCCGCCACCTGCCGGCCCGTCTTCGGATCGGTGCCCAGCACGCGTTCGCCGCTGGCCCGGTCGGCGTGTTCTTCCACATCCTGCACATTGGGGTGGAAATCCTTGTAAAAGCCCCTCAATACCACATGCCAGTCTACATCGCCCGAGGCGATGTCGTCAAAATCCTTTTCCACCTTGGCCGTGAAATGGTAATCGAGAATGTTGGCAAAATGGCTGACGAGGAAATCGTTCACCACCATGCCGATATCGGTGGGCACCAGCTTGCCCTTGTCGGAACCGACGGTTTCGGTCAGGGTGCTTTCGCTTATCTTCCCCTTTTCCAGCAACAGCTGGGTGTAGGTTCGCCCGGTTCCCTCCACGCTCCCCTTCTCGACATATCCCCGGTTCTGGATGGTCGAGATGGTCGGGGCATAGGTAGACGGGCGCCCGATGCCGAGCTCCTCGAGCTTCTTCACCAGCGAGGCCTCGGTATACCGGTAGGGCGGGCGGGTAAAGCGCTGGGTAGCGGTAATGTGGTTGGCGGAGAGGGCTTCCCCCTCTTCCAGGGCCGGGAGCATGCCTTCCTGTTCTTCCAGGTCTTCCTCGTCTTTCCCCTCCAGGTATACTTTGAGGAATCCTTCAAATTTGATCACCTCGCCTTCTGCGCTGAAAAGGGCTTCCTGTTTGTCGTTGCGGATCCTGACCTGGGTGCGCTCAAGCTCGGCATCGCTCATTTGGGATGCCAGGGTGCGCAGGCGGATGAGTTCGTAAAGGCGGGCCTGGTCGCGGTCGAGGTTGGGGCTCTGAAGGGTCATATCCGTCGGCCGTATCGCCTCGTGGGCTTCCTGGGCCCCCTTGGCCTTTGACTGGAACTGCCTGACTTTGCTGTATTTCTCCCCGTAGGTCTGTGTCACGGCCTCTTTGATGGCCTGTATGGCTTCCCCTGACAGGTTTACGCTGTCGGTACGCATATAGGTAATGAGTCCGGCCTCGTAGAGGCGCTGGGCGACCTGCATGGTGCGGGCTACCGAAAAGTACAATTTGCGGGAGGCCTCCTGCTGCAGGGTCGAGGTGGTAAAGGGCGGGGCAGGCGACTTTTTAGCCGGCTTCTTGTCGAGGCTTTCGACCGAGAAGGAGGCCTGTTCGAGTTCCTGCAGGAATGCCCTGGCCTGCTGCAGGGTCGGGAAGCTCTCGAGCAATTTGGCGCCGAACACCGCCCCGTCTGCAGTCCGGAATTCAGCGGCCACCCTGAAGCTGCTCTCGGGCTGGAAGGCCTCGATGGCCCGCTCGCGCTCGACGATCAGCCGTACGGCAACCGACTGTACCCGCCCGGCTGAAAGGCCGGGTTTGATTTTCTTCCAGAGCACCGGCGAGAGCTCATACCCTACCAGGCGGTCGAGGATGCGACGGGCCTGCTGGGCATTGACCAGGTCGTAATTGATGCCGCGCGGGTTCTCGATGGCCCGTTGGATGGCCGACTTTGTAATGGAGTTGAAGACGATGCGCCGGGTCTTGTCCTTGTCGAGCTTCAGGGTCTCGGCCAGGTGCCACGAGATGGCTTCCCCTTCCCGGTCTTCATCGCTGGCCAGCCAGATGGTCTCTGCCTGGGCGGCCAGGTCTTTGAGTTTCTTGACCAGGGCCTTCTTGTCTTTATCGACCACGTATTTGGGGGCAAAATCTTTATCGACATCGACCCCGAGCTCTTTGGAAGGAAGGTCTGCAATATGGCCGAAGCTGGAGGTTACCTTAAAATCCTTACCAAGGAATTTCTCAATGGTCTTGGCCTTGGCGGGTGATTCCACAATAACCAGGTTCTTTGCCATGCAGCTTGTTTTTGGTTCACAAAAGTAGGGCAATTTTCTGATTTTCCAATTCATGGCGGCCGCTGCGGCCCCGCGATCCCCCGGTAAACAGGGCACCTGCCCCGGCAGATCCCTGCCGGTTGCCCCCTGTTGCGGCTGCCAAAAAATCATTACATTTTAGGTCGTTAAACCGACCATCATGAAAACCGCACCGCTCGCCCTGCTGACCTTCCTTACCCTTGTATTGTGTACCCCCCTGCAAGCCCAGCGCAAAAAGCAGGGGCCTGAAACCCGGTACGACGAAGCCCTGTACAATTCCATAAGCTGGCGCCTGGTGGGCCCCTTCAGGGGCGGACGGGCCGGCACCGTAACGGGGGTTGCCGGCAACCCGAACCTGTATTATATGGGCACGGCCGGGGGCGGCGTCTGGAAATCGGAAGACGCCGGAAATACCTGGGAATGCATCTCGGACGGCTTCTTCGGGGGTTCGATCGGGGCCGTGGCCGTGGCCCCTTCTGATCCCAACGTGATCTATGTGGGGGAAGGCGAGCAGACCCTGCGCGGCAATGTGTCGTCTGGCAAAGGGCTGTGGAAAAGCACAGACGCCGGCAAGACCTGGACCTTCATCGGGCTGGAGGGCTCCGAGCACATCGCGCGCATCCGAATCCACCCCCGGAACCCCGACCTGGTCTATGTGGCGGCCCTGGGCAACCTCTGGATCCCGAATGAAACAAGGGGGGTATACCGCTCGGCAGACGGGGGGAAAAGCTGGGAACGGGTACTGTATGTGAGCGACAAGGCCGGGGCAGGCGACCTGATGATGGACCCCAACAACCCGCGGATCCTCTACGCCGCAACCTGGGAAATGAAGCGCAACGGCTACCGCATGGACAGCGGCGGCCCCGACAGCCGCATGTTCAAAAGCACCGACGGGGGCGATACCTGGGCCGACATCTCCGAAAAGCCGGGCCTCCCGGGCTTTCCCTGGGGCATTGTGGGGATAGCAGTCTCCCCACAGAATTCGAACCGGCTCTGGGCCATCATCGAGGCTGCGGATGGCGGGGTGTACCGCTCCGACGACGGGGGGGCGACCTGGAAGGTCATCAACCAGGACCGGGCCCTGCGCCAGCGGGCCTGGTACTACAGCCGCATTTATGCCGACCCCCAGAACAGCGACCGGGTCTATGTCATGAATGTGAGCTACGGGGTGTCGTCTGACGGGGGCAAGACCTTTGAGCTGAAGGATGCGCCCCACGGCGACCACCACGACCTGTGGATCGACCCCGAAAACAACCAACGCATGGTCATTGCCGACGACGGGGGGGCACAGGTCTCCAATGACGGGGGCAACAACTGGACTACCTACCACAACCAGCCCACCGCCCAGTTTTACCGGGTGGTGACCGACAACCATTTCCCCTACCGCATCTACGGGGCCCAGCAAGACAACTCCACGGTGCGCATCCTGCACCGCACGGCCGGGAATGCCATAGGGGAGCAGGCCTGGGAAGAAACCGCCGGGGGCGAGAGCGCCCACCTGGCCCCCGACCCCAAAAACAACGACATTGTCTACGGGGGCACCTACAAGGGCTATATGATGCGGGTCGACCACAGCACCGACCAGGAACGTTCGGTAAACGTGTGGCCCGACAACCCGGCCGGCTCGGGCGTTGAAGTCATGAAATACCGCTTTAACTGGAACTTCCCCATCGGCTTCAGCATCCACCACCCCAACCGCCTCTACGCCGGTTCCAATTTCCTGCATGCCACCGAAAATGAGGGGCAGAGCTGGAAGGTCATCTCCCCCGACCTGACCCGCGGGCTGCCCGAGACCATTAAATCGTCGGGCGGGCCGATCACCCAAGACAACACGGGCGCCGAATTCTATTCCAACCTCTTCGCCATCGCTGAATCGCCCCTGGAGCCCGGGGTGATCTGGGCCGGGAGCGACGATGGCCTGATCCATGTTACGCGCGACGACGGGGCCACCTGGGAAAATGTCACCCCCCCGGCAGGGATGTCGCCCAAACTGAACATGATCAACTGCATCGATCCGAGCCCCTTCCGCAAGGGCACCGCCTATGTGGCGGCCACCTCGTACAAGTTCGGGGATTATACCCCCTACCTGTACAAAACCACCGACTACGGCAAGACGTGGAAGCTCATCACCCGGGGGATTCCCCCAACCCACTATACCCGGGCCATCCGCTCTGACAAGGTGCGGGAAGGATTGCTGTACGCCGGCACCGAGTGGGGTATGTACCTGTCTTTTGACGAAGGGGAAAGCTGGGCCCCCTTCCAGCTGAACCTGCCCGTCACCTCGATCCGCGACCTGCACGTGCGCGACAACGACCTGATCGCCGCCACCCACGGGCGCAGCTTCTGGATGATCGACGACCTAACGCCGCTTCAGCAGCTCAGCCCCGATTTGCGCAATGCCGACTTCCACCTCTATACCCCTGATGATGCCTACCGCCTGCCGCAGGCAGGATGGGGAAGCCCCGACCTGAAACGGGAAGGCGAAAACCACCCCAATGGCGCCCTGGTCCATTTTTATATCCGCGACCTTAAGGAAGGCGATGCCGTGTCCCTGGAAGTGCTCGATGCGGGCGGCAAATCCATCCGGCGCTATTCCAACCAGGCCAAAGAGGATAAATTCAACCCCGCCGCCCCCAGGCCCCTCAAGGTGAAATCGGGCGGAAACCGCTTTGTATGGGACCTTCGGCACCCCG
The DNA here is from genome assembly GCA_964461555.1 of uncultured Robiginitalea sp. Lineage (GTDB taxonomy): Bacteria > Bacteroidota > Bacteroidia > Flavobacteriales > Flavobacteriaceae > Robiginitalea. Next base: position 39,310 of record CAYWZF010000004.1, on the reverse strand, counting down.
GGTTCACCGCCTTCGAGGGCATGGTGCTGTATTCCTCCCCGAACGTCGGGCCCAAAGTGGCGCCCGGGGAGTACCGGGTGCGGCTGACCTATAACGGCACCTCCCGGGAGGCGGGCTTCCGCGTGCTCGGGGATCCCCGCCTGCCCAATACCCCCCAGGATTACAAGGCACAGGAAGGTTTCCTGCTGGAGGTGCGCGACGAGGTGAGCCGGGCCAACGAGGCCATCATCGACATAAGGCGGATCAAAAAAGACCTGGCCTTTTTGCGCGAAAAGGCCAAGGGGCACCCCGCCCTCGAGCAAGATGCCGCGGCCTTCGAAACGGCGCTGTCAGAGGTTGAGAACACCATCCACATGACCAGGAACCAGAGCGTGCAAGACCCGATCAACTACGGCATACGGATCAACAACCGGCTGGCGTTTTTGCTGGCCGATTCCCAGCGGGGCGATTACCCGCCGACCGACCAGGCGCGGGAATTTTTCGGGGAGGTGCGCTCAGAACTCGCCGGGGCGCTGAAAAACCTGGAAACCGTAAAGGCCACCTACCTGGAGCGCATCAACAGGCAGGTAGCCGACCTGGGCATCCCCCTGGTCAGCGAGCCCGAGTAACCCTGCCGCTGCAGGGGCTCAGTCTTTCAGGGAAAGGGTGCTGATCAGCTCCAGCCCGGGGTCGAGGTAGCGGTACTGGGATAGGAGGCCGTCGCCCACCATCAGCAGGTGGCTGGCAAGCGGGATGACGTCGTAGGTGACCACATCTTCGAAATGGGCGAGCTCCTGGAGGTTCGCCACATCCGTCTTGTCGAATACCCGCAGGCCCGAGTCCCCGTCGCAGACGAAGAGTTGGGAGCCGCTTACCCCGAGGCCGTAGGGCCCGTCGAGGGGGTAGCTCGCCAAAAGCTCGGGAGAGCTGATGTTGCTGATGTCGACCACAAAGAGGCCGCTCTCGGTGGCGCCGCACTCATTCCCGCCCCTCAGGGTCACAAAAGCGTAATCGCCGTCTACCACTACCGGGTCGCAGGCTGTGCCGTGCTGGAACTCCGAAACGAAGGTGGGGGTGGAAGGCGAACTGATGTCGTAGATATACATGCCCCGCATACTGCCCAGGAAAAGGTAGCTGCCCTGGTTGAAAATGGTTTCGATATCGAAGCCGGCAAAGACGTCCTCGAGGGCCGACGGGGCTTCCAGGTTGGCAATGTCGAAGACGTTGATGGTGTGGCTGTCAACCGCGTAGAGGTAGTCGCCCACGATCTTGAAGCGGGCAAGGGAGCCGCCCTGTCCGGTACCTGCATCGGCTGCGGCTTCGGCCAGCATCACATCGTTCATCCACATCCGGGGCTGGGCGTCCTGAACCGGCAGCCTTTCGATGGTAACCTCCCATCCAACCAAAACTTCGGTCTGGGGGTCCCACTGGTCCGATTCAATGATCTCAGCCTCGAAGGGCCAGGCGATGTTGTCTTGCAATACTTCCTCAAGCCGTGCCACCGGCCTGATATTGTCCATATCCGAGATATCGAGCACCACCAGGTCGCGCAGGCTGTCGGCGAACAGGTAGTCGTTTTTCACGGAAATGTCGACGTTCCCGGGAATGGCGATAAACCGGGCCTTGCGCGGGGCGGCCGGGTTGGTATTGTCGATTACATGCACCCCTTTGTAGGGTTCGTTCACGAAGATGTAATCACCGTAGGCATAGATTTTCCCTGACGTTTCGAGGGGCTGGGGCGCAATGACCACCGGGTCGGAGCGGAAATCTTCGAGGCTGAGGGTCAGGGGCCTGGCCACCAGGTATTCGCGGTATTCTGAATCGGATTCCTTGTCACAGCCCAACAGGGCGAACAGGACCAGCACAAATGGCAGGATGCGGGCAGGTTTCATAAGGGTTTAATTGGAGGCTGTTGTTCTACAAAGATACGGCGCACCGGGTGCCGTTGCGTTTTGGGAAAAAATTAATTCCTGCCAAATTGTCATATCGGCATTATCCTTTATCTTTGCACCCCTTCCCCCTGTGGGGAAAGCGACAGCCCATGGAAAAGATCATTAAGGAAGAAGAGCAAGGCACCGCCCTGGAAATGCGCGGGCCCGAATCCAATACCCGCAAACTCTACATCGAGAGCTACGGCTGCCAGATGAATTTTTCTGACAGCGAGATCGTGGCTTCCATCCTGGCCCGGGAAGGCTTCAATACCACCCCAACCCTCGAAGAAGCCGACCTGATCCTGGTCAATACCTGTTCGATTCGCGAAAAGGCAGAGCTCACCGTGCGCAAGCGCCTGGAGGCCTTCAATGCCCTGAAGCGCGAGCGGCCCGGCCTCAAAGTCGGGGTGCTGGGCTGCATGGCCGAGCGGCTCAAGAGCCAGTTGCTGGAAGAGGAACAGATCGTGGATATGGTGGTGGGGCCCGATGCCTACAAAGACCTGCCGAACCTGGTGCGCGAAGTGGACCAGGGGGCACAGGCCGTAAACGTGATCCTCTCCAAAGAGGAAACCTACGGCGATATCGCCCCGGTGCGCCTGAGCAGCAACGGGGTCACGGCCTTTGTCTCCATTACCCGGGGCTGCGACAACATGTGCACCTTCTGCGTGGTCCCCTTTACCCGGGGGCGCGAGCGCAGCCGCGACCCGCAGTCGATCCTCAATGAGGTAAACGCGCTCTGGGAACAGGGCTTCCGGGAAGTGACCCTGCTGGGGCAGAACGTAGACAGCTACCTCTGGTACGGGGGCGGCCTGAAAAAAGACTTTGAGAAAGCCAGCCCCATCCAGCAGGCGAGCGCCGTGAATTTCGCGGCCCTGCTCGACCGGGTGGCCACTGCCCAGCCACGGATGCGCATCCGGTTCTCGACCTCCAACCCGCAAGACATGACCGTGGAGGTGATCGAGGCCATGGCCCGGCACCGCAACATCTGCAACTACATCCACCTGCCCGTGCAGAGCGGGAGCGACCGCATATTGCAGGCCATGAACCGCCTGCATACCCGGCAGGAGTATATGGAGCTGATCGACACCATCCGCAGGCTGATCCCCGACTGCGGCATCAGCCAGGACATGATAGCCGGCTTCCCCTCCGAGACCGAAGCCGACCACCGCGATACCCTCGAGCTGATGGAGTATGTCAAATACGACTTCGGGTTCATGTTTGCCTATTCGGAGCGGCCCGGCACCCTGGCTGCCCGCAAGCTGCCCGACGATGTGCCTGACCAGGTGAAGAAGCGCCGCCTGCGGGAGATCATCGACCTGCAGCAATCCCACAGCCTGTTCCGGAACAAACAGCATGTCGGCAAGGTAGAGGAAGTCCTCATCGAAGGCCCCTCCAAAAGGTCAGACGCCCACTGGATGGGCCGCAACAGCCAGAACACCGTGGTGGTCTTCCCCAAAGAAACCTACCGGGTGGGCGAATTCGTGAATGTCCGCATCGAAGATTGCACCTCGGCCACCCTCCTGGGCACCGCGGTGGGTCTTTCAGACAATTGATGCCTATGGAAAACGTACAAGCCATCAAACAACGGTTCGAGATCATCGGGAACGATGTGAAACTGAACCGCGCCCTGGAAAAAGCCATTCAGGTGGCCCCCACGGATATTTCCGTGCTGGTCACCGGCGAGAGCGGGGTCGGGAAGGAAGCCATCCCGAAGATCATCCACTCCCTCTCGCACCGCAAGCACGCGAAATACATCGCCGTGAACTGCGGGGCCATCCCCGAGGGCACCATAGACAGCGAACTGTTCGGGCACGAAAAGGGTGCCTTTACCGGGGCCACCCAAACCCGTAGCGGGTATTTTGAGGTGGCCGACGGGGGCACCATCTTCCTCGACGAGGTGGGGGAGCTCCCCCTGACCACCCAGGTGCGCCTGCTCCGGATACTGGAGAACGGGGAATTCCTGAAGGTGGGGTCGTCTCATGTTCAGAAAACCAATGTGCGCATCGTGGCGGCCACCAACATCAACATGATGGAGGCCATCCAGAAGGGCAAGTTCAGGGAAGACCTGTATTACCGGCTGAGCACGGTAGACATCCACATCCCGGCCCTGCGCGAGCGGCCCGATGACATCCACCTGCTGTTCCGCAAATTCGCTTCCGATTTCGGGCAGAAATACAAGATGCCGACCATTCGGCTCGAAGACGAGGCCGTGGCCCTGCTGCAGCACTACCGCTGGCCCGGGAACATCCGGCAGCTGCGCAATGTGGCCGAGCAGATCTCGGTGCTGGAAAAGGACCGGTCCGTTTCGGCCGGCACCCTGCGCTCTTACCTGCCCGATGCGGGCAGCAGCCTCCCGGCCGTGGTGGAACAACAGCGCCGCAGCAGCGATTTCAGCAACGAACGCGAGATCTTGTACAAGGTCTTGTTCGATATGAAATCGGACCTGAACGACCTGAAGAAGCTCACCCTTGAACTGCTCAAGAACGAGAGCACTGAAAAGGTACAGGAAGAAAACCGCCAGCTGATCCGCAAGATCTACGGAGACGACGAAGACATTGTGGACGAGGAATCAGCCGTGGCGGTGCTGCCCCCTTCCCGGGGCTACCAGGACCTCCCGATGCACCCGGCCCAGCCTGCCGAGCGCGTAACGCCGGCACCGGTACAGGCCGAGGACCGGTACCATTTCGCCGAGGAAATCGAAGAGGAAGAAACCCTATCTTTACAGGAAAAGGAAATTGAGCTGATCCGGAAGGCCCTCGAACGGAACAAGGGCAAGCGCAAAGCGGCCGCCGCAGAACTCGGCATCTCGGAACGGACGCTGTACCGCAAGATCAAGCAATACGATTTGTGATATGGGCAAACACCTGAAATACCTGGCAACCGGCCTGGCCCTCTTGCTGACCGGTTGCGGGGTCTACAACTTCACCGGGGGCGACGTGGGTACGGCCACGACCTACCAGGTGAACTATTTCCAGAATTATGCCACCCAGAGCCCGGGCTCGGTTTTCCACCCGGGGCTCGACCGTGATTTCACCCTTTCGCTCCAGGACCTGATCCTGAACCAGACCAACCTCGACCTGGTCAATAGCGGGGGCGACCTGGTCTACGAGGGCGAGATCGTGGAATACCGCGTGCAGCCCATGTCGGCCACGGCCGAACAGCGGGCGGCCCAGAACCGGCTTACCATGAGCGTGAACGTGCGCTTTTTCAACCGGACCAAGGAAGATTCCGACTGGGAACAGCGCTTCTCCTTCTTCTTCGATTACCCGGCCACCTCTCAGCTGGCATCGGTGCAGGATGAAGCACACCAGGCCATCTTTGAGCGCATCAACCAGGATATCTTCAACAAGTCACTGGCAGACTGGTAGCCCATGAACGTCTCGGATTTCACATACCTGCTCGAAAACCCCGGAAAGCTGGATTCCCCCGTCCAAACCCGGCAGCTCGAAGAAGTCCTGGGCGCGTACCCCTGGTTCCAGGCCGCGAGGGCCCTTCACCTTAAAGGCCTGAAGAATCTGAACAGCTACAAGTACAACCAGGCCCTGAAAGTTACTGCGGCCTGTACCGCCGACCGCGAGGTGCTTTTCGATTTCATTACCTCCGAGGTCTTTTTGCAGAACCAGATCGCCGACACCCTCTCGGGCAAGGCTTCCCTGCTTGAGGAGGAGATCGTTTCGGAAGCGGTGGAACCCAACGCGGAACGCGACACGGGCCTGGTCGAAAAGGAGGCCGACAGCCCCCTGCCCCGCTCGGCCGAGGAAGCCGAACGCATCCTTGACCCGAAGCTCTTCCGCTCGGTTGACCCCGAAGTAGACCGGCGCCTGGAGCTGGAAGAGCAGCGGCAGAAAGCCCGGGAAACCGTGGAGCTTGGCAGGCCCCTGGCCTTCCAGAAAAACGAGCGCCATTCGTTCTCGCAGTGGTTGCAGCTGACCAGCCTGCGCCGCCCCGAGGCAGAAAAGCCTGAAGAGGCTGCAGCCCCGAAGGCAAAACAGCCTGACGATGATGCGCGGCTCAGAAAGTTCGAACAGATCGACCGGTTCATCGCCGAGAACCCCAGAATCATGCCGCGGCGCGATGCTGAGGCCGCAGAGGTGGACCTCAGCGACTCCCTGAAGATCGACCGCAACGAGCTGATGACCGAGACCCTGGCCCGGGTTTACCTGGAGCAGGGCAAGTACAAAAAGGCCATTCAGGCCTACCGCATCCTTATTTTGAAATATCCGGAAAAAAGTAGTTTCTTTGCAGACCAAATTAAAGCGGTCGAGAAACTGCGCGAAGATAAATCCAAGCAATAACAATGAGCACTTTTACAATATTCCTGGTTCTCATCATCATCGTTTGCCTGCTGCTGATGCTGGTCATCATGGTGCAGAACCCGAAAGGCGGCGGCCTTTCTTCCTCTTTCGGGGGAGGTGGCACCCAGATCGTGGGCGGTGTAAAGAAAACAGGCGATTTCCTCGACAGGAGCACCTGGACCCTGGCCACCGTGCTTATCGTGCTGATCCTGCTGTCTAACGTGGCCCTGAAAAGCAATTTTGCCGAGTCTGAATCAAAGCTGCTGCAGGAAGACGGCATCGAAAGCGTGCCCGAATCGGAGCTCGACGCCATCCCCGAACAGGCCCCGGCCGGAGAGCAGACCAGCCCGCTGGATACCCTGCAGTAACCGGGCAATCAAAAAAGACCATGCCAGCTTCTCTGACAAGCTGGCATTTTTGTTTCACAAAGTGTCAGTTTTTAAGGCCTGGCACAATTTCTGCCACTGAAAAGGGCGAAACTTTAAAATTAAAAATCGATCAATATGGCTAAAGTAAACATCAAACCATTGGCGGATCGGGTCCTGGTAGAACCCATGGCAGCCGAAACCAAAACGGCCTCTGGCATTATCATCCCTGACACGGCCAAGGAAAAACCGCAAAAGGGAAAAGTGGTTGCGGTAGGTCCCGGTACCAAAGATGAAAAAATGACCGTAAAAGTGGGCGACACCGTGCTTTACGGCAAGTATTCCGGTACCGAACTCAAACTGGATGGTACGGACTACCTGATGATGCGCGAAAGCGATATTCTGGCGATCATTTAAAGAACATTTCTTCTGGGGCGCGCCGCAACTCAAGCGCCGGCAGCCCAAACCCTTTTAAAATCAACATAGCATTATGGCAAAGAATATAACCTTTGATATCGAAGCACGCGACGGCCTCAAGCGCGGAGTAGACGCCCTGGCCAACGCGGTAAAAGTCACCCTGGGCCCCAAGGGCCGCAACGTGATCGTGAGCAAATCTTTCGGGGCTCCGGTTGTGACCAAGGACGGGGTAACCGTGGCCAAGGAAATTGAACTGCAAGACGCCCTCGAAAATATGGGCGCCCAGATGGTGAAGGAGGTAGCCTCCAAAACCAACGACCTGGCCGGGGACGGAACCACCACTGCCACCGTACTGGCACAGGCCATCGTAAAGGAAGGCCTGAAGAACGTGGCTGCGGGTGCCAACCCGATGGACCTGAAGCGCGGCATTGACAAGGCTGTGGAGGCTATTGTGGCCGACCTGTCCAAGCAGGCCAAGAAAGTGGGCGATTCATCTGAAAAAATCAAGCAGGTGGCTTCCATCTCTGCCAACAACGACGAGACCATCGGAGAGCTGATCGCCGAAGCCTTCAACAAAGTGGGCAAAGAGGGCGTGATCACCGTGGAAGAGGCCAAAGGTACCGACACCTACGTAGACGTGGTGGAGGGGATGCAGTTTGACCGCGGCTACCTCTCCCCCTACTTCGTGACCAATTCCGAGAAAATGATCGCCGAGCTGGAGAACCCTTTCATTTTGCTCTTCGAGAAGAAGATCTCTACCATGAAAGACCTGCTGCCGGTGCTGGAGCCCGTGGCCCAGTCTGGCAAGCCCCTGCTCATCATCGCCGAAGACGTTGACGGGGAGGCCCTGGCTACCCTGGTGCTCAACAAGCTGCGCGGCAACCTGCGCATCGCTGCCGTTAAAGCGCCCGGCTTCGGAGACCGCAGAAAGGCCATGCTCGAAGATATCGCCATCCTGACCGGGGGTACCGTGATCGCTGAAGAGCGCGGCCTGACCCTCGAGCACGCCACTGTCGACATGCTGGGTACCTGCGAGAAAGTGAGCATCGACAAAGACAACACTACCATCGTGAACGGGGCCGGCACAGCCAAGAACATCAAGATGCGGGTCGGACAGATCAAATCTCAGATCGAGACCACTACCTCAGACTACGACCGCGAGAAGCTGCAGGAGCGCCTGGCCAAACTGGCCGGCGGGGTAGCCGTGCTGTATGTGGGCGCCGCTTCTGAAGTGGAGATGAAAGAGAAGAAAGACCGCGTAGACGATGCCCTGCACGCCACCCGGGCTGCCGTTGAGGAAGGCATCGTGGCCGGTGGAGGGGTTGCCCTGGTTCGCGCCCAGAATGTGCTGGCCAAGGTGAAGGTAGACAACGCCGACGAGGAAACCGGCCTGCACATCGTAAGCCGCGCCGTCGAAGCGCCCCTGCGCACCATCGTGGAGAACGCCGGGGGCGAAGGCTCCGTAGTGGTGGCCAAGGTACACGAAGGCAAAGGCGACTTCGGATTTGACGCCAAGTCTGAAAAATACGTCGACATGATGAAGGCAGGGATCATCGACCCGAAGAAGGTGACCCGGATTGCCCTGGAGAACGCCGCTTCGGTAGCGGGGATGATCCTGACCACCGAGTGTGCCCTGACCGACATCAAGGAAGACAACCCTGCCCCGATGCCCGGAGGCGGAGGCATGCCTGGCATGATGTAATATCAGTCCCATTCCATAAGATCCGGCGGGTTTTCCCGCCGGATTTTTTTTGCCCCGAAAGCCCGCGGGGCAAATGGGATTGTTTTGTACTTTGCAGGCCCAAAACCAAACCCTATGTTCGAAGCCCTGAAACCCCGGGTCAGTGCCATCCTGGCAGACCGCTCTAAAGAAACCGGCCAGCGCCTGCAGGACCTTTGCGAACTGCTGCGCCAGGAGGTGGCCTACTACGATTGGGTCGGCTTCTACTTCCGCAACGGGGAGAAAGAAGAGCTCGTGCTGGGGCCCTATGCCGGCGACCCCACCGACCACACGGTAATCCCGTTCGGGAAGGGGATTTGCGGGCAGGTGGCCGTGAGCAACCAGAACTTCGTGGTCCCGGACGTGGCGGCCCAGGACAACTACATCGCCTGCAGCATCCACGTGAAGGCAGAGATCGTGATCCCCCTCTTTGTGGGGGGGCGCAACATCGGGCAGATCGACATCGATTCGCACACCCCCGACCCCTTCACCCCCGGGGACGAAGCCTTCCTGGAATGGGTCTGCCATGAGGTCTCAGGCATTCTTTAAAACTTCGCCGGTTTTGTTGATAACCCGGGCTGTGCAGTCTTGTGAAATGACGTAATTTTGCTTGCCTGAACCCTATCTAACAATCCCTTGCAATGAGCACTTCCCTGAAGGCGACCTCCGCCCTGATCTCGGTATTTCACAAAGACGGCCTTGAACCCATCGTGCGCAAGCTACACGCCCTGGGTATCACCCTATACTCAACCGGGGGCACGGAATCTTTCATCCGCGAGCTGGGCATCCCGGTGGTGGCAGTCGAATCCCTGACCGGGTACCCGTCTATTTTAGGAGGGCGGGTCAAGACCCTGCACCCGAAAATTTTCGGGGGCATCCTCGGCCGGCGCGAACTGGAAGCTGACCGCACCCAGATGGAGGCCTATGAGATCCCCTCCCTCGACATCGTGCTGGTAGACCTCTACCCTTTTGAAAAAACAGTGGCTTCGGGCGCCTCCGAGCAGGATATCATCGAAAAAATAGACATTGGCGGCATCTCCCTCATCAGGGCCGCCGCCAAGAATTTCCGCGACGTGCTCTGCGTGGCCTCCCAGGAAGATTACGCACCCCTGCTCGAAGTGCTCGAAAAAGGCGGGGGCACCACCACCCTCGAAGAGCGGCAGGCCTTTGCTGCGAATGCCTTCCAGGTATCGTCCCATTACGATACGGCCATCTTCAATTACTTCAACCGCAAGGTCGGGAGGCCGGCCCTCAAGGTCAGCGAGCCCGCCGGGCGGGTGCTACGGTATGGGGAAAACCCCCACCAGCAGGGCATGTTCTACGGTGACTTCGACGCCCTGTTCGACCAGCTCCACGGCAAGGAGCTCTCTTACAACAACCTGCTCGACATCGACGCCGCCGTGAACCTGATGGAGGAATTCCGGGGAGATGACCCCACCTTTGCGATCCTGAAGCACAACAACGCCTGCGGGGTGGCCACCCGGCCCACCCTGGCGGAAGCCTACCGCGACGCCCTTGCCGGCGACCCGGTTTCGGCCTTCGGGGGCATCCTGATCTGCAACCGGCCCATGGACGCTGCCACTGCCGCCCTGGTCAACGACCTCTTCTGCGAGGTGGTGATCGCCCCGGGCTACGACCCCGCAGCCCTCGAACTGCTGCAGGGGAAAAAGAACCGCATTTTACTGGTGCAGAAACCCCTGGCCCTGCCCGAATCCCAGGTGCGCACCTGCCTGAACGGCTTGCTGTGGCAGGAAAAGGACCTGAAGACAGATGCCCGCGGCGACCTGCAGCTGGTGACCGAGACCCACCCGTCTGAAAGCGAGATCGAAGACCTGCTCTTTGCCTCCAGGATCTGCAAGCACACCAAATCTAACACCATTGTACTGGCCAAGGGGAAACAGCTCTGCGCCAGCGGCACCGGGCAGACCTCGCGGGTAGACGCCCTGAACCAGGCCATCCACAAGGCAAAGTCATTTGATTTTGAGCTCAAAGGGGCGGTCATGGCCAGCGATGCCTTCTTCCCCTTCCCCGATTGCGTGGAGATCGCCGGGAAGGAAGGGATCCGGGCCGTGATCCAGCCCGGAGGGTCGATTAAAGACCAGCTGAGCATCGATTATTGCAACGAGCACGGAATTGCGATGGTAATGACCGGAACCCGTCATTTCAAGCATTAATTTTACTACTTTTGTCGGTAAAATTTGCCCGATCATCGGGGACCAAAGCGCATTTGAATGGGATTTTTCGATTTCTTGACCGAGGAAATAGCCATCGACCTCGGCACGGCCAACACCCTGATCATCCACGATGACAAAGTCGTCGTAGACAGTCCATCCATCGTTGCCCGCGACCGGATCTCCGGGAAGATCATCGCCGTAGGCCGTGAGGCGAACATGATGCAGGGCAAGACCCACGAGAACATCAAGACCATACGCCCCCTGAAAGACGGGGTGATCGCCGATTTCGACGCTTCCGAAAAGATGATCAACATGTTCATCAAGAACATCCCGGCCCTGAAAAAGAAATGGTTCCCGCCGGCCCTGCGCATGGTCATCTGCATCCCTTCGGGCATCACGGAGGTGGAGATGCGGGCCGTGAAGGAATCAGCCGAACGCGTCAATGGCAAGGAAGTGTACCTGATCCATGAGCCGATGGCGGCCGCGATCGGGATCGGCCTCGACATCATGCAGCCCAAGGGAAACATGATCGTGGATATCGGGGGCGGAACCACCGAGATTGCCGTGATCGCCCTGGGCGGGATCGTATGTGACAAGTCGGTCAAGATTGCCGGGGACGTTTTCACCAACGACATCATCTACTACATGCGCACCCAGCACAACCTGTATGTGGGGGAAAGCACAGCCGAAAACATCAAGATCAGCATTGGCTCGGCCACCGAGGATCTCCAGAACCCGCCCAGCGAGATGTTGGTACAGGGCCGCGACCTGCTTACCGGCAAGCCCAAGCAGGTGTCTATCACCTACCGGGAAATCGCCAAGGCCCTCGACAAGTCCATTCTGCGCGTCGAAGACGCCGTGATGGAAACCCTGTCACAGACGCCGCCCGAACTGGCAGCCGATATTTACAACACCGGAATTTACATGGCCGGGGGCGGCTCCATGCTCCGCGGGCTTGACCGCAGGCTTTCCCAAAAAACGGACCTTCCGGTATACATAGCCGAAGACCCGCTCCGGGCGGTAGTGCGGGGCACAGGGATTGCCCTGAAAAACCTGGAGCGCTACAAGAGCATTCTCATCAAGTAAGGGCCAGGCTTTCTACCGGGGGCAGGGGCCGCTCAACAGAGCCATTGCATGCAAAGGATCATCAATTTCATCTTACGGCATAAGACCTCCCTGCTCTACCTGTTTTTGCTTTTCACCTCCCTGTTGCTCACCGTACAGAACAGCGCCTTCCACCGCTCGCGCTATTTCAATTCGGCGAACTGGCTGAGCGGCACCATCTACGGGGCCTCCTTTTCGGTGAGCAGCTATTTTGACCTCAAGACCGAAAACCAGCGGCTGCTCGAAGAGAACCAGCACCTGAGGCGAATACTCTTCAACCGCCGAACCCCCGATTCGGTGGAACTGGATACCGCTGCCCTCGATTATGAGGTGCTTACGGCCCAGATCATCAAGAACAGTTACGCTGAGGCCAACAACTACATTACCCTGAACCGCGGAAGGCGCGACGGCATTGAACAGGACATGGGGGTCATTACCTCCCGGGGCATCCTCGGCATCGTGGAAAGCACCAGCCCCGGATATGCCGCTGTGCAGAGCGTGCTGAACACCCGGTCGAACATCAACGCCAAAATCGCCCATACCGACTATTTCGGGTCGCTGACCTGGAACCGGAAAGACCACCAGCTGGTGCAGCTGGAAGACATCCCGAGGCTTGTGCCGCTACATGTGGGAGATACCATCGTTACGGGTGCCATGTCGAGCATCTTTCCCGAAAACATCCCGATCGGGACCATCGAGGCCTTCGACCTGAACGAATCCCAGAGCTTTTACTACATTGACGTGCGCCTGTTCAACGACATGACCAACCAGAAACAGGTCTACGTGATCCGCAACCGGAACCGCCCTGAAATTCTCCAACTTGAATCCGAAATAAACAATGAGCGGTAGTTACCTGTTGGGATTCATACGGTTTGTAGGGCTGGTTTTGCTCCAGGTCCTCATCTTCAACCGGCTCAACCTGTTCGGGCAGATCAACCCGATGGTCTACCTCCTCTTTTTGTACTGGTACCCCGTCAGGGAAGAACGCACCCTGCTTTTGGGGGTTTCCTTCCTGCTCGGCTTTGCCGTGGACCTCTTTTCTGACACGATGGCCATGCACACCGCTGCCACCCTCACCGCCGCCTTTGCGCGGCCGGCGCTGATGCGCTTTGTCTTTGGCGTCAACCTCGAATTCCAGAATTTCAGGATTTCCAACTCGACCCGGGTACAACAATTCACGTTTTTGGCGTTATTAATCGGGATACACCACCTGGTTTTCTTTGCGCTGGAAATTTTTAGTTTGACGAATTTGCTGTTAATTTTGAAGCGGGTGGTCCTGACCGGGCTGGCGACTTTCGTCTTTTCGGTGCTTCTGACCTCGCTTTTTGCCGTGCGCAAGGAATAGGAAAGGGCCCCGGCCCCTGTGATGCGTGAATTAATACGGAGCGAAACCTCCGCCTGAAAATGAAAAAGCTGGTTCTCACTTCCATCATCGTCCTGATAGGCATGACCTTCATCGGTCGGTTGTCCTATTTGCAGCTGTTCCGCTTTTCGCCCGACCAGGTGCTCGACGACCCGGCCATCAAGCTCGTGTTCGACTACCCCGAACGGGGATATATCTACGACCGGAACGGGGAGCTGCTGGTAGCCAACCAGCCAGCCTATGACGTGATGGTCATCCCCCGGGAAGTACAACCCCTCGACACCCTCGAATTCTGCTCCCTGCTCGGGATTACCGTCGAAAAGTTCCGGGAACAGCTCCAAAAGGCGCGTATCTATTCACCCCGCCTGCCCTCGGTACTCGTGCCCCAGCTCTCCAAGGAAGACTACGCGGGCCTGCAGGAGAAAATGCGGAAATACAAGGGCTTCTACATCGAAAAGAGGTCGCTCCGCGACTACAGGACCGATGCCGCAGCCAATGTGCTGGGCTATATCAGCGAAGTGAATGAATGGGACCTGCAGCGCAACCCCTACTACTCTCAGGGCGAGCTAACCGGGCGCACCGGCATCGAGAAGGAATACGAAGAAACCCTGCGCGGGCGGAAGGGGGTCAAGATGATCCAGAAAGACCGGTTCAACCGCGATATCGGCCCCTACCAGAACGGCGCCCTCGACACCCTTCCCGTACCCGGCACAGAGATCGGGATCACCCTCGACAAGGCCCTGCAGGAGTATGGCGAGCGCCTCATGCACGGCAAACGGGGCGGGATCGTTGCCATTGAGCCGGCATCGGGCGAAATATTGGCCCTCATTTCTGGGCCTACTTACGACCCGGCCCTGCTGGTCGGGCGGGAGCGCTCCCGGAATTACAGCCAACTGCATTACGACTCCATCGCAAAGCCCACCTGGGACCGCGCCATCCTGGCCGAGCCCTCGCCGGGTTCCCCTTTCAAGATCCTCAATGCCCTGGCGGCCCTGCAGGAAGGGGTCATTACCCCTGAGTCGAGCTTCCGCTGCTACCATGGCTTCTACGTGGGCAACAAATTGCGCGGCTGCCACTGCGGGGGCGGGATGCGCACCATGAACGTCGGCATCTACAAATCGTGCAATGCCTATTTCGCGGGTACCTTCAGGAAGTTCTACGATAAATTCGAAACCACCGACCAGGCCATGGACGTGTGGGAAAAGCATATGCGGAGCTTCGGCCTGGGGGAATACCTGGGCTACGACCTGCCGACGGGCCGAAAAGGACGGATCCCCAACAAGGAGTACTACGACCGGGTGTACGGAGACGACCGGTGGTCTTCAACCTACATCATCTCGAACGCCATCGGGCAGGGCGAAGTGGCCGCGACCCCCATACAGCTGGCCAACGTGGCTGCCGCCGTTGCCAACCGGGGCTTTTACTACACCCCCCACCTGATCAAGAAAATCGGGGGCAAAGACATACAGATCCCCAAGTTCACCGAGCGCAAGTACACCACCATCGATCCGGAGCACTTCGAGCCCGTCATCCAGGGGATGGCAGACGTTTACAAGATGGGGACTGCCTATAACCTCCGCATTCCGGGCATCGATATTGCCGGAAAAACCGGGACGGTAGAAAACTACACCCGCATCGACGGGGTGCGCACCCAGCTCACCGACCACTCCCTCTTTATCGCCTTCGCCCCTGTAGACAAGCCAAAGATCGCCCTGGCCGTCTACATCGAACACGGCTACTACGGGGCGCGCTATGCGGGGCATATTGCCTCCCTGCTGATCGAGAAATACCTGAAGGGCACCATTACCCGCACCGACCTGGAAAAGCGGATGCTCGAAAAGACCCTGGAGAAAGAATACGCCAAACCTTACAGCGGGCAACCCTTTGAGATAAACGAATATGTTTGGTAGGAACATCCTTCGCAGGATCGACTGGCTGTCTGTTCTTATCTTCGTGCTGCTGGTCGGTATCGGTTGGGTCAATATCTACTCGAGCACGTTCACCCAAGACCAGGGCTCTGTCTTTGACCTGAGCCAGCTCTACGGGAAACAACTGGTCTTCATCGGTTTCAGCCTGCTGGCCATCGGTTTGGTGATGGGGCTTGAAGCCAGTTTCTACGAACGCTTTTCAAGCCTGTTCTACCTGATATCCCTGGTGCTATTGCTGGGCCTGTTTGTCTTTGGCAAGACCATTGCCGGGGCTACCTCGTGGTACGCCCTGGGCTTCTTTAACCTGCAGCCCTCCGAACTGGCCAAAGCCGCCACTGCCCTGGCGCTGGCCAAGTACCTGAGCGATATACAGACCGACATCAAGCGCCGCAAAGACCAGTTATATGCCCTGCTGATCATCGTGCTGCCAGCCCTGCTGATCATCCCGCAACCCGACCCGGGCAGTGCCCTGGTTTTTTTCGCCCTGATCTTCGTGCTCTTCCGCGAAGGCCTGCCCCTGTGGTACCTGCTGCTGGCCTTGCTGGCCATCGTGCTGTTCATCACCACCCTTATGTTCGGGACCGTATGGGTGGCTATCGGGCTGGGCCTGATCGTCGGGGTGTTCTACATGCTCAAAAAGCCTACTTACAAGGTGCCCATCCTGCCCGTGGCGGCCCTTTTTGCAGCTTCCCTGCTCTTTTCCCTCTCGGTGCGCTTTGTCTTTGAGAACGTTTTCGAACAACGGCACCGCGACCGCTTCAGCCTGTGGCTGCGGCTCGAAAAGGACCCGAACAAGCTGGAAGAGATCCGCAAGACCATCGGCTACAATACCTACCAGTCCGAAAAGGCGATCGAATCGGGAGGGCTCTGGGGGAAGGGCTTTCTGGAAGGGACCCGCACCAAGGGCGATTTTGTGCCCGAGCAGCACTCTGACTACATCTTTACCACGGTGGGGGAAGAATGGGGCTTTGTGGGCACCACCGCCGTAGTGCTGCTGTTCACCCTGTTGCTGCTGCGCCTGGTCCACCTGGCAGAACGCCAGAAGAACCCCTTTACCCGCATGTACGGGTACGGGGTGGTATCCATCCTGCTGATCCACTACTTCATCAACATCGGCATGGTGATCGGGGTGCTGCCCACCATCGGCATCCCCCTGCCCTTTTTCAGCTACGGGGGGTCGAGCCTGATCGGTTTCACCATGCTCCTTTTCATCTTTCTGAGGCTGGATGCCAACCGCCTCAATGAATGGGACTAAAAATCCCAGTCTTCGGCCCGGACAGTTGCCTCCAGGGCTTGCTGTTCCCGTTCGGGTAACCCCGGGAAGAAATCGATGCCGCTCAGGGCCTCGACCTCATCCAGGGGCCGCAAAAAGCGCCGCAATGGACCCGCCCCGGGCCGGTTCTCCATCACGAAGGCCGCTACCCTTACAACAGGGCCCTCTTCGCGTATGACCACCTTGAAAAACCGGGCCGGCACGGCTACCTCCTCATCGCCGATGGCAGGCAGCCCGGGCTCGAGTATGCCGCCTGTTATGACCACAAGGGGGCCGTAGCGCCGGCACCACCGGCGCACCTGCAATTCGAGGTCGTTCCATATCCCCGCATTGAACTCAGGATCTTGCGGGCTGATATTGCTGGTGTAGAAAGTCTGGTTATAGGCCGCTTCTGAAAAGCGCATATCCCCCGCCGGGCACAGGTGCCCCCGGTCGTAGCCAGACCTCCTGTAATTGCGCCAGTCGGCCGATTGGGTGCGCACCAGCGGGTCTTCCACGAAAAAGGGCCGTTCGCGCTCGTGATCGGTGAGCTGGGAGGGGTTGAGCCGGTAGGCCACCCAGGCAGCCTGTTCATATGCCTCGGCGTAGGAGAGGCGGTAGAAGTCGTGGCGTACCACCTCCCCCCCGGGGTGGTGCGGCACCCAGGCCTCAGGGAGGTCGTAAGCGGCTTCGGTCCTTCCTCCGGTGCCATAGGGGTCGGGGGTGTAGAAATTCTCAAACCACCAGAACACGGCAATACACCCCGCCATGAGCAGGGCGTACACCAGTTGGTTTTTTTGTCTCCGGGAGAAGGCCATGCGGCAAATTTAGGGTATTTTGCAACGGGGGATCGTGTAAGCCCGCCCGGCCTTTTGCGACTACCGCCTAAACCCGCCCCGACGCGGGGTTCTTTCCCGGGCCCCTTCCGAATCGCTGTGATGGGAAGGTGCAGGGGAAGGGGCGATCTTGTTGCCGGGGGGGCATCCCCACCCAAGGCGACATTTTTAAAACATCCAAGCAATGACCCTTACCTGGAAAGACATTATCCATTACGCCACCCACGGCAACCCGCAACCCGACCGGCGCGTGGAGAAAACCCCGGAGCAGTGGCGGGCCCGGCTCAGCCCGGAGCAGTATCGCATTACCCGGGCCCACGGCACGGAGGCCCCTCATTCCGGCGCCCTCTGCTCCATTTACGAGCCCGGCATCTACCGCTGCGTTTGTTGCGGGGAGGCGCTCTTCGATTCCACGATCAAATTTGATTCCGGCACAGGTTGGCCGAGCTTTACGCAGCCCATCCGCGAGAACGCCATTCAATACCTCAAGGATACCTCCTACGGCATGATACGGGTAGAGACCCGGTGCAATACCTGCGACGCCCACCTGGGGCATGTCTTCCCTGACGGCCCTCCCCCCGGGGGGCTGCGCTACTGCATGAACTCCCTGGCCCTGGAGCTGGATAAAGCTGCCAAAGATGTCTCCTGACAGGCTGTCGGAAGCCACGGTGGGCGGAGGGTGCTTCTGGTGCACCGAGGCAGTCTTGCAGCGTTTGAAGGGCGTGGAATCGGTATTTCCGGGCTATGCGGGCGGACGCGTGCCCGGCACCCCGACCTACCGCGAAGTATGCTCTGGCCTGACGGGCCATGCCGAAGTAGTTCGTGTGCGCTTCGACCCTGAGGCCCTGTCGTACCGCGACCTGCTTACGGTGTTCATGGCCACCCACGACCCCACCACCCTGAACCGGCAGGGGGCCGACCGGGGCACCCAGTACCGCTCGGTCATCTTCTTCCACGATCCTGAACAGGAGCAAACGGCCCGGGAGGTCGTTGAAAGTATGCAGGCCTACTACGAAGACCCCATCGTGACCGAAATCGCCCCCCTGTCGAATTTCCACCCGGCCGAGGCTGAACATGTGAACTACTACAACCAGCACCCCGACCAGGGGTACTGCCGCTATGTGATCGACCCCAAGCTGAAAAAACTGCGGGATGCTTTTGCGCCCATGCTGAAAAACCCTTCCCGCTGACCCAAAAAATAAACCCAGGCTCCTGGCCTGGGTTTATCTGTCCGGTCAACAGCAGCCTCCTTTAGTCCTGAAGGCGGCTGGCCAGACGGTCTTTTTTGAAATGGTTGAGCTTCAGGTCTTCGAGCACGTTGATGGCTTCTTCCACATACACATCCTGGGCCAGGTTCTGGTGCCAGCGGTCGCGCTTCTCGCGCAGTACCGAATCTTGGGTAAACAGATCCTGTTCGTATTTCAGCGAGCTGAAAGTAAGCTGTGAGTCGTATTTCATCCGCGACTTGAAGTACTGTGAACGTTCTTTGTTCTCGTCTTCGCGCTGGCGGTATTCCTGGTAATTGAGTGGCACACGGGCTTCGTCTTGCTGCTCTTTCAGCCAACGGGCATTCTCTTCGATCAGGGCGATCTGGGGATGCTTTTTCATGCGCTCGGCCGAATGGGCGATGGTAGCCTCAAAATCGATATAGCCTTCCCAGGGCTTGAACTTGGCGGGCTCGATCTTGTCCCACTGCAGGGGGTTCTGCTGGTCGCGCTCTCCAAGGTCAATATAGCTGTAACGGTCCGGGACCACCACATCGCTTTTCACGCCCTCCAACTGGGTAGACCCGCCATTGATCCGGTAGAATTTCTGGGTGGTGAGCTTGACCGCCCCAAGGTCGCCGTGCTCGTTGCTGCGCACGATGTTTTCAAGGGGGATCACGTTCTGCACGGTGCCCTTCCCGAAGGTCTGCTTGCTCCCGATCACAACAGCCCGCTTGTAATCCTGCATGGCGGCCGCGAGAATTTCAGAGGCTGAGGCAGAGAGTTCGTTGACCAGGATCACCAGGGGCCCGTCCCACTGCACGCGTTCGTCCTTATCTTCGTACACTTCCTTCTCATTGGAAGAAGAGCGCACCTGCACGATGGGGCCGTCTTTGATGAACAGGCCGGCCATATCGACTACGGTTTTGAGGGATCCTCCCCCGTTGTCACGCAGGTCGATCACCAGGCCCTCAGCGCCTTCTTCTTTCAAACGCTCGATTTCCTTGGCCACGTCGGTTGCCGCGTTGCGCTCGCTGTAATCGTCGAAGTCAACATAGAACTTGGGCAGGTTGATCAACCCGTATTTACGGCCGTCCTTGATGACGGTGGCCGATTTGGCAAACGATTCTTCGAGCTCCACCACATCGCGGATCAGGGTGATTTCCTCAATGGTGCCGTCTACCTTGCGCACGGTAAGGTCTACCTCGGTGCCCTTCGGGCCCTTTATCAGTTTGATGGCGTCGTCGAGGCGCATCCCCACGATATTCACCGGGGGTTCCCCGTCCTGCCCCACCTTGAGGATCTCGTCGCCCACTTCAAGGCGCTGGTCCCGCCAGACGGGCCCGCCTGAGATGATCTCCACGATCTTGGCCCCCTCGGGCTGCTTCTGCAGCCGGGCGCCTATCCCCTCAAACTTGCCCGACATGCTCATGTCAAAGCGCTCCTTGTCGTCAGGGGCGAAGTAATAAGTATGCGGGTCGAATTCATCCACGATGGTGTTCAGGTATTGCACAAACCAGTCTTTCCGCTCCAGGTCGTCCACAAAAGTGAAAAACTCGTCGAGGGTCTGGCCGGTGGCCTCCCGGGCTTCAGCTTCTGCCGCTTCGGGCGTCATGCGTTCTGCATCGTCGGCATCGCCCAGGCTCACCTTGGCATCGTAGGTGCCGATGGTGGCGTATTTGAGCTGCTTGCGCCAGCGCTCCCGGAGCTCCTTCCGGTCTGCAGCATAGGGCTGGTTTTCATAGTCGATGTCGATAGACTCCTCTACCGAAAAGTCGAACGGCTCTGACAAAACCTCCTTATAGAGGTCGCGTGCCTCGTTCATGCGAAGCATTAGGCGGTCGTACACCAGGTTGAAGAAACTGATATCGGTGTTGCGGATCTGGTCATCGATCTGGAACCTGTACTGTTCAAACTCCTCGATGTCTGACTCCAGGAAATACCGCTTGGTGGGGTCGATGATATCTATGAAATCTTCGTAAACACTGGCGGAAAAATCATCATTGATGTCTTTGGGTTCATAATGCCCCCGCTCCAGCACATAGGTAATCAGGTCAAGCAGTAATTTATCGCGGTCGTCGTTCTCGAAGGAACGGTTGGTGAAGCTGCAGGAAGCCACAGCAATCAGCGGAACCAGGAAGGCAATCAGCAATTTTCTTTTCATGTAATTTGTTTTAGTCCAGGCGGGTAAAAGGCACCCGCAACCGGTCCATTGTTCCAATGAACTCCCAAGATACTGAAAAAACCATGCCAGTACGGGGCCCCTGCGCTTAATTTTTTGTTAAGGCGGGGTTCGGGAGCGCTATTTATGAAAAACGTATTTTTGCACGATAAAGTATAGCAATTGTATAATCTGCCCTTTACAGCCGGCCACAACTGCCTTCTGCCCCACAAAAGGCAGGGGTGACTGGCCCGGGAGCCGCGGGCTTCAGGGCCGCACCGGAAAGGCCCGGGCCCATGCTGAACAGGGGCAGGCAATTGCCTGTCAAACGTCAGACCACAATGAAATCCTTGAACACAAAGAAGGAAACGGCCATCGGCTTCCTGGTCGGGATCATCGCCAATACCCTGGGGGTGTTGCTCTATATTTTGCTCTTTTCCGATCTCGGCCTGGCTGAAACCTACCAGGCTGCCGTGGAACAGGGACATGTTGGCAGCCTCCTGGCCCTGGGGGCCATTCTGAACCTGGTGGCTTTTTTCGGATTCCTGCGCCTGCGCCGCGATTACCGGGCGCGGGGCGTACTAATGGCAACCGTGCTTACGGCCCTGGTCATTCTCTACTACAAGATCGTTTAGGTGAAATATTACATCATTGCCGGCGAAGCCTCAGGAGACCTTCACGGCTCCAACCTGATCCGCGCCCTGAGGCGCGAAGACCCGCAGGCGGTGGTGCGTTGCTGGGGGGGCGACCGCATGCAACAGGCGGGCGGTGACCTGGCAAAGCATTACCGGGAACTGGCTTTCATGGGATTTCTGGAAGTGATCAGACACCTGCCCGACATTTTCAAAAACCTGGCCTTCTGCAAAAAGGACATCGAGGCCTTCAGGCCCGATGCCCTTATCTTTATTGATTTTTCGGGCTTCAACCTGCGTATTGCCCGTTGGGCCAGAAAACAGGGATTCAGGACCCATTACTACATCTCGCCCCAGGTATGGGCATCGCGCGAGGGAAGGGTGCGGAAGATCAGGCGCGACATTGACCATATGTACGTCATTTTGCCCTTTGAAAAGGCCTTTTACGCCCGTCACGGCATGGACGTCCATTTTGTGGGGCATCCGCTGATCGATGCCCTGGAAGGACTTTCCCCGGCTGACCCGGAAGGGTTCCGCAAGCGCAACGGCCTTGACCCTGACAAACCCATCATCGCCCTGCTCCCCGGGAGCCGGGCCCAGGAAATAGACCATATTCTGAGCGTGATGCTGGCCGTGGTGCCCCACTTCCCGCAATACCAGTTCGCCGTGGCAGGCGCCCCGAGCCTCGAGGCCGCCTTCTACGAGCCCTACCTGGAGAACAGCTGCGTGCCCCGGGTAGCCGACCAGACCTATGCCCTGCTGCAGAACGCTCATGCGGCCCTGGTCACCAGCGGCACGGCCACCCTCGAAACGGCCCTGCTGAACGTGCCCCAGGTGGTTTGCTACAAAGGAAGCCAGGTCTCCTATCAAATCGCCCGAAGGCTGATCAAACTCCGGTATATTTCCCTGGTGAACCTCATCATGGACCAGGACGTGGTGCCGGAGCTCATCCAGCATGACCTGAACGAGAAAAACCTGCTGAAGTCCCTGGGGGCCATCCTGGAGGGGCCCGGCAGGGCCGAACAGCTCGAAGCCTACGCCATGCTGCGCCAAAAACTCGGGGGGGCGGGGGCCAGCGCCAAAGCTGCGCAACTGATCGTAAGGTTCAGTAAGCAGGCGTAAATTGGTCCCCTGGGAATCCTTTTCGGAAAGAATCCCCGGATTTCCATAATTTAGCTTTACAGAATCCGTTACTTCCGTATGAAGCGCACCTGTCTGATCGGCCTGGGCCTGTTGCTGTTCACCAGCTGCGGCCTGGTTAAAAAGAAAACCACCTACGCAGCACAGCCCACGGTGAGCGTGGCCGCCACGGAAGCCTCCCGCGACTCCCTGCGCGGAGCCCCGGGGCCTTTCGCAGAGGAAGCGACCACAGTTACACCGGCGGCCGTTCCTGCTTCGACGGCAGATGCCGTGGTGAGCACGGCCCTTACCTTCGCCGGGGTTGACTACAAGTACGGGGGCACCACCCGGCGGGGGATGGACTGTTCCGGTTTGCTCTACGTGGCCTTCACAGAAAACGATTTCCCCTTCCCCAGGGTTTCCCACGAAATGGCTGAGGAGGGTCGAAAGGTGAAGGTGCAGCAGGTCCAAAAGGGCGACCTCCTCTTTTTCAGGACCACCCGAAGGGGTGGCAAAATAAACCATGTGGGCCTGGTTGTGGCCGTCGAGGGCGACGACGTGCGCTTCATCCACTCCACCACCTCACGCGGGGTCATCGTTTCTTCCCTGCGCGAAGGGTTCTGGAACTACGCTTTTGTGAAGGCCACCCGGGTCTTCTGAGATGGGGATCTCCCGCACCCCGGCCCTCTGGCTGGCGGGCAGCCTGGCGCTGGGGATATGGGTCGGCCGGGACTTCAGGCCGGCGGCAGCTGACAGCCTGGCCGTGGTCTTGCTCGCCTTTCTGGCAATGGCCTGTGCCCTTCGCGCAGGCAGGAGCCTGGCCCCGTATGCCTACCTCAGCCTCGCAGGCATGGCTTTTTTCGCCTTCGGCATTTTCCGCATGGCGCGAGACCTGCCCGAAAACCAACCCGACCATTATGCGCATGCCTCCCCCGGCGAGCACCTGCTCGAAATCCGGCTTTCAGAAAAACTCCGGCCCACTGCCTTTTCTAACCGATGGACCGGTTGGGTGAACCAGGTAGACGGCCACCCGTCAGGGGGTACCATCCTGCTCACCCTGCCCGACACCCTGGCGACGGCAGCCTGGGAGCCCGACGACCGGATATGGGCTTTCGGGGCCATACGCGAGCCCGGCCCCCCGGCCAACCCCCACCAATTCGACTACGCAGCCTACCTGAACAACCTGGGGATTTACCGCAGCCTGCGACTTCAGGCCGGGCGTTTCAGGCACCAGTCCTGCCCAGCCGCAAGCCTGTCTGGCAAGATCGGGCGCCTGCGACTGAAATTGCTGCAGGCCCTCGGCCACACCGGTTTCGAACCAGCCGAAACCGGGTTGCTGCAGGCCCTGTTGCTCGGGTACCGCACCTCCCTCGACCCAGGGCAATACGAAAGTTACCAGCGGGCCGGGGCTGCGCACCTGCTGGCGGTCTCGGGGTTGCATGTTGGGGTGTTCAGCGGCCTGGCAGGATGGCTGCTCTGGCCGCTGAGGCGCCTGCGCCGCGGAAGGGCGGTGCATGCCGCCCTCGTGCTGCTGGC
Organism: uncultured Robiginitalea sp.; assembly: GCA_964461555.1. GTDB lineage: Bacteria > Bacteroidota > Bacteroidia > Flavobacteriales > Flavobacteriaceae > Robiginitalea. Next base: position 15,293 of record CAYWZF010000004.1, on the reverse strand, counting down.
CCTGTGGTCGTACACAGGCCTCGCCGGGGCCGGGCCGGCCGTAGTCAGGGCCGCGGTGCTATTTTCGCTCCTAACCTATGCCCTGTTAAGCAATAGGCCGGGGCAGAGCCTGCATTTCTGGGCCCTGGCCATTCTGTTCCTGCTGGGGGTGGCAGAACCCCTTTGGCTTTTCCAGGCCGGCTTCCAGCTCAGCTTCGCCGCTGTATGGGCCATCCTGACATTTTACCCGCCCCTGTACCGGCTGTGGCCCTTCCAAAACGGGCCCGGGGCCAGGCTGGGGCAGCTTTGCTGCCTGGGTACCGCGGCACAGATCGGCATCCTGCCCTTGAGCCTGTATTTCTTCCACCAGTTACCCCTGCACTTTTTGCTGGCCAATGTACTGCTGGTTCCCCTGCTGGGGGTAGTTATCGGGTGGGGGTTCGCCCTGCTGCTGGCAGCGGCCCTGGGCAGCACCCCTTTCTGGATGGCCGGGCCGTACGAGGCGGTGCTACGGGCCATGAACGCCCTGACCGGATGGCTGGGCAGGCAAGACAGCCTGATCCTGACCCACATCCCATGGGGGCGGGTAGAGCTTTGCCTGGGCCTCGGGGCGGTTGTGGCTTTGGCCGCGTGGGTCCGAAACCCTTCCCGTGTCTGGCTAAGGGGCACCCTGGCCTGCATGTTGTCGCTGCAGGCCTATACGATCTGGCAAGACATATCGCATGGCAGGCGGGCAGAATGGGTGGTCCCGCACCGGGTGGCAGCCGGGGGCTTCTGGTTTCGCGAAGGCCGGGTGCTGAAGGCTTTCAGCACCGAACCGGAAGCCTTCGCCAGCCTGGCGGATGCCTACCAGACAGGGGAGCGAATCCGTGAAGTGTGGCATTACCCCCTTCAAAACTCCTACCGGCTCGGGCAGGCGCAACTGCTGGTGGTGGATGCCGACGGGGTTTATGACACGGCCGATCTGTGCCCTGAACTGGTGCTGCTGACGGGATCGCCCCGCATCCACCTTGGGCGCCTGATCGAAAGGGGCCGCCCGGCACGGATCGTCGCAGACGGCACGAATTACGCAAGTTATGTCAGGCGCTGGGAAGCAACCTGCCGGGCGTATGGGGTGCCTTTCCACGCCACCGCCAACGGGGCATATCGCCAGGAATTCAGCCCGGGAGACTAGTGCACATTTCCCATCAGGCGCTTCATGAGGGGCGCCGTTATCAGCACGATCAGGCCAGCCCCTAGCGCATACTGGGCGATTAGTTCAAACCCTCCGAGGTACACACCGAGCGTCTCGGTTCCCCGAACATTCGGATCGCTGCTTTCGATGGCCAGCTGCTTGCCGATAAAGCCAACCACCTGGAAGGCAAAGGCCGATGAAAGGAACCAAACCCCCATCATAAAGGCCACGATGCGCCTGGGGGAAAGATCGGTAATCTTGGAAAGCCCTACCGGCGACATGAACAGCTCCCCAACAGAGAGGAGGAAATACATCAGCAGCAGGTACGAAAAGGGGACCATGCCGTTTTCATCGGCACTCCCGCCGCTGAGCGCCAGGATGTAGAAACTGATCCCCGCAAATGCCAGCCCGAGCCCGAATTTGTATGGGGTGCGCGGATTCAGGTTTCGCTTTGAAAGCCAGGTGAACAAGAGGGAAACGGGGATGGAAAGCAGAATGATAAACACCGGGTTGATGGCATTGGACTGGGCGGCATCGATCCAGGCCAGGTTCACGTTCCGGTCGGCAAAAAGGGTAATAACACTTCCTGAGAGCTCGTGAAAGCCCCAGAAAATGGTCATGAAAAGGGTGATAAGCACGGCCATGATCAATTTCTTGCGCTCATCCGCGGTGGCCTTGAAAATGATATACCCCAGGTAGCCCAGGATGAAAATGCCGATCAGCTTGAAGATGATGTTTACCGGGTTCTGGTCGCCGAAAAAGCTCCCTTCAGCACCTACCGGCTGGTACGATGCCAGCAGCATGGCAACGACCGGCACCGACAGAAAGGCCAGCGCGGGCACCATGATCCGCTGCGGCACGCCAAGCAGGGGCTTATCGAGCACGGCCTGGCTGGGGGCTTTGCCCCGGTCGCCAAAAACGTTGTTCCGTATGCCGCTCCAGAAAAAAAGGAGCCCCGTCAGCATCCCGATGCCTGCCAGGCCAAAGCCGTAGTGCCAGCCGTATTCACGGCCGAGCCATCCGCAAAGCAAAGGGGAAACGAAGGCACCAATGTTGATGCCCATATAAAAAATGACAAAACCGGAGTCTTTGCGCGGGTCTCCTTCCTTGTACAACGAACCCACGAAGGTCGAGATGTTTGGCTTGAAAAATCCGTTGCCCGCCACAATCAGGGCCAGGGCCGAATAAAAGGCCACCGTGTTCTCAATGGCCAGCACAAAATGCCCCAGGGCCATCAGGATGCCCCCCAGAAGGATGGAACGCCGCATGCCCAGGATGGTGTCGGAAATCCTACCCCCGATCACCGTTGAGGCATACACGAGCGACCCGTAGCTGGAATAGACCGCGGCAGCGGCGTAATCCCTTTCCGCAAGAGCCTCGAAGATCTCGTTGACCATGTAGAGGGTGAGCAGGGCGCGCATCCCGTAAAAGCTGAAGCGCTCCCACAGTTCTGCGAAAAACAGGTAGAACAGCCCCTTGGGGTGCCCCAGCAGCTCCTTTTCCGGTGTAACTTCAGGTGGTGATTGCATAAGGTAGTATGGTTTGGTTATAGGTTCTCTAACACGAATTGCGTCATTTTGGTATAGAGTTGCAGGCGGGTTTTACCGCCGTAGATGCCGTGGTTCCTGTCGGGGTAGATGGCCCAGTCAAACGCCTTGTTCTCCTGCACCAGGGCCTCGATCAGCCGCATGCTGTTCTGCACATGCACATTGTCGTCGGCCGAGCCGTGCACCAGCAGGAATTTCCCCTGCAGCCGGTCTGCGAAATTCAGGGGGGAGTTCAGGTCATACCCGTCAGGGTTCTCCTGGGGGGTCTGCATATACCGCTCTGTGTAGATGGTGTCGTAAAAGCGCCAGCTGGTCACCGGGGCCACGGCAATGGCCATCTCAAAAGTGTCATTGCCCTTCAGGATGCAGTTCGAGGCCATGAAGCCGCCATAGCTCCAGCCCCAGATGCCGGTGCGCTCAGGGTCTATAAAAGGGAGTTCACTCAGCTTGCGGGCCGCAGCGATCTGGTCTTCCACCTCATACTTGCCCAATTCTTTCTGGGTGACCTTTTTGAAATCGCGCCCTTTCAGGCCCGTGCCCCGCCCGTCCACGCAGGCGATCACATAGCCTTCCGAGGCGAGCAGCTGGTGCCAGTAGTCGTTGCTGCCATGCCAGCGGTTGGCCACCTGTTGCGAACCCGGGCCGCTGTACTGGAACAGGAAGAGGGGGTATTTCTTCGACGGGTCGAAATCAGGGGGTTTGATCATATACATGTTCAGGTCATGCCCGTTGACGTGCAGGGTGCTGAATTCCTTGGGGGCCATCCCGAAGCCCTGCAGGGTGGCCAGCAGCCCCCGGTTGTGCTGCAATTCCTTGAGCAGGGAACCGTCTGATGCCTTGTGCAGGGTGTAGACAGGCGGGGTATCCACATTCTGGAAGGCCTTGATGAAATAGCTGAAATCGGCACTGAAGGTTGCATCATTCGTCCCTTCGCCCGAGGTGAGCCGCTGTTTGCCCTTGCCGCGTTCGGTAACGCTGTACACGTCTCGCACGATGGAACCCTGTTCGGCAGACTGGTAGAAAATCCGCTTGCCTTTCGGGTCGTACCCGTAATACGCGGTCACTTCCCACGGGCCGCTGGTGAGCTGGCGGAGCTGGCTGCCGTCGGGGGCGTGGAGGTAGATGTGATTGTAGCCGTCCTTTTCGCTGGTCCAGATGAAGCGGTCGTCAGGCAAGAAGGTCAGGTTGTCGGTCACGTCGACATAGGCGGCATCGGTCTCTGTCAGCAATACTTTCGGCTCAAGGGTGGCGGCATTTACCTGATAGAGGGTCAGGCTGTCTTGATGGCGGTTCAGGGCCTGCACGCTCAGGTGGTCGGGGTGGTGCATCCACTTGATGCGGGGGATGTAATAGGGGTCGCCCATGGGTACCTGCCGGGTTTGCCCTGAGGCCAGGTCGTACAGGTGCAGGCTCACCAGGGCATTGTCTTCTCCGGCTTTCGGGTATTTGAAGACATGCGGATTGGGGTAGAGCCCCTCCCCATACACGTCCATCGAGAATTCCGGCACGGCAGATTCGTCAAAGCGGAGGAAGGCAATCTTGCTGCCGGTGGCGTTCCATTCAAAAGCCCTCACAAACCCGAATTCCTCTTCGTACACCCAGTCGGTAACCCCGTTGATGATCGCGTTGCGCCGGCCATCGGTAGTGATCTGGCTCAGGCGGTCGGTTTCCAGGTCGAGCACATAGAGGTTGTTCTCGTAGACAAAGGCCACCTTGTCGCCCCCTGGGGAAAGGGTGGGCTCCTGGATCTTGTTCTCCGAAATCTGCTTCAGCCCGCCGCTTTTCAGGTCGTAGACGTAATAGATGCCCAGGCGCGAGCGGCGGTAGATGGCCTCGACCCCGGTGGCGAGCAGAACTTTTGACTCATCGTCGCTGAACTCATACGAACTGAACAGCGGGACCCCCTTTGAGGCATCGCTTTCGAGGAGGGTTCCTACTTTTTGCTGGGTCCGGTACTCGTACTTCTCGATGCTGCTCCGGTCTGCCGGGGCGTTGGTTTGCAGTACGGTATAGTGTTGTCCGTCGTTCATAGACCGGAGCACCTCGAGGCCTTCGGTCCGGAAGGTACCCCCCCAGATGTCTTCGAGGGTGATCTTTTTCTGCTGGGCCGGGAGCAGCGTCCCGACCAGGAACAGCAGCAGGCAGAGCCCGGATCGTCTCTTCATAGATTGGTAAAAAAGGGTTATAAAACCCTCAAGTTTATGAATATTTTGCCAGAAATCGCAAGTTATCGCCCACTTTCTTCCCTCCGGCAGGCCGGGTGGAAGCGCCCGTCATTTGAGGCTGAATGCGTATCTTTGGACCTCGAAAATCTGACAGATGTCTCAACCCGTTGAAGGATTCTCCAAACTCACCAAGGAGGCCAAGATCCGCTATATCGCCGAGCGGTATACCGCACACCCCGAGCAAACCGAAGCCCTGCTGCGCCAGTACTGGAACACCGATGCCGGCCTGCAGCGGCTGCACGACGAATTCATCGAGAATACCCTCAGCAATTTTTACCTGCCCCTGGGGGTGGCCCCGAATTTCAGGATCAACGATACCCTGTACGCCATCCCCATGGCCATCGAGGAGAGCTCGGTGGTGGCGGCGGCCGGCAAATCGGCCAAATACTGGCTCGACCGGGGCGGGTTCCGCACCCGGGTGCTGGGCACCGAAAAGATCGGGCAGGTCCACTTCCGCTATACCGGAAAGGCCGAAAACCTGGCCCGTTTCATAGAGGAGATCCAGCCTGTGCTCCTCAGCGATGCCGGGCCCATAACCCGCAACATGGCCCGGCGGGGCGGGGGCATCCTTGGGGTGGAGCTCCGCGACAAGACCGGGGAAATGGACGGGTATTACCAGCTGCATGGCCGCTTTGAGACCCGCGATGCCATGGGAGCCAACTTCATCAATTCGTGCCTCGAACAATTCTCGGCAACCCTGCTGCGCGAGGCAGCGACCCATCCTTTGCTGGCCGGGGAGCCACCGATCGAAATTTTGATGAGCATCCTTTCCAACTACGTTCCCGGGTGCCTGGTGCGGGCCGAGGTATCGTGCCCGGTTTCCGAAATGGAAGCCGAAGGAGGGCTCACCGGGGCCGAGGTGGCCGAGCGCCTGGTTCGCGCCGTTCGAGTGGCCGACTGCGAGCCCTATCGGGCCGTCACCCACAACAAAGGCATCATGAACGGCATCGATGCCGTGGTGATCGCCACGGGCAATGACTTTCGGGCCGTGGAGGCCGGGGTGCACGCCTATGCCGCCCGCTCGGGCACCTACCGAAGCCTCACCGGGGCTTCCATCGAAGACGGGGTTTTCCGGTTCTGGCTCGAAGTTCCCCTGGCACTGGGAACCGTAGGGGGGCTTACCAGCCTGCACCCCCTGGTCAGGCTGGCCCTGGAGATCTTGGGCAACCCTTCGGCCCCGGAACTGATGCAGATCGTGGCAGCCGCCGGGCTGGCCCAGAACTTTGCCGCCCTGCGTTCGCTGGTTACGGTGGGCATACAGCGCGGGCATATGAAGATGCACCTGCTGAACATCCTGAACCAGCTGGGGGCCTCAGAAGCTGAGAAACAAGCCATGGTCGAATTCTTCAAGACCCACACGGTGAGCCACAACCTGGTGGTGGAGCAATTGAACGCCATGCGGGCCGGGGCATGAAAACCACGTATTACAGCCACGGGAAACTGCTGCTCTCAGGCGAATACGCCGTTCTGGACGGCGCCAGGGCCCTTGCCCTGCCCACCCGCCTTGGGCAGTGGCTCGAGGTGCATGAAGACCGGGGGCCCGGCCTGAGCTGGACCAGCCTCCATGCCGACGGCACCCCCTGGCTCGAAGCGTATTTTGAACCGGAAGCGCTCGCCCAGGCACCGGCCCCCGGTACTTTTCCGGCCGACCCGGCCGCACGCCTGTTGCGCATTTTGCAGACCCTGGTGAGCATGCAGCCTGCCTTCCTCCCGAAAATGCTGGGGCAAAGGGTCGTAACCCGGCTGGAATTTCCCCGGGCCTGGGGCCTGGGCTCATCCTCCACCCTGCTGGCCAACCTGGCCGAATGGGCCGGGGCCGATCCGTACGCCCTCTCAGACCAAACCCTGGGCGGCAGTGGCTACGACCTGGCCTGTGCCAGGGCCGACCACCCGATTTACTACAGGCGCATCCCGCCCCACCCGCCACAGGTGGAAGCGGCACCCTTTGACCCGCCCTTCGCCGAATCACTTTGGTTTGTGTACCTGAACGTAAAGCAAGACAGCCGGGAGGGGATCAGTCGCTACCGTGGGCTGAAGGCTGTGCCCGAATCCCTGCTGGACGAGATCTCGGCCCTGGGGGAGCGCATGGCGACGGCAACCGACCTGACTTCCTTTAGTGAGGCCATGGAGCGCCATGAAAAGCTGCTCTCGGAACTGCTCGGGCTGCCCCCGGTCAAAAAACGGCTGTTTGCCGACTATGCGGGAAGCCTGAAAAGCCTCGGGGCCTGGGGTGGGGATTTCATTCTGGCCGCCGGGGATGCAAATACCCCCCGTTATTTCCTCGAAAAAGGCTATGCGACCTGCCTGGCCTACGGCGATCTAATTGCATAAAAAAACCCCCCGACAAATCGGGGGGCAGATACTTATTCTTCAGGGTCGGTCTAGTAGTAGAGCGCCCGGTTGTCTTCGATTTCAGCCTTGGCCTTGAGGGCCTCGATCACCGCTGAGTTGACGCGCGGAATCAGGGCTCCGGTTACCGCCTGGGCGTAAGGCCTGTAGTTGTCGAGGTCAGGGGCGGTCTCTTTGCGGACCACTTCCAGTTTAAAGACCCCGCTTTCCCCTTCGAGCAGTCCGGAAACCGCACCCTGGTCCATGGCCACGGCAATGCCGACCACCAGGGGCTCGCGCCCGGCGCCCGGGATCGTCGGCGACTTGGCATTCAGGGCCGAAGCAGTGGAAACCGTCTGGTTGTTGTCGCGGGCCAGGTCTTCGAGGCTTTTGCCGGAGTTGGCTGCCCTGATCATCTCGGCCTTGCGCTGCCTGCGCAGAATGGGGAGCACCTGCACGGAGGCATCCTCCACATCGCGGGTCCCTTCCTTGTATTTACCGGTGAGCTGCACGATCGCATACCCGTTGGTCAGGTCGAAGCGCCGGATGTCGGCCACCTCGGTATCCGGATTGAACGCCCATTGCACGATGCGGCGCTGCGCGCCCAGGCCGGGAAGGTTCTCGTCCATGGCCTTGAGCTTGTTCACCGGACGCACCTCGTATCCCTTTTCTTCAGAGATGGACCCGAAAGTCTCCGGGTTCTCGGCAACGGCCATCTCCAGGCTGGTAGCCTCGGTAAAGAGGGCGTTTACGGTTTCGTCAGATGGCTCGATGGCCCGGCTCAGCGTAGCCAGCCTGACCACATCCTGCTTGTCGTCGATCTTGATGACGTGGAAGCCGAATTCGGTTTCGACCAGGCCGATGGTGCCCACCGGGTTCTGGAAGGCAAAATCATTGAATTTACCGGTCATCACCCCCTCCTGGAAGTAGCCCAGGTCTCCGCCGGCAGGGGCCGACGGGCCGTCAGAATTGTCGCGGGCCAGCTGGGCGAAGTTGGCCGGGTCTTTGCGGGCCGCGGCCAGCATTTCCTCAGCGCGGGTTTTGGCCTCTTCCTGGGTGCGGGTAACGGCCGGGTTGGCGCGCAGGGCCCCCTGATAGGCGATCAGGATGTGGCTGGCTTTCACCGAACCTTCGGGCTTGCGTGCCATCATGCGCGAGATCTTGAAATAAATCCCATCCCGGTAGGGTCCGTAAACCTCCCCTTCGGGCAGGGCCATAAGGGTGTCGGCATACTGGGGAGACAGTTCGTTGCGGCTGTGGAACACCGTGTCGTACTTGGTGTCTGAATTCCGGTCGAGGAAGGCTTCCATTTCGCCGGTATGGCGGAAGCCGGTGATGGTCAGGGTCGAATCCAGGTCTTCCCGGTATTCCTGACGGTCTTCGAGCAGGTTCAGCATCGATTCCTTAATGGCCTCCTCGTCGGCCGCAGAGGCCTTTTCCTCGAAATAGACATAGCGGATGTCGCGGGCCGCCTCTTGCTTGAAGCGGTCGGGGTGTTCCTTGATGTAGGCAGCCATTTCCTCCTTGCTGATGGCGATGGTGCTGTCGGGAATCGAAGTGTAGGGCACCCGCACATAGCGGATGTCTACCTTGTCATTGGTCAGGTGGTAGTCGAGCTTGCCCTCTTCGAGGGTACCCCCTGCCCCGGCCAGGATCAGGTTGAAATAGGTCTGCTCCTTGGCCGCCTGTATCAGGGCCTCCTCGCTCTGCAGCCAGAGCTGGTACTGCTGGGGCTGGTTTACGCGCAGGTCGGTGATGAAATTCCGGAATGCGTCTTCGTCAAAATTCCCGTTGGCATCCTGGAACTGGGGATTCTGTGTAAAGTTCGGGTTGCTCCTGATCAGCTCCATGATCTGGTCTTGCCCGATATCAATGCCAAGGGCTTCAAACTGCTGCTTCAGCAGGGTGGTGCGCACGGTCTGGTCCCAAACGGTGTTGACCACCTGAGTGGAGGTCATCTGCCCGCCCAGGCGGCTTTCCATCGCTTCCATCTGCATCCGGAAATCATCTATGGAAATCGCCTCCCCGTTGATCTCTCCAACGGACGAACCGGCCTTGCCGCCCTGGAATCCGCTGCGGGTAAAAATATCCGAAATCACAAAGGCAAAAAGCGCCAGACCGATGATCAGGATCAACACGGTGGTGCGCTTGCGTATCTTCTCTAAAATCGCCATGCTAAGGGTTCTTTGAATCAGTGGGCGAAAATACCATTTTCTGCCCAATAATAAAAGGGAAATAAGCGGGCTGTTCCCGGGGCTTTCTCAATCGGAATCCAACACCTCCAGGGTTACCAGATCGATCTTGTTATTCGAGACTTCCAGGATGCGGAACAAAAAGCGGCCGAGCCTGATTTCGGTGTCCTGCTTGGGGATTTCCTCCGTCTCGCTTAGGATCATCCCGCCCAGGGTGCCGTACTCATCGCTCTCCGGGAGTTCGAGTTTATAGCGCTCATTCAGGTAATCTACTTCGAGCCGGGCAGAAAATTTGAAGCTGTTTTCAGTGAGCTGCTCCTCATACAGGTCGGTTACGTCGTGTTCGTCTTCGATTTCTCCGAAAAGCTCCTCAATGATGTCTTCGACGGTCAGTATGCCCGAAGTACCCCCGTATTCGTCGAGGACCACCGCCATGCTCTTCCGCTTTTTGGTCAGTACGTTCAGGATGTTGTGGATGAACATGGTCTCGGGCACAAACTCAACGGGAAGCAGGATGCTTTTCACTGTTTTCGGCCTTTTGAACAGTTCATAAGAATGCACATACCCGATAATATTGTCAATGGTGTCGTTGTAGACCAGTATCTTGGAATAGCCGGTCTCTGCAAAGAGCTTGGTCAGGTTTTTCGGGGTCTCATGCAATTCCACCGCCGTGATCTCGGTACGGGGCACCATTACGTCCCGTGCCTTCACCTCCGAAAATTCAAGGGCGTTCTGGAAGATTTGTATCTCCGAGTCTACCTCGTCTTCCTTTTCCACGGTTTCCATCTGTTCGGTAATGTAATCCCCCAGCTCGAGCTTGGTAAAGGAGAGCTGCACCTCGTCGCCCCTGCTTTTGAAGAATACCTTGAGGATCAGGTCCGAAATGCGCATGACCCCGGCCGTGATGGGCCAGAAGAGCAGGTAGGCGATATAGGCCGGCACGGCCAGCGCCTTGAGCAGGGTGTTGGAGTAGATCTGGAAGAGCACCTTGGGCAGGAATTCTGCCGTGAGCAGGATGATCACCGTCGAGATCACGGTCTGGGTAATCAGGGTGAAATCGGTCAGCAGGGCCTGTACCAGGGCGTAGTCGGAAGGGAGCATGCCCTGGAACCACCTGACCAGCCATTCCCCCATGTAATAGGCATAGACCACCAGGGCAATGTTGTTGCCGATGAGCATGGTGGTGATGAATTTGGAGGGCCTGGCGGTAAGCCGTGTGAGCACCTTGCCCAGGGGGCCGCCCTGCTTTTTTTCAATTTCGATGTGGATGCGGTTGGCCGAAACAAAGGCAATCTCCATTCCGGAGAAAAAGGCTGAACACAAAAGGGAGATAAGAATGATGGCCATATGCCTGCCGCGCCTTATGGGTGTTCGGAGTCTTTGCGCTTTTCAAAGCGCCTGCGGTAATTCCGGCGGAAGAGGAACATCCCTGCGGAAACCACCGCAAAGAAAACAAACAGGTAGCTCCGCTCCCGGTCAACATTCCAGAGCTGCCAGATTTCGTAGCACGAAATCAGGGCGATGGCCAGATAGAGGTATTCGGTGTATTTCAGGATACGGATCATGATTCTTCTTCTTTGACAAGCATTTCGCCCCCGGTTTTGTGGGCACTAAAATAGGTAAAATCACGGTTGAAGTCCATTCCCTGCCCGTTCAGGACGGTCCCGTCTTCCGGGTTGGTAAGGGTAAAGCGCCCTTCGGTAAAGATCCAGTCGCTTTCCCGGTCCCAGTAGAGCTGGTCGGTCTGCAGCCGCTTGCCGTCGTGGGTTTCCATCACCACATGCCCCCTCAGGTCGTACAGGTTGGTCTGGGCATAGATGATGGCGTAATCGGCCTCGATGGTGCTGAGCCGGCCCTGGGCGTCGTAATGCTCCACCCGCAGGCCTTCCGGGAAGGTACGGTACTGAAAGCGCAGGTTGGTGAAATCTTCGCTCACGGGGCTTTTCAGCACGGCGATCACCCGGGTGTCGCTGCTGTCCTGGGAGGTAAGCTCCTTGATGCTCTCGGTATAGGTCAGGGTAAAGTCGCGGGCGATCCCCTGGGGATACACGAGCTCGGCAGCTTCATCCCCCACGCGCTTATAGGTGTCTTCGCAACCCAAAACGAACATTGCCAGGACGATTGCCCTGGCAATGATACGCAATGCGGTTGTGTTAAGACTCATCTTTTACAGGTTCGGCACGGTCACGCTACCCCCCACCCAGCAGCTGAACGCGATGGTCTTGCCGGCCATCCCGGACTGGAAAATATCCGTCTTGGAGGGCGCTTTGGCGCTATAGCTGGCTGCAGCCTGGCTGGCGGTGCCGCTAAGGGCCGGGTCGACCCGGGCAGCCTGGCGGGCCAGGTCGGCGGCTTTCCAGTAAATGGCGCGTTTCTCGAACGGCGTGCTGCCGCACTCATTGGCGCTGGAGGCGTAGAGGTTGGCGATCAGCAGGTACGCCTTCCCGTTCGACGCGGAAGCATTGATCGCCCTCTGGGCGTAGGTACGCGCCTGCTGCTTGCTGAACTTGCGGGCCACAGTGGCGGCCTTGTAGAGGATATCCGATTTTTTGCGGGCGTCGGTCTCCAGGTCGGCTGCCTTGTCGAAATCGGCAATGGCCCCGCGGGTGTCGCCATCCTTGACCTTCAGGGTAGCCCCGTATACATAGGCGCTGGCCGAGGGCTCCAGGGCAAGCTGGGCCTCAAACAACTGGCGGAAGAGCGGGTCGTCGGTGCATTCCTTGGCAAACATGCGGCCCACGGCGCTCTTTACCCAGGTGATGTCGCCCTTTTTCTCCTCGAAGCTTTTCTGGTAAAGCGGGATCAGGTTTTCGCAATCGGCCAGTGACCCCAGTTTGGCGTCGATACTGCCGGAAATTTTTCCGTAGTTCTCCGAAAAGCTGTTATAGGATTTCAGCTGTTGCTTCTCTTTGGAGGTCAGGGTGCCCAGGGAGTCCTTGGGAAGCAGCTTCCCGATCTGTTCCAGGTATTTTTCATTTTCCTCCTCGATCTTCTGGGTTACCTCGTCGTAGACGTCAAAGACCTCCTGAAGTTCCTTTTTGCCGGCCCCATGCAGGTCGACCAGGGTGGAGAAATACAGGTAGAGGGCCTTCGGGTTGTCAAAATGGGCCCGGTCTTCCTTAAAGGCCTTGGAGAGGATGGCATAGAGCTCGTCGTCGGTAGCCTTCTTGTTGTCATATAAGATAGAGGCCTTATCGCTGGCGATCTCGGCCTGGGTATAATTGGTCGGGAAATACTGCAGGCTCTTGTCGTGCAGGGTCAGAAGATCCTGGATATACCCTTCCTTTTCGGCCCCGCTGGAGTTCTCGATCTTATGTTCGAGTATGCGCTCACCATAGGTAAAGTTGGCCTTGTTCAGGCCCGGGCAGGTTTCATACACCATTTTCCAGGGCGCATACGCCGCATCGAAGTTCTTTACCTTAACATGCTCGGCATAGATGGAAAGATTGGTCATACACTCCGGGTCCTGCGCCTGGGCCAGACCTGTGGCGGCAAACCCGACTACCGCAACGACCATCAAGTAAAAATTCTTTTTCATCTTGTCTTCTGTTTTTCAGGGGGGTTAAAATACTAATTTTTTTTAATTAATCTGCCTTTTCTGGAACCAGCGGTTAGGACCGGATGCGTTCAGGGAAAGGCCGATACTCACTTTGAAATAACTCTCGCGGACCAGATTGTTCATGGTGGTCCCCCGGCGCCCGACTTCCAACCCGAGATTCAGGTTGGAGTATTCGAACCCCAGTGGAAAGCCCATTCCAAATGTTATGCCAAAATTGCTGATGTCCTTTTCATTTACGATGTAACCCGTATTATCCAGACGAACGCCCGCCCGGTAGACCACCCGATTGAAATAGGAATCGATATCGGTAAAATCCGGGACAAAGTACCCCCCCAGGGCAAAGCTGCTGGCATCCTCATAATCGATATTGTCTCCGTCGAGGAATTCGTTGCTGAACTCGCTGAACTTCTGGAAGCTGTATTCGCCCCCGACCATCCAGCGCTGCTCCTGTCCGATGCCCAACCCGAGCGAAAAGGTTGTCGGGATCTTGATCTCGGTATACCGCAGGTTATCGCGGTCGAGATCGACGTCCACCACCTCGATCTCATTCCCTGAAAGCGGCACGAATGTGCCTATGCGGCGCTGGTTCGTGGAGACCAGGTTGGTCTGGGTGTGCGCCCGAAGCGACGTATAGAGGGTATGTTTGGGCCCGATGCTGGGTGAATAGGTCAGGGCGTAGTTGAAGTCAAACCCGCTGACATCAGAATCGCGCTCGTCGAGCGTGCCGTAGGCAATGCCTTCTGTGACCTGCACCCTATTATTCGACAGCTGGCCGAAGTAGTAGCTTACAGTGGCCCCGAGATGCATTTTGGGCAGCAGCTGGAACCCGGCAGAAAGGAACACCTCATTGATACCCCCCTCCCCGGTATATTCGTTCAGCACCTGGTCTCCGTTGGCAATTTCCTGGAGGTCCTCCAATTGGTACCCCACCGAGCTGAATGGTTTCGCTCCGAAGGCGATCCCGGCACGCTGTGAGATGAGCGGAAAGGCAATGCTCAGATAGTCAAAACTGGTCACTGAGGTGCGCTGCAAATCGTCGGAGGTCTCCATGCGCAGCTCCCTCCTCGAAAGGGCCCCGGTATAGGTGGCCAGGCCTAGCTTGCCCAGGGCTGCCGGGTTGTTCAGGTGGATGTGGATACTGTCGGTGTAGAAGCCGATCCCCCCCATGGATTGGTTCTCGATGCTGCGGCCCTGCCTGAGGTCTCCGATTCCGAAGGCGGAATACGGGGAAACCGTTCCGTTCTGAGCGGAAATAGTAAGTGTCGCAAAAAACAGGATTGCGAGAACAAATCTTTTTACCATCTAGCTTTTGTTGTATTCCAGCAGCTGGTTTAAGCCCTCCAGGAGAAAGTTAGAATGGGCAAATATGGTACTTTTTAACCGCCTGGACAAAAATTGCGCATCGCCCCCTGTTAAAATTACTGTTAAATCAGGATAGCGGGATTTGTACTGTTCGATCGCCCCGTCGATTTCGAAAGCAAGGCCGTTTACCACGCCACTGTGGATGCTGCTTTCGGTGGCATTCCCGATCAGGTCAAGGGGGGGGTGGGGCTCCAGCAGGGGGAGGCGGGCGGTAAAGGCATTCAGGGCCCTGTAGCGCATGCGAAGGCCAGGAGATATGGCCCCTCCCAGAAACTCTCCGTAATCATTCATAAAGTCGTAGGTAACGCAGCTGCCCGCGTCGATCACCAAAATGTTGGTGCGAGGCTGGTGGAAAAAGGCAGCCGATGCCAGGGCCATGCGGTCGGCCCCCAGGGTCTGGGTGGTGGCGTAGGAATTGCGGTAGGGGGTGCGGGTTTCAGGGCCCACCACATGCACTTTGCAAAAAACGGCCAGCAGGTCGTGTATGGTGTGCTCAGGCTGCCCCACCGAGGCCAGGATGGCATCGCCTATGCCCGGATAACGCGCAAACAAGGCTTTGAGCGCCTTCGCAAAGCCTTCGTGCGAAGCCGTTTCGACATGCAGCAGGCGGCCTTCGCCGAAGACCCCCATCTTGATCTGCGTATTCCCTGCGTCAACAGCCAGATTCATAGCACAAAGATCGGGAAACCCGAAAAAACAACCTCCCTTTTTCCCCTTTTTGTTGGTTGTTTTCTTTTTTGAAATTATATTTGCCCTCCGTTTGCAGACCGGACGCTTTCGCCCTGCCGCAAACTCCCTGAAATTCTGGTACCTTAGCTCTCCCGATAGCCATCGGGAGGTAGAGCAACGGACTGAATGATTAGGCTTACATACTGGTACCTTAGCTCAGTTGGTAGAGCAACGGACTGAAAATCCGTGTGTCCCTGG
>CAYWZF010000003.1:50409-82311 GCA_964461555.1 uncultured Robiginitalea sp. | reverse complement strand
GCCCATGCCCAGGCCGGTGACAAACCCTTCCCCTTCTCCCGGGAAATCAGACAGGTATTCGGCCTCCCGGGCCGTTTGCACCATGGCTTCGGGCACCCCGGCCTGAAGGGGAATATAGCCGCATTGCGGCACCCAGGCTGTTACCAGGCCGGCCCCGCTGTGCAGGCAGGCCCGGGCCGCCAGGGCCACCGCCCCGATCTTCCCGTAACTGCCCCCGATCAGGCGGGCGTGGCCATAGGTGCCCTTGTGGCTGAATTTGGCCCGGGGGCGGTACAGCACGCGGGCCTCCTCTCCCCCAAAAAGCTCGTATTCGGCATGCACCCCGGCAATGAATTCCGGGTCGAGGCCGATGTCTATCACTTCCCACTGCCTGGCATAAACCCCGGTCTGGGGCAGGAAAAAGACCAGCTTGGGGGTGCCGATACTCAACACGATATCGGCCCTGACCACCCCTTCGGGATCGGCCGGCACCTGTTGCATGGAAAGCCCGGAGGGCAGGTCTATGGAAAGGATAAAAACCCTGCTGGCATTGATCCGGGAGATAAGTTTGCATACCCAGGGCGCCGGCACACGACTCAGGCCGATCCCGAAGATGGCATCGACTACAATGCCGCCCGGTTCGAGGGCGGGGAATTCGCTCCCCTCCTGCAGCAGCGCAGGCCAGATCTTTCGGTCTTTGAGCGCTTCGAGGTTCAGCAAAAAGTCGGCGGAGCGCTTTTCGCTGTATGCCACGATATAGACCGAGATGTGGTAGCCGTGCTCGGCCAGGTGCCGGGCCAGGGCCAGCCCGTCTCCGCCATTGTTGCCGATCCCGCAGAAGAGGTAGATGGGCACGGGCCTCCCTTCAAGCCGGCGGTGCAGCCATTCAAAGAGGCCCCAGGCAGCGCGTTCCATAAGCTCTGCGCTGCGTATGCCCTGCCGCTCCAGGGTAACCCGGTCTGCCTCGTACGCCTGCGCCTGGTCCAGTATCTTCATTTTCAGGAAGTTTCTCGCCAAAGCCCGCCGTGTAATTTGCGAACGGGCATTTCACTATTTGCGATAATCCCTGTAAATGTAACAGGTATCCGAAAGAAATGACAGGAATTTCTGAGGAGTTTGCAAAAATGAGGCAATCCTTGGCACAGGTTCGCAAATATGCTACTTTTGAAACCAAACCGCGATCCCGGATGATGCCAGACGCACCCATTTCCATCTCCGCCCCTGCTGCCACCTGCAGCCTGCGTACCGTCACCACGGGTTTCACCCCTTGGGGGTAAGCGTCCTTTCTCCTTCCGAACCACGTATTTCTTTTCCATTACCCCTTTTTAAGCAACATCCTTTATGAAAGTCCTCAAATTCGGCGGTAGCTCTGTGGCGCAGGCCGAAGCCATTGAAAAAACCCGGCAGATCGTTGCCGCCTCGGGCGGCCCCCTGGTGGTGGTGGTCTCGGCCCTGGGAGGGGTCACCGACCTGCTGCTGGAGGCTGCTTCCCTGGCCGCGTCCCAGGATGAATCGTTCCGGCAGCGGCAGCAGCAAATCGAAGACCGTCACCTGGAAGCCATCAGGCAACTCATACCCCCGGCCGGGCAGGCAGCCGTGATCGGCAAGGTCAAAAGCGACCTGAATACCCTCGAAACCCTGCTCGAGGGTGCCTTTTTGATCGGGGAGACCACCCCCAAGCTGCTCGACAAGATCGTAAGCTACGGAGAACTGCTCTCGTCCTATATCATATCCTGCTATTACCAGAGCCGCGGGATGCAGGCGAGCTTTCGCGACAGCAGGGAGCTGATCCGCACCGACAACCGCTTCGGGAACGCCCGCGTGCTGCGCGACCAAACCGTGCGCCTCACCAGTGAGGGGCTTGGCAATGCCAGCCCGATTGTGGTGTTGCCGGGCTTTATCGCCTCGAATGAATCAGGCGACACCACCACCCTGGGCAGGGGTGGCTCCGATTATACCGCGGCCCTGTACGCCGGGGCCCTGCAAGCCGAAGAATTGCAGATCTGGACCGATGTGAGCGGCATGTTCACGGCCAACCCGAAATGGGTGCGGCAGGCACGGCCCATCCCGGTCATCTCCTATGAGGAAGCCATGGAGCTCTCGCATTTCGGGGCCAAGGTGTTGTACCCGCCCACCATACAGCCAGCCCTGGAGGCCGGCATCCCGATCCGTATCAAAAATACCTTCGACCCCGGGCAGGAAGGCACCCTGATCCACGCCGGGGGCAATACCGAAGGGCGCACCGTGCGGGGTATCAGCCACGTGCCCGACATCGGCCTGCTTTCCCTGGAAGGCCCGGGGATGATAGGCATCACCGGGATCAGCAAGCGTTTTTTTGAAACCCTTTCAGAGGAAGGCATCAGCATCATCTTCATCACCCAGGCTTCTTCGGAGCATTCCATCTGCGTGGGTATTGCGGCTGCCCACCTCGAGCGGGCCGCCGGGGCTGTGAACGAGGCTTTCGCCTATGAAATCGAGAAAAGGCAGGTCAAGCCCGTGGAGCGCGAAAGCGGCCTGGCCATCATCGCCCTGGTGGGCGACCAGATGAAGCACCACCAGGGGCTCAGCGGCAAGATGTTCAGCGCCCTGGGCAAGAACAATGTGAACATCAGGGCCATCGCCCAGGGGGCTTCTGAGCGGAACATCTCGGCAGTGATACGAGAAGCCGATGTCAAAAAAGCCCTAAACACCCTGCACGAGGCATTTTTCGAGGAGCAGGTCAAACAGCTCAACCTCTTTGTGATGGGCGTGGGCAATGTGGGGTCGCGCCTGCTCGCCCAGATCCACCGCCAGCAAAAGGTCCTGAAAAAGGAACTCCGCCTGCAGCTGCGCCTGGTCGGCATTTCGAACTCGCGCAAGATGGCCTTCCAGGAATCGGGCCTCGACCCCGGGAACTGGCAACAGGCCCTCGAAGCTGGCCAGCCCGCCGACCTCCAGGGATTCTTTGAAACGGTGCGCCAGCTGAACCTGCGCAACTCCATTTTTGTGGACAATACGGCCAGCCCCGTAGTTGCGCATCAATACGGGCGCTACCTGCACGAGAGCATCTCGGTGGTGACCTGCAACAAGATTGCCTGCTCTTCGGCATATGAGACCTATGCCCGCCTCAAAGAGCTGGCCCGAGACTATTCGGCCCCCTTCCTGTTCGAGACCAATGTTGGGGCCGGCCTCCCGGTGATCGACACCCTCAAGAACCTCATCCTCTCAGGAGACCGGGTGCGGAAAATCAGGGCCGTGCTCTCGGGCAGCCTTAATTTTGTATTCAATACCTTTGACGGGCAGATCCCTTTCCACGAAGTGGTGAGGCGCGCCGGGGAGGAAGGGTTTACTGAACCCGACCCCCGTATCGACCTGAGCGGGGCAGACGTGATGCGGAAGATCCTGATCCTTGCCCGCGAAAGCGGCCACCGCCTTGAGCTCGACGATATTGAAAACCGGTCGTTCCTGCCCGTGTCGGCCCTTGAGACGCCTTCGGTACCCGCCTTTATGGAGGTACTCGAACGGGAGGCTCAGCACTTCCGGACCCTGTATGAAAATGCTGCAGCCCGCGGATGCCGGCTCAAGTACGTGGCACAGTTCGACCAGGGCCGGGCCTCGGTGGGGTTGGAGGAAGTGCCGCAGGGACACGATTTTTATGAACTCAGGGGCAGCGACAATATTGTGCTGTTCTACACGGAGCGCTATCCCGAACAACCCCTGATCATCAAGGGGGCCGGCGCAGGGGCCGAAGTAACGGCTTCGGGCCTGTTCGCAGATATCATCCGCATCGGAAATTTCTAACCCATGCCCGCTATGCAGCCATCCCGAATCTCGGTTTTTGCCCCGGCCACCATCGCCAACCTCTCCTGCGGCTTCGACATCCTCGGCCTGGCCCTGGAAGGAGTCGGAGACCGCATGCACCTCGAGCTTACCGATACCCCCGGGGTGCAAATCCGAAAGGTAATCGGCATGGACCTGCCCCTGGAAGCCGACCGGAACGTGGCGGGGGTGGCGGCCCGGGCCCTGCTGGAAGCTTCTGATTACCCGGGAGGTGTAGCCATCGAGATCGAAAAGCGCATCAAACCGGGCAGCGGCATCGGCAGCAGCGCCGCCAGTTCTGCCGGGGCCGTATGGGGCCTGAACCAGCTCCTGGGCGCCCCCTTCTCCCCTGCGCAGCTGGTCGGTTTTGCGATGAAAGGGGAAGAACTGGCCAGCGGGGCGGCCCACGCCGACAATGTGGCCCCGGCCCTGATGGGCGGCATCACCCTGGTGCGCAGCACCCACCCCCTCGACCTGGCCCGGGTGCATTGCCCGGAAGAATTGCACACCTGCGTGCTGCACCCGCAGATCGAACTGAAGACCTCCGACGCGCGAAAAATATTGAAGACCACCATTCCGCTGAAACTGGGCATAAGGCAGTGGGGCAACGTGGGCGGGCTGATCACGGGCCTCTTTACGGAAGACTTCGGCCTGATCAGCCGTTCGCTCGAAGACGGCATTGTAGAACCCGTGCGTTCCCTGCTCATCCCGGGCTTTGAACCCATGCGCCGGGCCGCCTTGCAGGCCGGGGCCCTCGGCTTTGGCATCTCCGGCTCGGGCCCTTCCGTATTTGCCCTGACCCGTGGCCGGGAAACCGCCCAAACGGTAGCCCGGGCTTTGGATTCGGTATACGCCGGCATCGGCCTTCCGTACGAGATCCATGTAAGCGGCATTAGCCGGGAAGGGGTGCATGCCCTGCCGCGGCCCAACCCTGAAACCTGAACCCAGAAACCCTTTTCCATGCGCTACTTCAGCCTTAACGGACAGGCCCCCGAAACCACCTTCCAGGAAGCCATGGTGCGCGGCATCGCCCCCGACAGGGGCCTGTATTTCCCCTCCGAAATCCCCCGCCTGCCCGATACCTACTGGCACGGCCTCGGGTCGCTCGCGGTACCGGACCTGGCCATGGAGCTGATGCGGCCCTATGTCGGGGGAGGCATACCGGATGAAGCCCTGCGGGACATCCTGGAAGAGACCCTTGATTTCGAATTCCCCATGGTCCAACTGGCCCCCCGCCTGTATTCCCTGGAGTTGTACCACGGCCCCACCATGGCCTTTAAAGACGTCGGGGCCCGATTTATGGCCCGCTGCCTGGGCTATTTCTTTCGCGATACCGACCAGGAGGTGACGGTGCTGGTAGCGACCAGCGGCGATACCGGCGGAGCCGTGGCAAGGGGCTTTCTGGGCGTGAAAGGGGTGCGCGTGGTGATCCTCTACCCCGAAGGCAAGGTGAGCGACATTCAGGAACGGCAACTGACCACCCTGGGGCAGAACATCAGCGCCCTGCGGGTAAAGGGCACCTTTGACGACTGCCAGCGCATGGTAAAACAGGCCTTCCTCGATGCCGACCTGCTGCAGGCACGGCGGCTCACCTCGGCCAACAGCATCAACGTGGCCCGATGGATCCCGCAGATGCTGTATTACGTGCTGGCCTGCCGCAGTCTCGGGCCTGTCGCCGATGCCCCCGTCTTTTCGGTGCCCAGCGGCAATTTCGGCAATATCTGCGCCGGGATGCTGGCCCACCAAATGGGCATGCCCTGCAGGCAATTCATCGCGGCCACCAATGTAAACGACACCGTGCCGCGCTTTATGGGGGGGCAGGCCTACGAGCCGCGCCCTGCCGTGGCCACCATCTCCAACGCCATGGACGTGGCCGATCCCAGCAATTTTGTGCGCATTTTACAGCTTTTCGGCAACCGCTTTCCCGAGCTGTCAGCCCTGCTCACAGCCCGGTCGTACACCGATGCACAGACCCGGGAAGCCATGCGCCTGCTCTATGAGCGGTACGACTATATCGCCGACCCCCACGGGGCCATCGGCTACCTGGGGCTGGCCGATTACCTCTCCACCCATCCCGACAGCACAGGGATCTTCCTCGAAACGGCACACCCCATCAAATTCAGGCCCGAAGTGGAGGCCTGCCTGGGGATTCGCCTGGGCATCCCGCCCCAAATCAGGGAGGTGCTCGGCGCCGAAATGCAGGCGGTGCCCATCTCAGGTTACCAGCAGTTGAAATCTTACCTCCTGCAGGCGGAAACTTAACACGGAAGGCCCGCAAAGGCCACTTCCTTCCGAACTATTTTCAATACCTTTGCCGCAACAAAATCCGATGCGATGAAAGAAACGGCCCTGGCCCACGTTCACAGAGCCCTCGGGGCAAAAATGGTCCCCTTTGCGGGGTATGAGATGCCCGTTTCCTACGAAGGGGTAAATGCCGAACACCAGACCGTGCGCGAAGGCGTAGGGGTCTTTGACGTGTCGCATATGGGGGAGTTTCTGATCGAGGGGCCCGGGGCCCTCGACCTGATCCAGTATGTCACTTCCAACGATGCCTCCAAGCTCGAAGTGGGCCGCGCCCAGTACAGCTGCCTGCCCAATGAGCATGGGGGCATCGTAGACGACCTGATCGTTTACCGCGTGAAGGATGAGACCTACCTTTTGGTGGTGAACGCGGCCAATATCGAGAAAGACTGGAACCACATCTCGAAATACAACGCCCGGTTCGGGGCCCGGATGCGCAACCTCTCGGATGATTATTCGCTCCTGGCCATCCAGGGCCCGAAGGCCGCCGAGGCAATGCAGTCACTGACCTCGGTAGACCTGAAGGCCATCCCGTTCTACCATTTTGTGGTGGGGGATTTTGCAGGCATCCCCTATGTGATCATTTCCGCCACCGGGTATACCGGGGCCGGCGGGTTTGAGATCTATTGCAAGAACGGGGAGGTGGGCCAGATCTGGGAAAAGGCCTTTGAGGCAGGCGCTCCTTACGGCATCAAGCCCATCGGGCTGGCAGCCCGCGACACCCTGCGCCTTGAGATGGGCTACTGCCTCTACGGCAACGACATTGACGACACGACCTCACCCCTGGAGGCAGGGCTGGGGTGGATCACAAAACTCGGGAAAGACTTTGTCAACCGAGACGGCCTGGCCCGGCAAAAGGAAGCGGGCGTAAGCCGCAAACTGGTGGGCTTTGAACTGCAGGAGCGCGGCATCCCCAGGCAGGGCTACCCCATTACGGACGCCTCCGGAAAACCCGTCGGCGAAGTGACCTCCGGAACCATGTCCCCCTCCCTGAACCAGGGGATCGGGCTGGGGTACGTACCCGTTGCCCTGGCCGAGCCGGGAACGACCGTCTATGTGCAGATCCGGAAGAACCTGGTGGCGGCCACCATTGTTAAACCCCCATTTTACAAGGGATAAGGCCTATACGGGAGAAAGGAGGAAGCTGGAGTGCGGGAAGCAGGCAAACGTATACTGATTTTAGGGGGAAGTGGATTTTTGGGGCAGGCGCTCTACCGGGAGCTCTGCAACTATTTTGACACCTACGGCACCTATTGTTCGTCCCGCCGCCGCTTCGAGGGCCACGGGCAATTCCTGCACTACGACATGCTCGATGACGAACTCCCCCGCCTGCTTCGGGAACTGCGCCCCGATGTGGTGATCTCGGCCCTACGGGGGGATTTTGAAGCCCAGATCCAGGCCCATGCCCAGTTGGTGCACTACGCCGGGAAGCACGAAACCCGCCTGTTGTTCCTCTCTTCAGCCAATGTCTTCGACGCCTACAGCAAGTTCCCCTCCTACGAATTTGACAAAACCCTTTCCGAAAGCATCTACGGCCGGCTGAAGATCAAAATCGAAAACATGCTGCTGCGCATGCCGCCTGAAAAAATGGCCATTTTGCGCCTGCCGATGGTTTTCGGAAATGCCTCGCCCCGAACCCGTGAAATCAGGGAAGCCCTGGAACAGGGCGAGGCCATCGAAGTCTTCCCCAACCTCATCATCAACGTCACCACAGACGACAAACTCAGCCAGCAGGTGCATTATATCGTCAACCGCGACCTGCACGGCATTTTCCACCTTGGCTCGTCTGACCTGGTGCACCACGAAGATTTCATCAGCGAGATCTGCAGCCACCTGAGCCCACGCAAACCCCTGCTGAAGCGGGTTTTCACCACCAACGACGAGCGCTACCTGGCCGTGCTGCCCAAACACAACCCCCTTCCTGAAAACCTGCAGCTCGGGTACCAGGAAGTAATCGACCACCATATTCCCCAATAGGACGCCGAATTCCGTACCTTTTGGGGCAGAACCCAAAACCAGACACATGGAAAAGATGTCAAAGCCCGCCATTGCAGCAGCCCTGAAAGACCTGCCCGGCTGGGAATACACAGACGGCGCCCTGGCCACCACCCTCGAATTCTCCGACTTCAAGGAGGCCTTCACCGCCATGGGGCGGATCGCCTTCGAATGCGAGGCCCAGCAGCACCACCCGGACTGGACCAACGTGTACAACTTACTGGAGATCCGGCTACGCACCCACGATGCCGACGGGGTCACCGAAAAGGATTTCCGCCTGGCCCGCACCATCGAATCGCTGGTGGGGACATCCTGAGGCGAGGCACTGACGCCTGCCATTCCGCCTTGCCTGCAAGGGGAGATTTGCTACATTTGTGCTGCCAAAATCGAATGCACCCATGGGAAGAGCTTTTGAATTCCGGAAAGCGAGGAAGTTCAAGCGCTGGGCCGCCATGTCAAAGGCCTTTACGCGCATCGGGAAAGACATCGTGATCGCCGTCAAGGCCGGGGGGCCTGACCCGACCACCAACAGCCGCCTGCGGGCCGTGATCCAGAATGCCAAGGCGGTCAACATGCCCAAAGACAACATCGAGCGCGCCATCAAGCGGGCCACCGACAAGTCGCAGGGCGATTTCAAGGAGTTGCTCTATGAGGGGTATGCCCCGCACGGCATCGCCATCCTGATCGAAACGGCCACCGACAACAACACCCGCACCGTGGCCAACATCCGCTCGTACTTCAACAAGTGCAACGGCAGCCTGGGCACCTCGGGCTCGGTGGAATTCATGTTCGACCACACCTGCAACTTCCGCATCCCGGCCGCCGACCTCGACCTGGAAGAACTGGAGCTGGACCTGATCGATTTCGGGGTGGAAGAAATCTTCGCCGACGAGGACGGCATCCATATCTACGCCCCGTTCGAGTCTTTTGGCGCCATCCAGAAAGAGCTGGAGTCGCGCGGCTTCGAGATCCTTTCCTCGGGCTTTGAGCGCATCCCCCAGGTCACCAAGGAACTGGGCCCGGAAGAGGTCGAAGACGTCGAAAAACTGCTCGAGATGATCGAGGAAGACGACGACGTGCAGAACGTCTACCACAATATGCAGGAGTAGTTGTTTCCTGGCGGCAACCCGAATGGGTGCGTCCTTCCAAAAGCGCACCGCGGCACAAACCACAGAAATTTGCGGGTGAGAACCCCTTTAGGGGAATCGATTATTGGAGTTCTTTGTCTTTTGACACCAATGAAACAGCATTTCCCGAGGCGCCGGGTATTTCGCCCCGATCTATTTGGTCGTATGCCCTGTCGGGAAACAAGCTCTGCCCGGTAAAGAAATCGTAATGGTCCCCTGTTAGATTTGCAGGGGCGGAATCGGCGGTCAGGGCCTGCCATTCCCGCAGTTTCCGTGCCAGGCTTCGGACCAGGTCGAGGTGGGCACTATCGCCGACCAGGTTGTTGAGCTGATGGGGGTCTTGCCGCACCGCATAAAGTTCGGACCGGGGGTTGGGCTGGGCAAACTTCTTAAGCTGTAACGGATTCAACGTCCCATTTTGAAAACCGAGCGCCAGTTGCTGAAATGCGGGCCCGGCGTGCACATCCGCGGCACTCGACATGCGGCCTTCAGGGGTCCGGTTCTCGATATAAAGAAAATCCGCGGTACGAACCATACGCTCATAGGCCCGGTAATCGTGCCAGTTATGCTCGGCAAACACAAATTGGCGGTGCTCTTTTTCCGGATTGCCCA
Source organism: uncultured Robiginitalea sp. (assembly GCA_964461555.1). Lineage (GTDB taxonomy): Bacteria > Bacteroidota > Bacteroidia > Flavobacteriales > Flavobacteriaceae > Robiginitalea. The sequence goes on along the minus strand of CAYWZF010000003.1, from coordinate 72,499 downwards.
GGACTTCTGAAAAGTCCATCCCCTGAAAGGAATCCAGGGGCAAAAGCCCGCAAAGCCGACTTATGGTAGGTGCCAGATCAATCACGCTGACCATGGCATCAGACCGGGAGCCTTTGGGTATGGGTCCACTCTCCCAGTAGGCGATCAGGGGCGTTTGAATCCCGCTGTCGTACATGCGTGTCTTGTCCCGGGGAAAGGGCCTTCCATTGTCAGCAAGAATGAATACCAGGGTATTCTCAAGCATTTCCCGGGCTTTGAGCACTTTCAGTACTTCGCCCACATAATGGTCAAAACGGGCAATCTCATCGTAATAATGGCCAAAATCTGCCACCGTGGCACTATCGGGTACCAGATAAGGTGGCAACAGGGCATTTTCCAATTTGGCCGATCCGTCAAAGGGATTTTCACCCCAGCCCCTGTGCGCATCCAAAGAAGCCATCCACAAAAAGAAAGGTTTCCCGTCCGGGATTTGATTCACGAGCTCTAGCCACCTGTCTTCCCCACCCGGGCCAATTTCTGTGTCGTAAACGGCATGGAAGTCCTTTTTTGCCTCAGGGCCCAGATGCCATTTCCCGCTGGCACCCGTAAAATACTGATGCGCCTTCAATTGCCCGGCCAGGGTCGCTACCGATCCTGGCAGCGGCATATGCAGCTCCGGGGCCCCCGTATTGTGTGGATAGCGTCCTGAGAGGATACTGGCCCTGCTCGGGCTACAGGAGCTCGTGGTCAGGAAAGCCCGGGTAAAAAGCATGCCCTGGGAGGCGAGCCGGTCGATATTTGGGGTGGATACCGCCCGGTTCCCATAGGCCCCTAGATCATTGAAACTGACGTCATCGGCAATAAAGATCAGGATATTCGGGGCCCGTAACTCCGGTGCATGCCGGCAAGACACCAACATCAGACTTGCATAGAAGACCGCACATGCCATGTACCATCCCGTTTTCCCCCAATGGACCACGTTTACTGCCATTCCTTCTCCGTTTGACCAAGCTCAAGTTAAACAAAATAAAACTCCCGGAAAGCCCTGCCCGTGAAACGACCCGGATACAAACCGGATAGCCTTTCATCGCAGGGGATAGAACCCTTTTCAGCCCGATCGCATTGCGCCCCCATAGCTGCCTTGACCCAGGTCATTGCCTGTTCTTTTAACGCAAGGTACCTTCATGACACAAGAACCCCGGGAAGGGGCACGCCCCCCCTTCTCCACTAAATCGAGTGCCATGAAAACGATTTTAAAATTATTCCTGATCTTATGGATCCCCTTCTCCTTCTCCTGCAGCAAGGATGAGAACGGAAACGAACTGGTAAAGGACGGAAAGTACGATATCAGTGAACTCGCCGGAACCTGGAATGCCACCAAGGCCCAGTTCAGTGTCAGCAGTACCTCCGTAGACGTGGTCGAAGACGGGGGAACCGCCGTGATGACCGTACAAACCAGTGGTCGCTTCACCCTGACCATCGACCCGGCCGACCGGACCGCCTATACCGTAAGCGGGGAATTTTTCTGGGAAAAATGGGAAGGAACCTATTATTTAGCGATTGTCTGGGCCGATGAACCCAACGACTGGGACACCTATGGCGATCAATACGACGGAACCACCCTTTCGTTCAACGGAGGGGCCGATACGGGGGAATACGATTTTGACAACGACGGGGATATGGAATCGTGTACGATCCATTTCATCTTCGAGCGCTCTTAAGCCCGAAAATAATGGCCGAAATGTTTGAGCGCCCGGGAAGGAGTTTCCCGGTACTTGAAAACTTCATGAAGCAGTACGCGGTTCCCGGGCGGGAACCGCGGTTGTTTCAGGAATACTCTGGTTTGTATCCCTTTACCCCTTCGAAGAATTTTTGGTAGCTCGCGTAATCGGCCTCGAAATCGCCGGTAGGCATGTGGGGTTCCGAGATTTTCAGCTGTTTTTTCCCGAAGTCGAAAGCCACCAGAATGATGGGCACCCCGGCTTCCAGGGCGATATAATAGAATCCGGAGCGCCAGCGGGCCACTTTTTTCCGGGTCCCCTCCGGGGCCAGGGCCAGCCGGAACACCTTGCGCTGCCTGAAGAGTTCGGCCACGGCCCGGACGGTATCGCTGCTTTTGCCCCGGTCTACGGGGGCCCCGCCTGTCCAGCGAAAGAACCAGCCGAAGGGCGGTTTAAAAAGGCTTTTCTTGCCGACATAATTGATCTCTATACCCATCATGCTGCGCACGATGAGACCAAAGGGGAAATCGACCCAGCTGGTGTGCGGGGCCACGGCCAGTACGCACTTGTCAAGGTCGGGGAACCCCCCGACCATTTGCCAGCCGAGCACGTTGCGGAACAGGAAGGTGGAAAATCTGCGCATCTCTCAGGGACCGGGTCAGATGCGGCGATAGATCGTTTCCAGGAGGCTCGGGTTGACCCGCGACCTCCAGTCGGCCCCCAGGGCATTTTCCCAGAGGGGCACCATGTCAAGGGCCACGTGCACCATGGTCTCCAGGTCGTTGGAGGTCAGGTCGGCGCAAACGCCCTTGGGAAGCACAATACCGTGTTTGTCCATCATCTGCCGGAACAGGCGCACCCCTTCCGGATAATAGTCTTCCAGGTGCTGAAACACCAGGCAATTGCCAAGCCCGTGAGGCGTTCCCAAAACATACGACAGGCCGTAGCTCAGGGCGTGGGCCACCCCAACCTGCGAATAGGCAATGCTCATGCCCCCGTGCCAGGAGGCCATCATCAGCTTTTCCCGGCTCTCCTGCGGGCCCGGGTCGCCGAGAAAGACTTCCCTGCACAGCTCGAGGGCTTTCTCCCCGTAGCTCTGGCTGAAGGCGTTCAGGTAAGTGCCGCTGAGCGATTCCACGCAGTGGATGAAACAGTCCATGCCCGTGTAGAACCACTGTTCTTTGGGCACCCCCAGGGTCAGCTCCGGGTCGAGGACCACCTGGTCAAAAGGCACGTAATCGGAATTGATGCCCAGCTTCCGGTGCGGCCCGAGCAAAACCGTGGTGCGCGACACCTCTGATCCGGTCCCGCTCAGGGTGGGGATGCCCACATGGTATACGGCCGGGGAAGAAACCAGGTCCCAGCCCTGGTACTGCGCTGTTTTGCCCGGATTGTTCAGCATGATGGCCACCGCCTTCGCCAAATCGAGGAGGGTGCCCCCTCCAATGCCCACGATGCCCGATATTCCGGATGGGTGGCACGCGCGAATCTCCTCGACCAGGGCATCTACCTGTCCGGTTTTCGGTTCTTCATCGGCCGAAATCAGGATTACCCGGTCTTCAAAAATGGCAGGGATGCGGGCCATCAGCGACCGCCCTTCAAAGACGTCGTCGACCAGGAAAATGACCGGGGCCTCGGCATGCCTGCGCCTTGGCATCAGTATCTCCCCCAACTGGTCAAAGCAGCCGGAGCCGAAGACCACCCGGGGTACCATCGGGAAATTGCGGAACTTGGTTCCGGGGAGGGCTGCCTCAATATTGGTAGGTTGTCGTTTAACGTTCATGCACGAGGTTTAGATACGTCAACAATTCTCTCAAACTGCCTATGGTAAGGTGGTGGTTGCCATGGGAATCGGGGGCAACTTCCTCATGGGCCCAGGTAGTGTGGAAGGGCACGTGCACGGCACGCCCCCCCAGGTTTACGATGGGCAGTATATCCGACTTCAGCGAATTGCCGACCATTAAAAATTCAGAGATGTCTATTTCAAGGTATTCAAGCAGGCGTTTATAATTGACCTCCTTCTTATCGCTCAGCACCTCCACATGGTGGAAGTAATCGATCAGCCCAGATTTCTCGAGCTTGCGCTCCTGGTCGAGCAGGTCTCCCTTGGTCAAGACCAGCAGGCGGTAGTGCCCGTGCAGTTTTTCCAGCACTTCGGTCACCCCGTCGAGGAGCTCGAGGCGGTGCGCGATCATTTCCTTGCCCAGCTCGAGGATGCGGGATATGGTCGCCTGCGAAACCCGGTTATTTGACAGCTGCAGGGCACTCTCGATCATGGAGAGCATAAAGCCTTTGATGCCGTACCCGTACAGTTCCAGATTGGCCATCTCGGTCTTGAAAAGCTCCTGGTCGATGGTATTCCGGGTTTCAAACCCGTCGAGGAGCGAAGCGAATTCGGCCTCGGCATTCCTGAAATAGGTCTCGTTCACCCAAAGGGTGTCGTCGGCGTCGAAGGCGATAGTGGTGATATTCTCGAAATTCAGGTCCATGCGGCTTTGGCTTTTTCCAGGTCTTCGGGCGTGTCTATCTCAATACCGGTAACCCGGGTTTGCACCATTTTGATCTTTTTCCCGTACTCGAGGTACCGGATGGCCTCGATTTTTTCAACGGCTTCAAGCGGCTGCATGGGCAGTCGCCTGAAATCGAGCAGGGCCTGCTTTCGGAAAGCGTAAACCCCTTTGTGTTTATAATAGGTGGCCAGCGGCTGCTCGGCCCGCTGGTAAGGGATGGGGGCCCTAGAGAAATACAGGGCAAAACCGCGGTGGTCGGTGATGACCTTCACCGTATTGGGATCCCGGATCACTTCCGGGTCCCGGATCTCCGTCATGAGGGAAGCCAGGTCGATTTCCTGCTCCGGATCTTCCCGGAACACCTGCAGCAGCTTGGCCAGGCTTTCCCGTTCCGTGAAGGGCTCATCGCCCTGCACATTGACCACGATATCGACTTCCAAATCCTCCACCGCTTCGGCAATGCGGTCGCTGCCGGTCTCGTGGGCCCCGCGGCTCATCAAAACGGTTCCGCCCACTGCTTCAACAGCTTCCCGAATCTCAGGGCTGTCGGTGACCACCACCACCTGGTCGAAAAGACCGGTTCCAAGGGCCGCTTCATAGGTGCGAACGATGACAGGCTTTCCGGCGAGATCCTGCATCAGCTTGCCCGGGAATCTTGAAGCCCCGTAACGGGCCGGTATCATGGCTATTATCTTCACATTGGTCAGGTTTGGAAGCCGCTTTGACAAAGGTACATTTATTTGGGCTTCCCGGCTAGCTCCGGGGCCTTAGTTTGCGGTAAACCCGGTATACCAGGGCCAGCACCACGATCACCAGCACGGCTGCCAGCAGGGGCGCCACAATGGAGGCAAGGCTCATCACGGCCGCTGTGCCGGTCTCCACGGTGGCCACCACCGGATTGGCCAGCCCGCCCGTGCTCAGGGTCGAAGCCATGCGGCCCCCTGCAGCCGCCCCCTTGATGGCGGTAGCCGTGCCCCCTCCCGCAATGATGGCCAGGGTCCAGGTAACGACGGGGTCGAGCCCTGCCACGGTAGAGACCATCAAAGCCGTGCCCGCCACCCCTGCCAGCGGAATGGCCAGGGAATCGAGCAGGTTGTCGAGCCAGGGGATGAAATAGGCCAGGAGCTCCGCCACGGTGGCCACCCCGAAGGTAATTACGGCCGAAAGGCCGCCCATCCACTGCCAGCTGGAGTTGAGTTCCCAGAGCCCGTTGTGGGCCGCCAGGCTCAGGGCGAACAAGGGTAGGAAGACCCGAAAGCCTGCAGACGAGGCGAGGCCTATGCCCAAAAAAATGCTCACGATCGATTCTCCGCTCATGGGAAAGCTTTCCCTCTAATGTAAGCTATTCGGCACTGACAAAAAAATCATTCCGAAAACCGATCAGGTACAGGCAGGTGCGGGCGCGGGTAACCGCGGTGTAGAGCCAGCGGAGGTATTCCCGGTCGGGTTCCCCGGGCAGGTAGGGCTGTTCCACAAAAACCGTTTCCCATTGCCCCCCCTGCGATTTGTGGCAGGTGATGGCGTAGGAAAACTTGACCTGAAGGGCGTTGAAAAAGGGATTGTTCTTGACCCCCATGAATTTCCGGTACGAGGAGGTCTCGTGCTGGTAGTCGGCCAATACCTCCTGATACAGCCGGTTGCCGTCCTCGTAGGAAAGGGAAGGGCTTTCGGCCTTGATGGTGTCGAGCAATAGCACGGTCTCGAAAGGTTCCTGCTTCGGATAGTCAACCATGCGCACCTTCACCTCGGCAAAACGGAAACCGTACAATTCCTTGATGGCGAACAATTCCAGGATTTCCAGAATGTCGCCGTTGGCGATGAAACCGGCTTCGGAGGTGCTCTTGAGCCAGAAGTAGTTGTTCTTGACCACCATCATGAAATCGCCCACCGCGATCTCGTTTTCGAGGAAGAGCAGGCGACTCCGGATATTCTCATTGTACAGGTTGGCCCGCTTGTTGGAGCGGACGATCACAGCCGTCTCTTCCCTGCCGTGCTCGTCAAAAGCGCGGCTGATGGCGTCCTGTATCTCATAGCCGTCGGTCAGGCGCACGATGTCGGGATACCCCTGCAGGCTAAAGGCAAACGGGGCCACGGGTTCCCGGGCAAGGGCCTCCCTCAGATGGGTGGCATTCATCAATATGCCCGAGCCCTCCGACTGGCGCATCACCTCATCGAGCTCAAGTTCGGCCACTGTCTTTCCATAGGGACCTTCGAGCGTTTCCGCCTGCAGGGCCGGGCTGAGGCTGAGATGGACCGGGGGCAGCTGGGCCGTATCGCCTATCAGCATCAGCTGGCAGCGGAAGCCCGAATAGACGTAGGTCATCAGGTCGTCGAGCAGGGAGGTCTCGGCCCCGCCCGGGCCCGAAGAAGGGGCATCGGGGATCATGGAGGCCTCGTCCACGATAAAAAGGGTATTGCGGTGCCGGTTGGGCGACAGGGTGAAGCGCACCCCCCCGGAGCGGTCCTTTTTCGGGAAATAGATCTGCTTGTGGATGGTAAAGGCCTGTGTGCCCGTATAGGCCGACATCACCTTGGCGGCGCGGCCCGTCGGCGCCATGAGGATGGCTTTCTTTTTGGTGTGCCAGAGATTCGAAATCAGGGTACCCAGCAGGGTGGTCTTGCCCGTTCCTGCATACCCCTTGAGCAGGAAGATCCGGTCCTTGTCACCCTCCAGGATAAAGGTGGCAAGCATTTGCAGCGCACGGTCTTGTTTCAGGGTGGGTTCGTGGGGGAATTTTTCGCGTAAAAGCCTGTAAAATGAGGATGCCGTGAGGGAGTTCATAGACCCTCAAAGATAGGGACGAATTTACCCCAAACCCTTTCCTGATTAAAAAAAAATTGTAGATTTGTCTCTAACCACTAATTCGAAATAACACCGTATAAAATGAAAACCATACTTCAGATTGTTCTGTGGATCGTGTGTATTTTACTGGGGTATATGATCTATCGGTCCGTTACCGGCCCCATCGAGTTCGACAAGATTAAAAAGGAACGGTATGCTGAAGTTATCGACCGGCTCAAGGATATCCGCAATGCCCAGGAAGCCTATAAGAGTGTCAATGGGCGCTTCGCCAACGACTTTGAGAGCCTGATCAAATTTGTCGATACCGGCAAATATGTGATCACCACCCAACGGGATTCTTCCTATATGGAATTCGACAAGACCTACGGCATAGACCTGCTCAAGGAGGTAAAGATCATTGACACCCTGGGTTATGTACCCGTCAAGGATTCCCTTTTTGCCGGATCAGACCGCTACAAGAACCTGATGAAAGTGCCGCATGCCGCCAACAATGAGACCTTTGCCATGAAGGCCGACTTCCTCGAGCAAAGCGGCTACCGCGCCCCGGTCTTTGAGGCCAGGGTGGCCAAGAACGTGATCCTCTCTGACCAGCCGGCCGACCTGCTGGCCCGCGAGAACGCCCAGGTGAGCGTTGAGGAGGTGAACGGGACCGAGATCAAAGTAGGATCCCTGACCAAAGTTAGCACCAGCGGAAACTGGCCGCCGATTTATGACAAAAAAGGAGAACAACAGTAACCGGCTGCAGCAGAAAGAAGATTGGTACCATAAATTGTCCATTCAGGTCAGCCTGGATGGACTTTCTTTTTGTATCCTGGATACCATCGGCAACAAGCTGGTCCTCAGCCATGCCCAGCGCTTTGAGAACCAGCGGGGCCCGTACCAGCTGCAACAGGAGCTGAAGGAGGCCTTCCGCGAGCACGGGGTGCAGGAGTACCGCATCTCGGAAGTGGTCGCCATCCACCGCAATACCCTTTTCAGCCTGGTGCCCCAGGCCCTTTTTGCCCCCGAACACCTGGCCGACTACCTCAAGTTCAATGCCAAAATATTGCCCACCGACCACCTCGATTACGACGCCATCGACGGGTTGGAAATGATGAACGTGTACGTGCCCTTCGCCAGCGTGAACAACTATATTTACGACCTCTTCGGAGAATTCGAGTTCAAGCACACGGCCACGGTGCTGCTTGAAACCCTGATCAAGCTGGCGGGCAGCACCCAGGGCACCATTTGCTATGTGCACCTGGCCGAATCGCAGATGGACATGGCCGTCTTTTCCCGGAAAAAGCTGCGCTTCTTCAACAGCTTCCCCGTAAGCTCCGAAACGGATTTCATGTATTACCTGCTCTTTTCCCTGGAACAGCTGGCACTGGAGCCCTCAAGCGTAAAGCTCCGGCTGCTCGGCGAAGTGGAAGAAGGCGACCCCATTTTTGAAATGGCGGCCTCCTACATCGAGAACGTTTCGATCTTCGTGCCGTCGGGCGAGCTTTTCCCACTGGGTTCCGGGGAGGCGGGCATCGATTTCACCCTGATCAATTCGCTGTGATACGTATCATTTCCGGCACGCATAAGGGCAGGCGCATACAGGCCCCCCGGAATCTGCCGGTACGGCCCACCACAGACCGATCCAAAGAAGCCCTCTTCAACATCCTGGCCAACCGCCTCGACTGGGAGTCGGCCCGCGTGCTCGACCTGTTTGCCGGCACCGGGAACATCAGCTACGAGTGCGCCTCTCGGGGAAGCATGGCCGTTACGGCTGTTGACGCCCACCCGGGCTGCGTAGCCTTTATCGAAAAGACGGCGGAGCAGCTTGAAATGCCCATTCAGGCCCTGCGCCAGGACGCCCTTCGGTACCTGGAGCGCAACCGCCAGAGCTATGACCTCATTTTCGCCGACCCCCCCTACTCCCTTACGGAACAACAGCTGGCCGGCCTGGTGGAAACCTGCCTCGCAGGGCAGCATCTGGCCGGGGATGGGCTTCTGGTGGTGGAACATATCAAACAGACCGACCTGAGCGGCCTCCCGGGTTTTCAGGAGGCGCGCCGCTACGGGCAGTCGGTCTTCAGTTTTTTTTGGAAGGAATAGGGCTTTATTCCGGGATGTCTGGTTACCTGTTCATGCCTGTAAATACATACCGGGTTTTAAAAAAGAACCCTGTCAGTGTTGGAAGGATTCCTTCACCGACAGGGTTCAAAAAAAACAGGATTATAAGCCGGATTCTGTCTCCCGACAAAGTCGGGCGCCTACCATTTATCTGGACCCAGGGTTGCCCCGGGGTTCGATCCGCCTACCCGCCAGCTCGGACGTGCCGCCCTCGGGCGCTGGCTTATTTGGCGTTTCACCGCATAGAGTTTACCTGATTTCACTACAGCCGAACTGTACATCCTTTCTGTTGCACTGGTCCTCCCGGGAAGTAGAAGCGAGCTTCACTTCCCGGTGACGGGCGTTACCCGCTATGCCGCACTGTGGTGTCCGGACTTTCCTCCCCGGGCATGAGCCGCGGGGCGATAGGCCCACCTGCCAGGATGCAAAGATACGGCTTTTGTTGATAAATATCGCAGGGGGAAATGCCCCGGGGCGGGGTGGAACACATCCGTATGTGTATATTTGTGGATGGCGCAGCCCGGAAGGACTCCTTCCCGGGCACGGCCTTTGAAGAGAGCCATGGAACCCTTTGTAGTCTCGGCGCGCAAATACAGACCCCAGCAGTTTGAGGACGTGGTGGGCCAGCAGGCCATTACCCGTACCCTCATGAACGCCATCGAGAACAACCACCTGGCGCAGGCCCTGCTTTTCTGCGGCCCGCGGGGTGTGGGGAAGACCACCTGTGCCCGGATCCTGGCCAAAAAGATCAATGAGGACGGAAAGCACCGGGAGGGCGAAGATTTTGCCTTCAACATCTTTGAGCTCGACGCCGCCTCCAACAACTCGGTAGACGACATCCGCAACCTGATCGACCAGGTGCGCATCCCCCCCCAGGTGGGGCGCTACAAGGTCTACATCATCGACGAGGTGCACATGTTGTCGCAATCGGCCTTCAACGCCTTCCTCAAAACCCTCGAAGAGCCTCCCAGGCATGCCATCTTTATTTTGGCGACCACCGAGAAGCACAAGATCATCCCCACCATCCTCTCGCGGTGCCAGATCTTCGATTTCCGGCGGATCACCGTGAAAGACGCCGCCGAATACCTGAAGGTGATTGCCGCAAGGCAGGGGGTGGAAGCCGAGGAAGAGGCCCTGCACATGATCGCCCAGAAGGCAGACGGGGCCATGCGCGACGCCCTGTCGATCTTTGACCGGGTGGTCAGCTTTGCAGGCAACCGGCTGAGCCGGAAGGCCGTGGCCGAAAACCTGAATGTGCTCGATGTGGACGTGTACTTCCGGAGCACCGATCTCATCCTGGATGGGGATATTCCCGGGTTGCTGGTCCATTTCAACGAAATCCTCGCCCAGGGCTTTGAAGGGCACCATTATATCAACGGGCTGGCCTCTCACCTCCGCGACCTCATGGTATGCCGCAGCGAGCAAACGGTAGCCCTGCTGGAAACCAGCGAGACGAGCCGCCAGCGCTATCTGGACCAGGCAGCCCGCTGCGAGGGGGAATTCCTGCTGCAGGCCCTTGACCTGGCCAACCAGTGCGACCTCGACTACAAGAACAGCAAGAACCACCGCCTGCTGGTCGAACTCTGCCTGATGAAAATGGCCTCCGTCGGGAAGGTCGAAAAAAAAAATGGGACAGATGACATAGCCCTGATCCCGGCCTCCCACTTTCACCAGCTCCCCAGGAAAGAAGCAGCGGCTCCCGCCCCGGCCCCGCTCCCTGCTGCGACGCCCCAAGCGCCGGCGACCCCGCAGGCCGCTGAGCCGGAACCCGGCCCTGCCCCTCAGGAAGCCGATGAGAATCGCGGGCAACACGAAATCAGCATCCAAAAGCCGGGAGGGGCGAAAGTGTCAGGCCTTTCCCTGTCGAGTATCCGGGCCAAGAAGGAATACCTGGCCCAGAAAAGCGGCAATATGCCCGATCAGGAAGACCTGCCGCGGGAGCCCTTCGACGAGGCCACCCTGCAATTGCATTGGAAGGAATATGCAGACCTGGTGGAGCAGAAAGGCCGCAAGATCCTGGCCTCCAACCTTGCCGCCGATGCCCCCAAGCTGATCGGCGACCATACCCTCTGGATCGAGCTTCCGAACAGCACCATGAAAAAGGAAGTGGAACGGGACCAGCAGGAGTTGATGGACTACCTGCGTGAAAAACTCCGGAACCACGACATCGAGCTGAAAGTGACGATAAACGAGGAAACGGCACGGCAATACGCCTTTACGCCCCAGGAGAAATACGAAAAGCTGCGCGAAAAAAACCCGGCTATAGACCTGCTCCGGAAAACTTTCGACCTGGAATTATGAGATACGCCTGCCGCCGGCCCGCCAGCTGTAGAAGAAGAATACCAGGGCGGTGATCGCCAGGCCCAGGGATTCGCGGCCGCGCTCTATGTTCATGTTCGCCATCCCCATCTCCCCGAAACGCACCCCTTCAAAGCTCTCAGGCCAGTACAGGAAAGCCCCGACCACGAAGGCAATGGCCAGCAGGAGTGCGACCCACGACCTGAGCCTGCCCAGGGCGAACAGCAGCGACCCAAGGGCCGCAACGGCGTACAGGGCAATCCAGGTGCCCGAATCAGGGTCGTTCAGCTGCACGTAGGCAGCCCACAAAAAAAGGGCGGTCATCACGAAAGCGAATACTTTGCTAAATCGATCCATGGCTTGGTTATTTAGCGGGCCTTCAGGTGCCGGATCAACTCCCCGCATACTTCAGTGGCCTGGAGGGGACGATCGCTGGCAAGGTCCGGGTTGTCACTTATAAAGATAGGATAATCCTGCCGATCTTCGGGCAGGCGCCCGTGCGACCCCCTGACCAGTTCGGCACGCAGCGGGATCACGTCCATCAGGGTGCGGAAGCCCAGCTTTTTTTTGAACAGCTTCCAGAGGATGCGCGGCATGACCAGGGGGTCTCCGGGGTCCGTAAAAAGCTCTACCGGGTCATACCCGGGCTTCTTGTGAATGTCGACCAGGCGGGCGAAGTCGGGGGCCCGGGAATCGTCGTCCCAGTAGTAGTAAGTAAACCACGACCCGGCATCGGCCACGGCCACCAGATCGCCGCTCCTCGGGTGGTTCAGGCCGGCATCGTCCAGTTCGCTTCCCCCCAGCACCCGTTCCACGCCGGGGACCGCTTCCAGAATGGCCCGCACCTTCGGCACCTGCCCGGGGTCTTTGACATAGATATGGGCCAGCTGGTGGTCGGCCACGGCAAAAGCACTGCTGGCCCCGGCATCGAGCAGTTCCAGGCCGCGCTCTTCGCGCAGGGCCAGCAAGCCATGGGCCCGGAGCACCCGGTTCAGGTGCACGGGAAGGCTCACATCGGTGATCCCGTACTCTGACAATAGTACGAGGCGGGCATCCCGCCCCTGGTAATAGTCGAGCAACTGGCCCACCACCGCGTCGATCTCGCGGAGGTCCCTGCCAATCCGGCCGAAATCGAGCCCGAAGCGCTGCAGGTTGTAGTCGAGGTGGGGCAGGTAAATGAGGGTGAGGGTCGGGTCGTATTGGCGGTCAGTATACAGGGCAGCTTCGGCGATCCAGCGGCTCGAGCGGATGTCTGCCTTGGGCCCCCAGAAATGGAAAAGCGGAAAGGTGCCCAGGGACTCCCGGAGGGCGTCGCGCAACTCAGGGGGGTGGGTGTACACGTCGGGGATCTTCCGGCCGTCGGCAAGGTAGTTGGGCCGTGGGGTAACGCTGAAATCGACGCTGGAGTACATGTTGTACCACCAGAAGAGGTTGGCGCAGGTGAACCCGGGGTCTTCGGCCCGAAGCATCTCCCAGATCTTGGGGGCCTGCACCAGTCGGTTCGACTGCCTCCAGAACCTGATCTCGCACTCCTCTTCAAAGTACCAGCCATTGCCTACAATGCCATGGCCCGAAGGGGGCTGCCCGGTCAGGTAGGTGGCCTGGGCCGTACAGGTTACGGCAGGGAGCCGGGGGCAGATATCGCGCATGCTTCCCGACCCGGCAAAGGCGCTGATTCGCGGGGTATGCTCCCCGATCAGCCGGCGGGTGAGCCCCACCACGTTGATGACGACCGTCTTCTTCATGATTCCAGGTTTTTCCGGAGCCAGGAAAGCTCCCTGCTGATGGAAGTCGGCAAATCCTCCTTAAGGCCCGGGGGCAACACCTCCCAGGTATAGGTTTCCACCTCGAGGTGCCGGCAGACCGGATGCCTCTTCAAATACTCCAGCACCTCCACAATCTCCTGCCGGGTGGCCCCGAGCAGGCCGTAGCCCTCCGTGAATATCGGCACGTGGAAGTGGGCCCGCAGTTCTTCGTACCGGCCCGGGTCTTTCAGGAATCCCGGAAGATCGGGCCAGGTTCTCACCCCATGGGCCGTGCGGGCCGTGACCTGGTGGAGGTAGACCGGCTCGTCGAATGCCTGAAGCGCCTCCAGCACCCCTGCCCGGTTCCCGTCAGCGGGCCGTATGCGGAGGGCGGCGCTCACCTGTATCTTCCCGGTGCGGATGCCGGCCTTTTCCAGCTGGGGGAAAACTTCTTCCGGAGACTCAAAAGCCAGTGCAAAATGGCAGATGTCGTAGCAGAGGGTCAGGTGCCTGAGCACGAGCTCCCGGGCGGCAGGGGGGTCGATCCCCAGCCGGGCGCCCAGCAGGGCCACCCCTTCCGGGATCAGGAATTCGTCGAAAAAGCGGAGGACATCGGCCGTATTTTCGAGCAGGCCGTCGGGCTCGGGTTCAATGTCTAGGTGGAGGCAGGTACCGGTACGCTCCTCGGTTCGGGCCAGTTCAAGGGCAACTTCAGCCATGCCCCGGGCTCCCTGCCGCAGCACGGCATCGCGGGCAGGGCCTTCGGGGTGCCAGTGTTTGTAGCTCACGGGCGAAGTGGAAATACCGCCTTCCAGGCCCCTGGGAAGCAACCTTTCAAGCTGCCTGAAAAGCCTGAGGGTGTATTCGCGCCGCTCCGGCGTGGTCCAGTCAGGGTGGTGCACCTGGCTTTTGACGGGCTGCCCGTGGAAATTGCCATACGGAAAGCCGTTCATGGTGAACACATAGGTGTGGTGCGCCTGCAGCCAGTCGCGGAAGCGCTCAAGCCGGTCCCCTTCGGCGAGTTCGCGGCTGGCGTGGTCTGACAACCGCAGGCCCAGGCCAAAGGCCTGATCCGGGGCTACGGCCTTTCGGATCGGGTCAAGATGGGTTTCAAGGGACCGGAAGGTAGTAGCCCAGTCGGGGCCCGGGTGCACATTGGTGCAGTAGGTGGTATGGAACTGGCCCCTCAACAGCATCAGGCATGCGATTTAGATGGTATTTGCGGCCAGAGTTCCCTGATGGCCGCCTCCATGACGGCCCGGTCGATGTGGTGGGTATCGCGTTTTTGGCCTATGCCTTCAAGCAGGGTGATGGTCAGCTTTCCCCCGAGGTGTTCCCGGAATTCCTCGATCCCGTCAAGCAGGGCAGCAGGGCCGCCCGGCAAAGCCTCGGGGAGCCCCAGGGAAAACCCGAGGGCGGTCAGCAGCTTCAGAATGCGGTCTTTTTCCGCTTCGCGAATCAACCCGATTCTGGCGCTGTACACCACATCAAGGGCCATACCCAGGGCAACCGCCTCCCCATGGCGCAGGGCATAGTCAGTGAGGTATTCCAGTTTGTGGGCCGCCCAGTGCCCGAAATCGAGCGGGCGCGACGAGCCGCTCTCGAACGGGTCGCCGCCCAGGGCGATGTGGTCGATATGCAGTTCGGCACACCTGAAAATAAGCCGGTCCATGGCCTGCGGGTCGCGCCGTCTCAGGGCGCCGGCCTCCTTTTCAAGGGTCTCGAAAAACGCAGCATCCCTGATCAGGGCCACTTTCACGGCCTCGGCCGTGCCTGCAATCCAGTCGCGGTCTTCCAGGGTTTTCAAAAAATCGCGGTCATCGATGATGGCCAGGGGCACGGCAAAAGTGCCGACGAAATTCTTTTTGCCAAAGTAGTTCAGGCCGTTCTTCACCCCTACGGCCGCGTCGTTCTGCGCCAGCACCGTGGTGGGGATCCGGATCAGGCCCACCCCGCGGTGGGCGATGGCGGCGGCGTACCCGACCATGTCGATCACGGCCCCTCCCCCGATGGCCACCACGACCGAATGGCGGCAAATCCGCTGCCGCTCGATCGCTTCGAGCACATGTTGTACCGGGGCTTCCGAATTCTTGCAGGCTTCCCCCCCGGGTACCGTGAGGACCTCCGTAAACACCAGTTGCTCACGATGGGCCTCGCAATACCCCTCGATGGTTTGCTGCAGGCCGGGCCAGGCCCCGGCCACGCCCGAATCGAGCACAAAAAGCAGCCTGACCGCCCCCCCGGGCCGGGATTTCGCCACTACCCCTGCCAGGAGCGGGTTTTCAGGGGCGAAGACCCCTTCGGTGAACAGGAGCCGATGGGTGTACGGGATATGAAAAGTACGTTCTATCGATGCATTCATCCTTTCTCGTTATCAGGTAATGGCAAACCTGCGGGCCAGGCCGGCAGCCAGAGGAAACAGCAGCAGCACCAGCAGGGGCAGCCACCAGGGCCCGTAGCCGGCCGCCCAGCTGGCATCCAGGGCAACGATGCCCAGCACGCCCCCTTTCACGGCAGCCCGAATCGAAGCGGGCTTCCCATCCCGGATGGCCCCCACCAGGGGGCGGTACACCATAACCGCCAGCAAAAGCAAAAAGGCCAGGGGCCATAACCACCTGCCGGTTTCCCAGTAGATCAGGCCGGCCGTGCCAAAGATAACCACAGCGTACAAAATAGCTGCCAGCACCCGGTATGGCCGGTGGCTGCCGTGTACTTCTCCCCGGCTCACAGCCGTCACGGCAAAGATGTAGAGCAGCGGCACCCAGAGGTACTTCCAGGGTGCCACCAGCGGCACCAGGCTGATACCCAGCCAGAGGTTCAGGGCCCGGCAAGACCCCATGACCAGGGGTCCGAACAGATCGTGCTTTTTGGCCAGGCTGTCGTAGAACAAAATCCCGCCCGTCAGCAACAGGGCGACCAGGCCCAGGTCGGTCCCCAGCCAGAAAGCCAGCGCACAGCCGGCCAGCAGCAGGGCGCTTCCGAAAATCGCTGCGTTCTTAAGGCTCACGAGCCCGCTCGGGATCGGGCGCTCAGGCCGCTCCACGGCATCGAGGGAGGCGTCGAACACGTCGTTCAAGACCACGCCCCCCGCATACAGCAGGGCCGAGGCAACACAGAGCAGCAAGACCGGCAGGCCATAGGCCAGCAGGTCGTATGCCGAAGGGAAATGCCCGGGGTACCCGCCGGCTATGGCCACTCCGGCGAGGATATCGGCTGCAGCCGTGGGCAGGTTGGCCGGGCGCATCAGGCGCAGGTAACCGCGCAAACGGGACTGTTCCATCTCAGCTGATTTGATCGGAGTCTACCCGGGGCGCCTGCCCCCGAAGCACGCTGTTGTCGTTGAACAACAGGCGCTGGTCGATTCCTCCGGCACTCAGCCAGTCTGATTCGCGCATGCGGCTGTTGCGGCTGAAGGCCTCCAGGGCATTTTGGTAGCAACTGCGCTCCACGTCGGCCCTGGCAATGCCCCTCCTGAGCATCAGGGAGGCCGTTTTGGGCACGGCCAGCGGGTCGCTCACGCCCCAGTCGGCCGAACTGTCTACGATGATGCGTTCACTCCCGTACTGCCTGATGACTTCCACCATGCGCTCATTGCCCATCTTGGTCTTTGGGTAAATGGTAAAGGCCGCCCAGAAACCGCGGTCGAGGACATCCTTTACGGTTTCTTCATTGTTGTGGTCGATAATCACGTCGGCCGGGTCGAGCCCGTGCTCGAGGCATACTTCCATGCTGCGGATGGTCCCGGCCTTCTTGTCGCGGTGGGGGGTGTGGATCTGCACGCTCATCCCAAGCTCTCTGGCCAGTTCGAGCTGGGCCCTGAAAAACCGGTCTTCTGCGGGGGTCTGATCGTCGTAGCCGATCTCCCCCACTGCCACGACATTCTCCTTTTGCAGGTACAGGGGCAATAGCTCCATTACCTCCTCGGCCAGGGCGACATTGTTGGCCTCCTTGGAGTTCAGGCCTATGGTGCAGTAATGTTTGATCCCGAACTGGCTGGCCCTGAAGGGCTCCCAGCCCACCAGGCTGCTGAAGTAGTCCTGGAACGTCCCCACCTGGGTTCTCGGCTGCCCCATCCAGAAGGCAGGCTCAATAACTGCCACCACCCCGGCGGCAGCCATGGCTTCGTAATCGTCGGTGGTGCGCGAGGTCATATGGATGTGTGGGTCGATAAATCGCAATTTGTCTTCCATTTTTCAGGCATTAAGTTCTTTCCAGTCAAAAGGTTTTGCGGCATAGGCGGCCTGTAGCGGGTGCCCGGCAAACAGGGCGGCGGCCTTCGGGCTTTTGGAAACCCTGCAACAGAGGAAGCCGGCCATTTGTTCGCGTTGGTCGGGGCTTTCAAGCAGGCGTTTCATATCGGCCAGAAGGGGTTCGTCTAGGAAGGGGCCCACCGGCCTCCAGATCAGGGGGTCTACAGGGCGCGAAGCCGCCCACCGCTCATGGGCGTAGTCGGAGATGATGCGCGCCAGGGCGGCGTTGGCCCGGTGCTCCACGCCGATTATTTTCAGCAGGTCGCGCTGCATGAAGGCCGCCTTGAGGTACATCTGGTTCCACTGCCCCTGATCGAAATGGGTCTCGGGATAGGGGTTCTGCAGGGCGATGGCGTCAAAGACCGTCGAGATGTTGGTTCGCAGGGCATCTACGGCCGTGGCCGCAAATTCCTCGGAGTGCGGCAGGGCGGGCAAAAAGCGAAGGAACGTAATCAATTCCCCCGTATCAGCCACCTGGATCAGGGTGCCCACCTTTGGGATGAAGTAATACGGATCGCGTTCGAGGGCGGCGGCAAGGAGGTAGATCCGGGCCAGCTGATCCAGGGAGACCCCGTGCAGGGCCAGGTAGTCGCGCAGGCGGTCGCGCCCCTCCCCGGGGATTTCCACCCGGGTTGACGGGAACCTGCGCCCGATCAGCGTGTAGGTCAGGAACAGGTCCCTCCCTGAGGGAGGATGCAGGGATACCCCCAGCCGGCTTTCGAGCCATTGCCCCTGCCCGGGGCTCAATTGCTTGGATAATAATTCCTTCAGGCGTTCCGCAACGGGTGGGGATTTCATAGGCGCTGCTGCTATTGGGCTCTTTTCAGGCGAACGGCCCACTGATGGGCCGCCTCCCACAAAATTAACTATAATTCTCCGGAATCCCGCAGGGCCGGGGTAACAATGGCCGTTGAAAAATGAAACCACCTGAAGTTCGTACCTTAGCGCAAAACTGAGACCGATGCTAGGCCTGAAACTGCCCACCGACCCCCGCTGGGTCAATATCGTGGAGAAAAACATTGACGAGATTCTGACCGATCACGCCTTTTGCGAACAGAAGGCCGCCAGTACGGCCATTTCCCTGATCGTCAACTTCCCGGAGTACCCCGAACTGGTCACTGAAATGGTGGCCCTCGCCCGTGAGGAGATGGGGCATTTCAAAATGGTGCACGACCGCATCCTCGCGCGGGGCAAGACCCTGGGGCGGTACCGGAAAGACGAATACGTGGTGGAGCTCATGAAATTCTTCCCCAAGGGGGGTAGCCGGAAAGACCTGCTCATCCACCGCCTGCTGTACGCGGCCCTGATCGAGGCGCGAAGCTGCGAGCGTTTCAGGCTGCTTTCGGAAGAGCTGCAAGACCGGGACCTGGCCGAATTCTACCGGAAGCTCATGATCAGCGAAGCCGGCCACTACACCCTTTTCCTGAATTTCGCGCGCCAGTACGGTAATCGACAGGAAGTGGACCGCAAATGGCAGGAACTGCTGACCTATGAGGCGGAGATCATGAAAGGGCTCGGCACACGCGAAACGGTGCACGGCTGAAGGCCGTATTACTCCTCCCTGGGCAATACCCCGTCGTAGTACATATGGCGGATGATGCCGTCTGCCAACCCCATTTGCGGAACGTAGATCCGGCGCGCCCTGCTCCAGCGGGCTGCGGCCAGGAAGATTTGGGCGGCAGGCAAGATCACGTCGGCCCGGTCGGGGTTGAGGCCGATCTCGGCCACGCGCTGCTCATAGGTCATCCCCTCCAGAAACCGGTACTGCCGGTACAGCCAATTATAGGTTAGCGGCTGTTCGCGCTTGCGGCCCGACATCTTGTGCAGCTTGTTGATGTTGCCTCCCGAACCGATGAGCTCGACCTGCGCAAAGGGGGCCGATTCACGTCTGAGCCAGTCCTCCAGCTCGTCCCAGTCTGCCGGGGTGACGATCCCGTCAAGAAGGCGCACCGTGCCGATCCGAAAGGAGCGCGACTGGACGGGTACCCCCTGTACGAACCAGGTGAATTCGGTGCTTCCTCCCCCCACATCCACATTCAGGTAGGTGGTCTGGGGCTTCAGGAAGCGCCTCAGGTCGGTAGCGGCGATGATCGCGGCTTCTTCCCGCCCGTCGATCAGTTCGACCCGCATACCGGTCTCGAGCCTGATCCGTTCAAGGATGGAGGGCCCGTTTTCAGCCTCCCTCATGGCCGAGGTGGCGCAGGCCCGGTAGCGCTCCACCCCGCTCACCTCCATGAGCAGGCCGAAGGCGCGCAGGGTCTTTTCGATCCGCACTTCGTTCTTTGGGGAAATCCGGCCGGTCAGGAAGCTGTCTTCCCCCAGGCGCACCGGTACCCGCAAAAGGGAGCTTTTGTTGAAGCGCACCGGGCGGTCAGGCGCTTCGATGACGTTCTGGATGAGTAACCTAATGGCATTGGAGCCGATATCTATGGCAGCAAACTTACGAATCTTCACGGGTGTCCTGCAGTTTTCGCACATAGTAATCGTACATCTCGAACTGGGAGCGGAAAGGCGGCAAATCGTTGCTGCGGTAGCCATTTGACTGGGTGGCGTCGTAAACGCGCGCCTTCACGTTGTCGCGCCACGAGATTTCGAAGGTGTCTATGAGCTCCTGCCTGATGTCGTCCTGGTAAATCGGGCACCCCACCTCTACCCGGTAATCCAGGTTGCGGGTCATCCAGTCGGCCGAAGAAATGAAGACCTGGGGGTCGCCTTCATTGGCGAAGATAAAGACCCTGGGGTGTTCCAAAAACTTATCGACAATGCCGATGGCCTCAATATTCTCGCTCATGCCGGGAACCCCGGGGACCAGGCAGCAGATGCCCCTGATGATGAGCTGTATCTTCACCCCGGCATTGCTGGCCTCATAGAGCAGGTCTACCATGTCGTAGGAGGTGAAATTGTTCATCTTGATCTTGATCCAGGCCTCCTTTCCGGCCCGGGCATTGGCAATCTCCTGCCTGATCAGCCGTTCGAAACGGGTGCGGGTATAGTGGGGAGATACGATCAGGTGTTTGTACTGGCGAACCTTGTATGTGGTCTCAAAAAAGTCGAAGACCTTGTTGACTTCCTTCAGAATAGGCTCATGGGCGGTGAACAGGGTGTAATCGGTGTACACCCGGGCCGTGGCCTCGTTGAAGTTCCCGGTGCTGATGAAGCCATACCGCCTGAGCCCCTCCTTTTCCTCGCGCTCGATCACGCAGATCTTGCTGTGGACCTTCAGGCCCGGCACCCCGAATTTGAGCCTGACGCCCTCGGCCTGCAGCTGTTCGGCATACTCGATGTTGGCCTGTTCGTCAAAGCGCGCCTGCAGCTCGATGAGCACGGTGACCTGTTTCCCGTTCTTGACCGCGTTGATCAGGGAGGCCGCCACCTGAGAATTGGCAGCCAGGCGGTACACCGTGATCTTGATGCTGCGCACCCTGGGGTCGAGGGCCGCTTCGCGCAGGAATTTGATCACATAGGTAAAGGTATGGTAGGGCACGTGCTGCAGGTAATCCCTTTTTGCGATCTGATCCAGCAGGCTTCCCTCGATACTCAACCCCTTCACAGGCAGGGGTTTTATCTTCTCGTAGAGCAGGTCGGCGCGCCCCAGGCTCGGGAAGCCCATGTAATCGCGGCGGTTGTGGTAGCGGCCGCCAGGGATCACGCTGTCGGTGTCTTCCTGTATGTTCATGCGCCCCTTGAGGAATTTCAGGGTGTCTTGCCCAATGTCCCGGTCATAGACAAAGCGCACCGGTTCACTGATCTTGCGGTGCTCCACGCTGGTCGAGAGCTTTTCGATAAAGCTCTTGCTCAGGTCATTGTCGATATCGAGCTCGGCGTCGCGGGTGATCTTGATCATATGGGCCGTGATGCGCTCGAAGGCAAACATGTTGAAAATGTTGCGAAGGCTGTACCGGATCAGGTCGTCGAGCAGAATTATGTAGTGCTTGTCGCCTTCTTTCGGTAGTTCAATGAAACGGTTGCTTCCTTTGGGAATCTCGATAAGCGCATAGCGTATCTGCCCGTTTCGGCCCCCCTGGTGTTCATGCAGCATTTCCATGCGCACCGCCAGGTAGGCCGCGGTGTCTTTGAGGGTCGGGAACTGGGAGTGTTCATCCAGGATGATGGTCATCAGCACCGGGCTCACATTCTGGATGAAATACGATTTCAGGAATTCCTCCTGCTGGGGCTGGATCTCGGTTTCATTGATGATGAAAATGTTCTCCGCTTCAAGCTCCTTCTCGATGGCATGCAAAATCTCGATGCTCTTTTCCTGTTGTTCGATCACGGTATTGGTGATCTCGTCGAGCAGGTCTTTGGCGCGTTCGCCCCCCAGCACGCTCTTGCCCGACTTGCCTGCCAGCACGATGCGCTTGACGGTGGCGTAGCGCACTTTGAAAAATTCGTCGAGGTTGTTGGAGAAGATGCCCAGAAAGCGCAGCCGCTCGATCAGGGGGACGCATTTGTCCTCGCTCTCCTGCAGAACACGCCCATTGAAACGCAGCCAGCTGATTTCGCGGTTGATATATTGTCTTTTACTCATGCGTCATTTCAGGTTTTTGGGAAAGACCACCGCCAGGGTGTGCCCTTTGGAAAGGTCGGCCCAGTGCCCCGCCTCAAAGCGCAGGTGTACCAGGCCAGTGGTGGGCACATTGTCGATATACCGGTCGCCCCAGGCATTGGCCAGGGCCGTAAAGGC